>JAGAPO010000025.1 GCA_017623215.1 Lachnospiraceae bacterium | reverse complement strand
CCCTCTGATCAAGCAAGCTTGTCAGAGGGCCCTTTGGCTGGTCTGACTCCGCCCTGTACGGACATTATACCTCTTTTTTCTCTTGAGAGGAATAGGGGATTCGTGAATTTTTCTTAAATTCGTGCGTTTTTTCCTTTCCTTTTTGCTTTTTTAGGAGGGTTTTGTAAAGTTTCCGGCGTTTTCTAATGAAAAAACTCTTGTAGTCTCCCGAAAATCAGGTATAATAAGGGTAGGATGCTCACGGATGGGGTCTTTTTAGGGCCTGACCGGTAAATAGAAAGGAGAGTTGTTTATGGCATTTATTAATTTAGATAAGCTGAGTAAGACGTTTTCTGAGAAGAGTAAGGATGTGGCTCAGAAGGCAAAGGATATGACGGATATTGTTCGTCTGACTACACAGATGAATTCGGAAGAGGAAGCGCTTCGCAGTCAGTATCAGGCGATCGGCAAGGCTTATTATGAGTCTCATAAAGAAGAGGAGGATCCGATGTTCGCGGAGAATTTCTGCGTAATCGCTCAGTCCCAGGCTAAGATCGCTCAGTATAAGGCTGAGATTCAAAAGCTTAAGGGTCTTGTCGTATGCCCGAATTGCAGCGCGGAGATGAAGGCCGGTACATTATTCTGCAGCACCTGCGGCGCGAAGCTGCCTCAGCCTGAAGCGGCAGAAGGGGAAGTGGTTACAGACGAGGCTTGTGAGTGCTGTGAGGAAGCAGCGGAGGCGGATTCCTGCGAGTGCTGCGGGGAAGAGACGAACGAAGGTTCCTGTGAATGCTGCGCAGAGCAGAAGACCGAGGAGGTCGAAGTCTGCACCGGTACAGTAGAGGACCCTGATACGAAGGGTGAGGGCTGAGCAGAATGAGAAAGAACGCATTATCCGATGAAATTCTGCTGACAATAGACAAGCCGGCACGCTATATCGGAAATGAGGTCAACATGGTAAAGAAGGATCCGAAGTCGGTTGACATTCGGTTCTGCATGTGCTTTCCGGACGTATACGAGGTTGGGATGTCCCACCTCGGTATCCAGATTCTGTATGACATGTTTAATCAAAGGGAGGACACGTATTGCGAACGAGTTTATTCGCCCTGGACGGATCTTGATAAGCTCCTTCGCGAAAAGAGGCTCCCTTTATTTGCGCTTGAATCTCAGGACCCGGTAAAGGACTTCGATTTCCTTGGCATTACGCTGCAGTACGAGATGTGCTACACCAATGTGCTGCAGATTCTGGATCTGTCCGGCATTCCGATTTTTGCAGCGGAGCGAACCGAGGAGGATCCGATTGTAATCGGCGGCGGCCCCTGCTCCTATAACCCGGAACCGATTGCAGACTTTTTTGACTGCTTTTATATCGGCGAGGGAGAGACCGTGTATGATCAGGTGCTCGACGCCTATAAAGAGAATAAGCGCGTTGGCGGCTCCAGAAAGGATTACCTGGACCGCATCGCTGAGATTGAAGGAATCTATGTTCCTTCGCTGTATGATGTGGAATATAACGAGGACGGCACGATTCGTTCGTTCACTCCGAACAGCCCTCATGCAAAGCCCGTAATCCGCAAGCAGGTGGAGATGGAGCTGTCTGACACGTTCTATCCGAAGAAGCCCCTGGTTCCCTATATTAAGGCAATTCAGGACCGCGTTGTTCTTGAGATTCAGCGCGGCTGTATTCGCGGCTGCCGTTTCTGTCAGGCGGGCATGCTGTACCGCCCGATTCGCGAGCGCGACGTGGAGTATTTGAAGGAAGTGGCACGGACCATGCTTCGTTCCTCCGGACATGAGGAGATATCCCTGAGCTCGTTGAGCTCGAGCGATTATTCGAAGCTTCCGGAGCTGGTATATTTCCTGATTGAGGAATTTGGAAAATGCGGCGTGAATATCTCCCTTCCCTCGCTTCGTATCGACGCATTTGCGCTCGATGTTATGAGCAAGGTTCAGGATGTCCGCAAGTCGAGCTTAACCTTCGCACCCGAGGCAGGCTCACAGCGTCTGAGAAATGTAATCAACAAGGGCTTAACCGAAGAGAATATTTTAAAGGGCGCAATGGACGCGTTCGTCGGGGGCTGGAATAAGGTGAAATTGTATTTTATGCTCGGACTTCCGACGGAGACGGAGGAGGATATTGAAGGAATTGCGGTGCTCTCGGACAAGATTGCAAGAGAATATTATACGATTCCGAAGGATCAGAGAAATGGCAAGGTTGCGATTACGACCAGTACCTCCTTCTTTGTACCAAAGCCCTTCACTCCGTTCCAGTGGGTTCGAATGAATACCGCGGAGGAGTTCTTATCCAAGCAGAGCATTCTGCACCGTAAGTTGAAGGAGCAGCTGAATTATAAGAGTATTCGTTACAACTGGCATGATGCGGAGCTGACGATTCTGGAGGGTATCTTCGCAAGAGGCGACCGCAGGATTGCAAAGGTAATTTATGATGCCTACAAGGACGGATGTTTGTTCGATTCCTGGTCGGAGTATTTTCACTATGACAGATGGATGAAGGCGTTTGAGCAGAATCAGATTGATATTGATTTTTATATTCACAGAGAACGGTCGAAGGATGAGATCCTGCCGTGGGATTTCATCGACGCCGGTATTACGAAGGAATTCCTCTGGCGGGAGTACGAGCGCGCAAAGGCTGAGACGGTAACACCGAACTGCCGCAAGGCATGCGCGGGCTGCGGAGCGAGAGTGTTCCATGGCGGCGTCTGCTACGAACCGAGAAAGGAGGAAGCCGCAGATGATGGTACGAATCCGGTTTTGTAAATACGGCGTATTAAAGTTTATCGGTCACCTGGATACCATGCGCTTCTTCCAGAAAGCCATCCGCAGGGCGGGGCTGGATGTGGTGTATTCGCAGGGATTTTCTCCCCACCAGATTATGTCATTTGCTTCTCCGCTCGGTGTCGGAATTACGTCGGATGCAGAGTATCTGGATGTGGAGCTTCATACCTGCGGGGAGCCGGAGGAGATGATGGCACAGTTAAATGCGGTTATGGTGGAGGGCATCGAAGTGACCGGCGTAAAGGTTCTGCCCGAGCCCCTTCCCAATCAGCGCAGGGAGACCGCGATGTCTCTGGTTGCGGCGGCCGATTATCTGGTGTCGTTCAAGGACGGGTATGATTTTGCGATGGACAGGGAGACGTTTGAGAAGGCCTTTGCTGCGTTCCTCGCTTCCGCGTCCATTCCGGTTATGAAGAAATCCAAAAAGACCGAGCGAGAGATGGATATTCGTCCGTGGATCTATGCGTATGCGTTCCCGGGTGCGGAGGCTTATCCGGAAAGTCATGCGGAGCGCTACGAGAACGGTATCCGGGTATTTTTACAGTTATCCGCCGGAAGCTCTGTGAATATCAAGCCGGAGCTTGTAATTGAGGCGTTCTGTGAATCCACGGGACTGGAATATAATGAGTTCGCTTGGCAGATTCACAGGCTTGAGGTATATCAGGATACAGCGCTTTCCGGGCTTACGAGAATGCAGATTGATGAATGTGTCCGGACCCAAACGCTTCCGGAAAGAAAGCTTGTCGGTCTGATCGGATAACCGAGGATAGAACAAGCAGAATACAGAATAACAGAATATAGAATAGCGATGGAGGCTTTCGTGAATCGATTTATTATGCTCCGAAAGGATAACCAGGTTCTCTCCGCATATTTTCAGGATAAGGAACTGATTCAGGTTCAGGCGGATCCGTATGGCACAGAGAGTATCCTTGGAAATATTTACGTCGGCAAGGTTAAGAATATCGTCAAGAATATCAACGCCGCTTTTATTGAGATTGCGGGCGGGCAGATGTGTTATTATTCGCTGGAAGAGAACCATCACCCGATTTTTTCCGGGCGTTCTGCGGCAGGTGATGCCCACCCGGTCCGCGTCGGCGATGAGCTGCTGGTTCAGGTCGCAAGAGAGGCGGTTAAGACAAAGGCTCCGGTTGTCACCGGGAATCTGAATCTGACCGGCCGGTATGTGGTTCTGGCTCACGGGCATTTTGGCGTTGGCGTCTCCTCAAAGATTACAGAGCCTACGGTTCGCGAACGCCTGAAGGAGCTTGCACAGACCGGACTTTCGGACGGCTTCGGCCTGATCGTCCGCACGAACGCAGAGACGGCATCGGAGGAGGAATTCGTATCCGAGCTTGCCTCATTAAAGGCGTTATATGAAAAGCTTTGCACCCAGGGTGTACAGCGGACCTGCTTTTCCGCGGTGTATCGGACGCCGCCCGCGTATTTATGCGCGCTGCGTGACAGCTACGATGCGCTGGTGGATGAGATTATAACGGATGATACCGCGCTGCACACGGAGATACAGGACTATATGAAAGAATATCTCCCAGAGGAAGAGAGGAAGCTTCGTTTGTATCAGGACAAGCTGCTTTCTCTCGATCATCTCTACGGTATCTCTCACAAGATATCGGAGGCGCTTCGTGAAAAGGTCTGGCTCAAATCCGGCGGCAATATTATTATTCAGCCGACCGAGGCGCTGACGGTGATTGATGTGAACACCGGCAAGGCGATCGAAGGGAAGAAGAAGGCACAGGAGACCTTCCGCAAGATGAATCTGGAAGCGGCGGCAGAGATTGCAAAACAGATTCGTCTGCGCAATCTTTCCGGGATTATTCTGATTGATTTTATTGATCTGGAGAGCGACGAGGCAAAGAAGGAGCTGCTTGCCGCGCTCGACGGACTCTTCCGGCTTGATCCGGTAAAGACAAGGCTGATCGACATGACGGCGCTCGGACTTGTCGAGGTTACAAGAAAAAAGATCCGCAGGCCGCTGTATGAGCAGCTTCAGAAAAACGAGTGAATGCTTCACTCATAATTCGCTCTGTCAGGAATTGCTTCGCATACTCCTGACAGGAATGGAGATAGTATCATGAACAAGACAAATGCAATGCGCCAGCTTGATAAGGCAAAGATTCCTTACCAGGCGCTGGAATATGAAGTAGATGAGAACGACCTCTCGGGCGTACACGTTGCCGCGCAGATCGGCGTACCGGTTGAGCAGGTATTTAAAACTCTGGTTGCCCGGGGGGAGAAGAAGGGAATCATGGTCTTCTGCATCCCGGCTGCCCAGGAGATTAATCTGAAAAAGGCGGCGGCAGCAGTCGGAGATAAGAAAATTGAGATGGTCCATGTCAAGGATCTGCTTGGTCTGACCGGCTACATCCGCGGCGGCTGTTCTCCGATCGGAATGAAGAAAAAATATCCGACTTACATGGATGAAAGCCTGAAGGAACACGAGGAGATTACAATCAGTGCCGGTGTCCGCGGCTGCCAGCTGAAGGTGAACGCAGCCGCGTTAGCGGATTTTGTAGGCGCTGTCCTATGTTCGCTGACCTGACGTGTGCCGGATAGGAGCATATCCATGCTTTGTCCGCTGACATAAGGCACTTTCTTTTGCCCCTGACAGGGGCAAATTTTATGCATAAGAGCGAAATTACAAAAAAACACAAATTTCCTCTTGCAAAATAAAAAAAACTGGAATACAATATTGAGCAATAAAATTAGTGCTTTAACAAGTTAAAGTATCACTGAATATGGAGGGAATTTATGTCTGCTTATAAAGAACTGAGGAAAGAAGAACTGTTAGCATTGAAGTCGGACCTGGAAGCACAGTACGAGAAGGTTAAGGCAAAGGGCTTAAAGCTTGATATGTCCAGAGGTAAGCCTTCCGCAGCTCAGCTGGATCTTTCCATGGAGATGATGGACATCCTGAACAGCAGCTCCGAGTTAAAGAGTGAAGAGGGCGTTGACTGCCGCAACTACGGTATTCTGGATGGTATTAAGGAAGCGAAGGAACTGCTTGGCGCTATGATTGAGGTTCCTGCCGAGAATATCATTATCTACGGCAACTCCAGCCTGAACGTAATGTACGATACGATTTCCCGCTCCATGCATCATGGCGTTATGGGAAGCACTCCCTGGTGCAAGCTCGATAAGGTTAAGTTCCTCTGCCCGGTTCCCGGATATGACAGACATTTCGCGATTACCGAATATTTCGGAATTGAGATGATTAATGTTCCGATGACTCCCGAAGGCCCTGATATGGATATGGTGGAGAAGCTTGTCAGCGAAGACGAGGCTATCAAGGGTATCTGGTGTGTCCCGAAGTATTCGAATCCGCAGGGCATCACCTATTCGGATGAGTGCGTTCGCCGTTTCGCACGACTCAAGCCCGCTGCAAAGGATTTCCGTATTTACTGGGATAACGCGTACGGCGTTCATCATTTATACGACGATGATCAGGATTATTTAATCGAGATTCTCGCCGAGTGTGAGAAGGCGGGCAATCCTGATATGGTATATAAGTTCTGCTCGACCTCTAAGATCAGCTTCCCCGGCTCCGGTGTTGCAGCAATCGCGGCTTCCAAGGCCAATCTCGACGGTATCCGCAAGCAGCTTACGATTCAGACCATCGGCCACGATAAGGTGAATCAGCTGCGCCATGTTCGTTACTATAAGGATATGAACGGTATCGTAGAACATATGAAAAAGCATGCCGCAATCCTTCGTCCGAAGTTCGAGGCGGTTCTTGACATTCTGGAGAGAGAGCTTGGCGGCCTTGAGATCGGAAGCTGGATCAAGCCGAAGGGCGGTTATTTCATCTCGTTTGACTCAATGGACGGCTGCGCAAAGGAGATTATCGCGAAGTGTAAGGAGGCAGGTGTTATCATGACGGCAGCAGGTGCGACCTATCCTTATCATAAGGATCCGCATGACTCCAACATCCGTATTGCTCCGTCCTTCCCGACTCCGGAAGAGCTGACACAGGCAACCGAATTGTTCGTGCTCTGCGTCAAGCTGGTCAGCGTAAATAAATTACTGGAAAATAAGTAAAAACCTATTGACATTTACAGGCAGATATGTTAAAGTAATCAAGTGCGCGGTAAGTCTGCGCTATAGTGCCGCACAGCGAGGTTCGTGAAGTTCCGATCCTGCCAAAAGCAGAGACGGGCACCACAGCTGGCGAGTAATGATAAGAGGAGGTGCCATATGTACGCGATTATAGCAACAGGTGGTAAACAGTACAAAGTATCCGAAGGCGATATCATTAAGGTTGAGAGACTTGGTGCAGCAGCTGGTGAGACAGTTACTTTCGATCAGGTTCTCGTTGTTAACAACGGAGAGTTAAAGGCAGGTAACCCTACCGTAGCTGGAGCCAGTGTATCCGCGACCGTTGTGGAAGAAGGCAAGGGTAAGAAGGTTATTGTTTACAAGTATAAGAGAAAGACCGGCTACCACAAGAAGAATGGTCACAGACAGATTTATACTGCAGTGAAGATCGAGAAGATCAACGCATAAGAACCATGATTACGGTATCCGTATATACGAAAGATGGGAAGATGACCGGATTTTCGGTAAGCGGACATGCAGGCTTCGCAAGACGAGGCAGTGATATTGTATGTGCAGCGGCATCGGTTCTGGTTCTGAATACCATCAATGCTGTCGAATCTTTTACGGAGGATACTTTTCAATATGAAGAGGACGAAGAAAAGGGTTTGATAGACTTCAGGATTCTTTCTGATATGACCCCTGAGACAGAGCTTTTGTTAAAGACTTTAATGCTTGGTCTGTCCGGAATTCAGGAAGAATATGGAACGAAATATATCAGATTTCAAGCCAAGGAGGTGTAGGTTATGTTAAAGTTGAACCTTCAGTTTTTTGCTCATAAAAAGGGTGTTGGTTCCACCAAGAACGGCAGAGATTCCGAGTCCAAGCGTTTAGGCGCAAAGAGAGCGGACGGTCAGTTTGTTAAGGCTGGTAACATTCTTTACAGACAGCGTGGAACAAAGATTCATCCCGGTGTTAACGTAGGTATCGGCGGTGATGATACATTATTTGCTCTGGTTGACGGTGTTTTAAGATTCGAGAGAAAAGGCAGAGATAAGACTCAGGCCAGCGTTCATCCTGTAGAGCAGTAAACATGGAATTTTGACCCCGAATTTCAGGATAATATCTTGAATTTGGGGTTATTTTTACTTTACGGAGAATTTCTTTACAACTTTTAATTATACTGCAATTAGGAGGTGAACTGCTATGTTTGCAGACAGTGCAAAAATCTATATCCGCTCCGGCAAGGGCGGCGACGGGCATGTCAGCTTCCGCAGAGAGATGTTCGTTGCGGCGGGCGGTCCGGACGGCGGCGACGGCGGCAAGGGCGGCGACCTGATATTTGAAGTGGATGACGGATTGAATACGCTGAATGATTTCCGTTATATCCGCAAATATTGTGCCGGTGACGGCGAGAACGGCGGTAAGAAGCGCTGCAGCGGCAGGGACGGCGCGGATCTGGTCGTTAAGGTTCCGGAAGGAACGGTAATTAAGGAGACCGAGAGCGGCAAGGTTATCGCGGATATGTCCCATGATAACCGCAGAGTGACGGTATTAAAGGGCGGACGCGGCGGCAAGGGCAACCAGCACTATGCGACTCCGACCATGCAGGTTCCAAAGTACGCACAGCCGGGCCAGAGCGGAAGAGAGCTGAATGTTACGCTGGAGCTTAAGATGATCGCGGACGTTGGATTGGTCGGTTTCCCGAATGTCGGCAAATCGACGCTGATCTCCTGCGTAACCAATGCAAGACCGAAGATTGCGAATTATCACTTTACAACGCTGAATCCGGTTCTTGGCGTTGTCGATATGGAAGGAAGCCGCGGCTTCGTGATGGCGGATATTCCTGGTCTGATTGAGGGTGCGTCGGAGGGCGTTGGCCTTGGTCATGAATTCCTAAAGCATATTGAACGAACGCGAGTTCTGATTCATGTAGTGGACGCTGCTTCGACAGAAGGACGCGATCCGGTTGACGATATTGAGAAGATTAATTCCGAGCTCGTGAATTACGCCGCTTCGCTCGCGGACAAGCCTCAGGTTATCGCTGCAAATAAGCTGGATGTGCTGTATGGGGAAGAACGTGAGGAAGCGTTAAATCGCTTAAAGGAAGCGTTTGAACCGAAGGGAATCAAAGTATTTCCGATCTCTGCAGTCAGCCGTGAGGGTGTTAAAGAGCTGCTTGATTATGTCAGCGGTCTTTTAAAGACAATCGACGTGGAGCCGATCGTCTTCGAGCAGGAGTATTTCCCTGAGAACGAGATTCCAGTATTCGACGAGCCGTACACCGTCGAGGTGGACGAAGAGGGAGTGTTCGTCGTGGAAGGTCCCCGTATCGAACGTATGCTCGGTTATACGAATCTGGATTCCGAGAAGGGCTTTGAGTTCTTCCAGAATTTTCTGAAGAATAACGGTATTTTGGAAGAGCTGGAGGCAAGAGGAATTAAAGATGGTGACACTGTTCGTATGTACGGACTGGTGTTCGACTATTACAAATAAAGAAATTTTATGCCTGACAGCCCGGTTGGCGGGCTGCGGGCAGGAATGAGGTGTTACATGCTTACTACAAAACAGAGAGCATATCTTAAGGGCCTTGCGATGAATATCGACGCGATCTATCAGATCGGCAAGTCCAGCCTTACGCCGGAGATTACCAAGGGAATTAACGAGGCGCTTGAGGCAAGAGAGCTAATTAAGATTGCGGTACTCAATAATTGTCTGGATGATCCGAAGGAGCTCGGAATCATGGCTGCAGAACGTACCCGTTCGGAGCTGGTTCAGGTAATCGGTAAGAAGATCGTACTGTACCGTGAGTCGAAGGAACACAAAAGGATCGAGCTTCCAGTCGATAAAAAGAAGAATAACTAGCCCTGCGGCTTATGGCTGCAGCCAGTCTGCCGTTTCAGAAAGGTTTGAGAATTGGTATGAAAAAGACAGGCATAATGGGAGGCACCTTTAATCCGATTCATTACGGACACCTCCTGCTTGCAGAAAGCGCATACAATCAGTTCGATCTCGACGAGGTGCTGTTCATGCCCTCAAAGAATCCGCCGCACAAACGTGAGCTTTTTATCATTGATGAAGCTCACCGCGCCGAGATGGTCCGGCTTGCGATTGCGGATAACCCGCATTTTGTATTTTCCGGTGAAGAGTTAGAGCGCGAAGGATACACGTACACCGCGGATACTCTGGAGATTCTGACTTCCAGAGAGCCTGATACGCAGTTCTGTTTTATTATCGGCGGAGATTCGCTCATGCAGTTTGAAAGCTGGAGAAGACCCGAGACCATTTTACAGCTTGCCTGCGTCCTCGCTGCGGAACGGGACGGAATGTCTCTTGCGCGCGCCAAAGAACAGATTGCGCATTTAAACCGCACATACAATGCCGATGTGAGGCTTCTTCTGGTTCCGAACATTGAGATTTCCTCCCATGATATCCGGGAGCGGTGCATGGCGGGCCGCTCAATCCGATACCTGACGCCGGAACCGGTCAGACGCTATATCCTGGAGCATGGTCTTTATCGGCAGACTTCTTTGGAACCGTCCCAGGGTTAGACGGTGATTGGAGTTAGATATGGAATATGACATGATAGAAATTGGCAGCAAGGTTCGCAAGGTACTGCCCAAAAAACGGTTTTGGCATACGGTTGGCGTCGCCTATACCGCAGCCGATATGGCGCTTATCTTTGGCGAGAATCAGACGCGCGCACTCGTTGCGGGATTGCTGCACGACTGCGCCAAGTATCTTACGGCCGAGGAGCAGTTGGCCGAATGCATCCGGCACAATCTGCCGGTCAGCGAAATCGAGCAGAAGCATCCATCCTTGCTTCACGCAAAGCTCGGAGCTTATTATGCAAAGAAAGAATATGGCGTAAAGGATGAGGGCATCCTATCAGCGATCACCTGGCACACAACCGGCCGGCCTGAGATGACTGTGCTTGAGAAGATTATTTATCTGGCCGATTACATCGAACCGATGAGAAATCAGCCCGCAAAGCCGTCTCTGGACGAGATTCGAAAGCTTTGCTTTACTGACCTGGATCGCGCCGTATATATGGTAGCCTGGAACACGCTTGATTATTTAAAATCGGAGAATACTCCGACCGATCCGGAGACCGAGAAGACCTTGCAGTATTATGCACAGATAGCGGCACCCAATAACGAATAACCGGAAATCCTGACGAATTCCGTTGAGACAATACTATGCCTGACAGAGGGAGGTGCGTCTTTCCGACTTCAGGCAGGAAGGGAGAGTTATTATGCAGAATCAATCAATCGAAATGGCCAGAATCGCCTATGATGCACTGGATTCTAAAAAGGCAGAAGACATCAGGGTGATTGAAATCGGCAAAATCAGTGTAATCGCAGATTACTTTATTATTGCAAATGGTACCAGTTCCTCCCAGGTGGAGGCAATGGTCGGTGAAGTAGAAGAGAAGCTCGGCCGCGCAGGCTATCATGCAAAGCGCATCGAGGGCATTCATTCCTCCGGCTGGGTACTGATGGATTACGGCGATATCGTCGTACACGTGTTCTCGAAGGAAGACCGTCTGTTCTATGATCTGGAGCGTATCTGGAGAGACTGCAGACAGGTTGAGAGAAATGACCTGAACGCCTGACAGCAATCATTAAGGCTGCTGCAGCCATACAGGATTCCTGGGAGGTTGGTATCCGTCATCGGATAACCCTTCCGGGACTTCGATGGTCTGCAGCAGCCTTTTTGCTGTTCTGCTTTTTGCTGTTCTGCTTTTTTGCTGTTCCGCTTTGCTGCTTATTCCTTGTTGCTATTCATTCCGTTATGCTGTCTGCCTTGAACGGAATGATCAAAACATTCGGAAGAGTCCGATTACCTTACCAAGAATCTCTACATTGGTTACAATAATGGGATCCATTGTGTCATTCTCGGGCTGAAGACGATAGTAGCCGTTCTCTTTATAAAAGGTCTTTACCGTAACGGAATCCTCAATCAATGCCACTACATAATCACCGTTATTCGCAGTCGGCTGCTTCTTAACCAGTATCTTGTCTCCGCTGAAAATACCTGCATTAATCATGCTTTCGCCCTTTACAGTGAGCATAAAGGTCTCCTGGTTGGGCATGTATTCTACCGGAATCGGAAAGTATCCCTCGATATTCTCAACAGCAAGAATCGGCTGACCGGCCGTAACGGTTCCGACAATCGGCACCTGCACCATCTCGCGCCTTACCAGGTTAAAATTATCATCTATAATCTCGATTGCTCTCGGCTTCGATGGATCTCTTCGGATATACCCGTTCTTCTCTAACGTCTCAAGGTGAGAGTGTACGGATGATGTTGACTTCAAATGTACCGCTTCGCATATCTCGCGCACGGCCGGCGGATATCCTTTACTGACAATCTGGGCTTTTAAGTATTCCAGTATCTCTTTTTGTTTCGCGCTTATCTTACCATAACTCATATGTAGACCTCCATTCAATCATATTGTATCCGTCATAGACAGGTGTGTTCCTCTTCCGCGCTGGGAATAGTCAGTATTACGTCTGATCTTATTATATCATACTCTCAGGGAAAATGCAAAACTTATGTTCGCTTTTTTGGAAATTTTTTTGTCCGGAAGGCTTGACAATCGAACAGTTGTTTTGTATAATGTAGTAAACAAATGTTCGAACCATATGTTCGGAATATTTGTTCGTATCATTGCTTATGAAGAATAGGTTTATCAGGAGGGATGAATATGTACCATACATTAGAGAAAGAGAGACCAGCAGAGCGCAGATATCACAGGAATACAGAACGTTTTTCGGACAAAGTAGTAGTTTTTTTGAATCGCCTTATGGATCGTAAGATTGCCTTCTTTATGATTCTGCTTATGATTGTAATGTTGTTTTCGATATTGTTTATTACGACGACTGTAACTGCGAAGCTTCCGGCTGAGCGGCAGCGCGTAACGGCTTCTGTTGTAATTGAAGAAGGCGATTCTCTGTGGGCGATAGCAGAAGAGTATTATTCCGATGAATATGGAAGTATTCCGGAATATATTGAGGTGATAAAGACCTGTAACAGCCTTAAGTCAGATACAATCCATGAGGGCGGATATCTGATTGTTCCCTATTATCAGGATTAACCGATTAGTCGATGGAATATACAGCTTTGTATTGTGAATGGAATCGTGAATGGAATCCAAGAACTGAACGGACTGATTGTTGGACAGGAGGCAGACGAGATTGTCAGCTGCCTCCTGTCTGTATTATTGGATGAGAGATAATCCCCGTTATCTTTCCTCTTCCAAGTTTTTATTAGGAACAGAATCCTTCCCGGGTTCCTTTCCCCGCATACAGGGAATTCTTTTTTCCCAGGCAGGAAGGCTGCTTTCCAGAATTGCACGGAACAGACGTTCTTTTACGCCCGGATTTTCTGCATTCAGCTGTTTTACAAGGTTCTTTGCGTACTCTCTTCGCGTATAACCGTCCGCCGGACATGGATTCTTCTTTACCGGAAGCTCATATCGGTTCCGGAAGCCTATAATGTCGCATTCCTCTACATAGATGAGCGGCCGTATCAGAGTTATGTCCGTTCGATCCAGATAGGTAACCGGTGAGAAGGTATAGAAGCGACCTTCATAGATCAGTGAGAGCAGCATGGTTTCAATTACATCATCCTTGTGATGAGCATATGCGGATTTATTGCAGCCAAGCTCTTTGGCCTTCTCGTTGAATGCGCCTTTCCGCATTTTGGCGCATAAAGAACATGGGTTCTTTTCTCCGCGCTCAGAGAAGATGATCTGGCCAATCTGAGTGGATACGACGGTATAAGGCACTTCAAGCGTTTCGCACAATGCCCGGATTTCGCTTAGGTCGAAGCTGCCGAAGCCAAGATCAACTGTGATTGCCTCGAGGGAAAAGTGTTTGGGATAGAATCTTCTGAGCCCTGCGAGTGCGTATAATAGTGCAAGGCTGTCTTTTCCTCCGGAGATGCCGATAGCTATTTTATCTCCCTCCTGTATCATCTGGAATTCATCGACCGCTTTGCGGGTGCTGCTTAGTAATGGCTGTAGTTTCATTCATTGCCTCATTTCTGCAGTATTAAGGTATCGGATACGATAGCTTCAGGTATCCTGTTTCCTGATATTATACCCTAACCTTCGATGTTCGTCAACCGAGAGACATGGATACTATTTTTCGTGTTTTTCTTCTTTTATGCCCTCAAATTATCCATACTCTGACACATTTATAACACTTTTGTCAGTTATTGTAATACTTGCAGCAATAGGTTAGGAACAATGAAGCAGAATGGTGAGTTTGTTCCAGGTAAGACAATGACGAGGTGATTATTAGATATGCAGACATGTACATACCAATCAAGGGCTACCACACAGACACAGTGCGGAGGGAGACATCGTTTCAGCCGATGGATTTCTGTTCTTATGATAATGATTTTGACAATCTCTATGGCCGTTCCGGCAGTCGGACAGGCTGAAGAGGTTCTTGAATTATATAACTACACTTCAAAGAAACATATCAGTTATACGGACAAGCAGATCAAGGTCACACTGAATGGTTATGAGGTTGATATGAAGGGAACTCCCGGTATTCTGGTTGATGGCTATTCTCTGGTTTCCTATTATGATGTATTTAAGACCGCACTTGGTTTTACTTGTACCTATGACAAAGCGGCAGGTACCGTTACTATCGAACATAATTCCAAGAAAGTAGTTCTGACTCTCGGAAGCAAGGTTGCTCTTGTCGATGGGAAAAAGGTGACCATGGGCACGGCGCCGATTAAAGTTAAGTTCAAAAAAGCGAATAAGACAAAGATTCTGGTTCCTTCCCGTTTTGTAGCGGAACAGTTCGGTTTATCCTATACCTGGACCAGTAAGACTTCCACGGTCGCCATCGTGAAACCGCTTGAGCTTTATTATAATGGCCAGGAATATTCCTATACCGGAGCTTCCACTCAGGTGTATGTCGATGGAAGCAAAGTATCTCTCGGTAAGATGCCGGGAATTATACTTGAGAATACAACCATGCTTCGTGCCAAGAAGGTATTTGGAGATTCCATGGGTGTCGATTATACTTACAGCAGTAAGACCAAGACCGTTGTTCTTTCCAGAGGGAATCTGGTTCTTACTATGAAGCTTGGAAAGCAGGAGGCCGACTTGAACGGAACTGCAATCTGGCTGGAGCATGCGCCGCTTTCTGTAAAGAATCTGGAGAACAATACGTCTTATATTATTGTTCCCGCTTCCTCCGCAGCAAAAGCACTTGGCTTTCGTTATACCTGGGATAATTCCGGTATTCGTTCCGTTATTGAGACAACCGAGACAACTGGTGTAACAGGAACTGTAGTTCTTCTGGATCAAGACGGACAGCCGTCCAAGACCGCTAAGATTACTCCTGACGGTTCACAGGTGCCTTCCGCAGCCCCGAGTCCGACAGAATCTCCCGATGAACCGGAGGACGATTCCTTGTACGAAGCAGATGACGAAGGAGAGAAGAATGTTCATCCGGATGAAGAAGTCCCGGCGGCTCCAACTCCGACCGTTTCGCCGTCACCTGCGCCAACCTCTACACCGAGTCCTACTGCGGCTCCAACGGTGACTCCGACCACTGCACCGACAAAGGTACCGACTCCAACTCCAACAAGTGCTCCCGATCGCGAAGAGGATGGATATCCCAGCATTCAGGATGCCTTATTTACCTGGAATACGGATGAGGCATCCGCTTATGTAATTCAGAATCTGCGCAGCGAAGCGTGTACGGAGATCGCCGGTATTGAGACGGAATATATCGGAACGCTTATTAATGTATCCAAAGATTATGCTATGAATTCGACTTATGAAAAGTATACGTTTTCTTTCAGTATGCCGGTTGGAGCTGTTAAGACAACGCTTACAGAGGATGGTTCGATTCAGATTATCGCGGATCAGTCGATTGCGTCAGAGCGTACTTATAGTCTCGGCGGTTCCCTTGTCGATACAATCGAGACCGGATATCTTCAGGATGGAACCGGCGGCGTATCAACACTGGCGTCCGTCAAGTTACATGTTACGAATACCTCCTATCGGATCCGTCTTTCCGATGATCGGATGTCGCTGACCCTGATTGTAACAGCGAATTATCTGGAGAAGCTCCAGGGCGGAACCACTTCCGAAGGAGAGTACCTGCTGTTCGAAGGAATGCAGGCCTTTGATCCCATTATTTCAGAAACTGATGCTGAGATAACAATCCTCCTTCCTTATACGGTGAATGGTGTTGGTCTCAAATATTATACCGCCTCCACCACGGGCTTTGAAATGATCCATTATATTAATGTATCCAAGCCAACGGAGAATCAGACGCGAATTGTAATCGGCAAAGATGCGGATACAACCTATTCGATTCGAACGGAAGGCAATCAGATGTACTTGTATCTTCCGGGGACCTCCGCATCGGAGAACTCTGTTGTCAGCAATGTTCGGATTACACTTCCATCCAACATTACGGCAAGCATGATTTCGGACGAGGATCTGTATCTGAATAATCAGTTTGTCATTCGGATATCGGGTAATTATTCGGATATCCTGAACAGTACCTATATCCAGAATCATGCTGACAAGGTAAAGAATATCTCCATTTCTTACTCAGGAGGCTTTACGGAGATCCTTTTTACAACCAGTGAGATCCAGGGATATCGCTATCAGCTCAATAATCATACGCTGGAGCTTGAGGTCAGAGATCCGGATTTGATTTATGATAAGATTGTCGTTCTTGATCCTGGTCACGGCGGGAAGCAGCCCGGAGCCATTCATTACGGCTATCAGGAAAAGGATCTTGTCTATAAGATGCTTTACACGTTAGGACACAAGTATTTTGACAATTCTGGTATTAAAGCATATTATACCAGAATTGATGATTCCACGGTAACACTGACGGACAGAGCGAACTTTGCCGAAAAAGTACACGCTGATTTCTTCATCAGCCTTCACTTGAACGCAGCAGATGCTGCCAGTGCTTCGGGAACCAGCGTCTATTATTCGGCGTCCAATAACAGCCGCAACGATATGGGACTTCGCAGCCAGGATCTGGCAACTGCCCTGGTGAATAATCTCTCGGAAGCGCTTGGACTCAGGAATCGCGGAATTCCGACTGCCAAGTTTGATGTCGTTCACCTGAATACAGTTCCGGCTGTTCTAATCGAACTGGCCTTCATGACGAACGCGAATGATATTAAGCTTTTGACCAATGCAGAGAAGCAGGAGATTGCGGCAAAGACAATCTATGAAACTGTTGTACAGATATTTGAGGAATATCCAACCGGACGTTAAAGAATACTCCGGACAGAACGGATATTTCCCCTGACAGGAAGGATGACACACATGAGAAGAAATACGACACCAGGCAGCTCAGCCAATTCCACAGCAACACAGGATCACGGAAAACGGATAAAAAGTCTGGCTTCCGTGATAAAATCAGTTCTGCTCGGAGCCCTGCTCCTGATATTTATGTTTTTGCTTCCCGGCTCCAGCCACTCGGATGCGGCCGGATACGGATACGATTTAACGTCTCCCTATATGAAGGTAACTCCGAACACCCGGGTCGCGGTACAGGAACTGAAACTGACTCTTAAGACGTCGGACGAATCCGGTATTGAAGAAGTACGATGGGACTATGGCGCTTTCAGCGCCGCACACTTTCAGAACGGAGCCGGAACGGTGCTGACCCGCAGTTTCAGCGGCAGCTCTGCCTTAACGGTTACCCAGAACGGAAGTTATACCTTTTTTTGCAAAGATGCCTACGGCAACAGCAGTGTCATTACATATGAAGTGACGAATATTGACTCCGAGCCGCCGGTTATGATTCTTACCCTTAAGGATTCCTCTGACGGCAGCAAAAAGATTTCCGTTCGTGCATCGGATGATCGTGCCATTCTGGATCTGCGCTGGCTGAAAGGGTACTGCGAGGATCCGGAATTGGACATTTGGGAAGAGGAAGGGTATGATATCACCGGTCTGACTTCCTTTTCCATTGAGAAGGAAGGAGTATACAGTGTAAGAGCGCAGGATCTTGCCGGCAATTCGACCATTCGTATTCTTGATACGCAAAGTGTTGAATTCCGCGCTGTCTGGGTATCCTATCTGGAATTCAGCAAGAACGGCTATTCGGAAGCTGATTTCAGACATACATTGATACCATGTTCGACAATATTGCTTCCATGAATATGAATGCAGTTGTTGTTCAGGTTCGCCCATTTGGCGATGCAATGTATGACTCGGATTATTTTCCGTGGTCGGTCTATGCATCCGGAACGCAGGGAAAGGATCCGGGCTACGATCCTCTTGAATATATGGTAAAGGCCGCGCATGCCAGAGGCCTCCAGCTTCACGCATGGCTGAATCCTTACCGCATTACAAATAATACTACCGATTATACCACGCTTTCTGCCGATAACCCGGCCAGAATCTGGTTGGAGGACAACGATACTTCCAATGATCGGAATGTTCTTTCTTATGACGGCAAGCTTTATTACAATCCGGCAGTGCCGGAAGTAAGGGAATTGATCCTGAACGGAGTGACTGAAATTGCAGAACGCTACGAGGTGGATGGAATTCACTTTGATGATTATTTTTATCCGTCCCTCGGAAGCAATTATAAAACGAATTTTGACTATCTGGAATATAACAGCTATCAAAAGAAAGCTGCCGACGGCGATGAGGTGATGGATATCGCCGATTGGCGTCGGAACAACGTAAACATTCTGATTCATGATATTTACGCCGCAATCAAGGAGATTGATGATACGGTAGAGTTCGGAATCAGTCCGGGCGGATATATTGACTATCTGTCCGAGGACACCCGTTTTTATGTCGATTATGAGACCTGGATGTCGGAACCAGGCTATATTGACTATATCTGTCCGCAGATTTACTGGTCCTTCAGCCACAGCAAATATCCGTTCGATACTACACTAAATCGCTGGTTATCGTGCGAGCGAGCGCCCGGAGTAAAGGTATATGTCGGAATTGCGGCTTACAAGGCCGGAATGAAAACAGAAGAGAGTGACTGGTACAAAGACTCGGACGTTCTGCGCAACCAGGTTCTGTACGGACGTGAGAATGGGGTTGACGGATTCCTGTTTTTCCGGTATGCTTATTTCTATAACAGCACGACACAAGAGGGGATTGAACGTCTTTTAGATATTCTGGGTGAAGAGAATTAATATGTTCGTTGGAATATATTGCATCCTTCAATCGGACGTCCGGAACCTCTTCGAGATGCTTGAAACGTTGAATTTGGGAAGCCTAAGTCTTGGAAGCATCAGCCTTCTGGGACTTGGCAGTCTGTCCCGGGTGGTTGCAGGAGTAATCATTATTTTGATAATGAGAATGACTTTCAAAAAGATATTTCATTCCAAACCCGATCCTCTTGCAGTCCAGGGGGATCTCGGCGAACGGTCCCTGCGTCAATGCCTTGAGAATCTGCCGGAACCCAAACGCATCCTGTATCACGTATACTTGCCGGCTGGTGAGAATCAGACCACAGAGGTGGATTTGATTCTGATTCACGAGACCGGTATTTACGTATTTGAAAGCAAGAATTACAGCGGCTATATCAAAGGGAAAGCCCGCAATCCCAAGTGGGTTCAGATATCGGAGCATTCCGCCAGTCAGTCGTCCGCGGATACCTGGAAGGCCTCCAAAGGCCGGAAATGCCGCAGACGGACCTTTTATAATCCAATTATGCAGAACGAAGGGCATATCAGGGCACTGAGAAAGGTTCTTCGCAAATACACGGGATTCCATGATTTTTATTCCATCATTGTATTTGGAGATTCCTGCAGACTTGGGCGGATTCGTACAAAGAATCCGCATACCTTTGTCGTGAATCGCCGCTTCGTAACCAAATTATGTTATCGGTTAATGCGCCGCGGAACGTTACTTTACAGGGAGAATCAGATTGACGAGATTGCATCCGTGCTCGCTGAATATGTCAATGTAAACAGAAAGATTCAGCGCAAGCATGTAAGAGATATCCGCAGACGATATGGGGATTCGATTACCTGAACGGACGGATTGCCGACCAATCCAGATTTTTGTGCCTTAGGCGGCGCCAAGATTTGCAGCTTGTGTGAAACTTGGTATTTTGCGCAATTTATTGCTATTTTTGCGTTAAACCTGCGTTTAGCGCAATGTTATGTGCAGCACTATTTCGTATTGCACCGGGTCAAAAATAGGTTTCCTAATCGCAGAATAACGAATTTTGAATCTACAGAGATTTTGAATCTACAGGGAATTTCAGATACCGCAAAGGAGGAACCAAATGCATGGCTAATTTGACATATCACGAACAAAAAGATATTGAGAATCGAGAAAAGCTCCGCAGACTTCTTTCGGAACTTCCGCCGTATGTAAAGACATTTTTCATCGGCATTGAGCCGACCACGGAATCGCGCACGCGAATCGCTTATGCAACAGATTTGAAGAACTTTTTTGAATATCTGCACGACGCGAATCCTTCTTTAAAGGACGCGACGCTTCGTGACATTCCGTTAAGCGTCCTGGACGCTCTGACGGCCGCCGATATTGAGGAATATCTGGATCATTTGAAATTATACATAAAAGACGGAAAAAAAGTTACGAATAACGAACGCGGCTTAAAGCGTAAGCTTTCCAGTCTCAGAACCTTTTATCACTATCTGAGCAAACATTCGATGATTACGGACAACCCGCTTCCTCTTGTTGACACGCCAAAGCTTCACGAGAAAAATATTGTCCGCCTTGAGGTCAACGAGGTCGCTGAGCTTTTAGATGTTGTCGAATCCGGTGAAACCTTAAGTGAGCCTCAGCAGGCGCGCCACGAAAAGGTCAAGGAACGTGACCTTGCAATCGTAACGCTTTTACTTGGAACCGGAATCCGTGTCTCGGAATGTGTTGGCCTCGATATCAAAGATATCGATTTCGAGAATGACCGGGTAAGAATCATCCGCAAGGGCGGATCTGAGGCCATGGTGTATTTCGGTGAAGAAGTCCGGGAAGCGCTTCTCTCCTACCTTGAGATCCGCAAGGGCCAGGCTCCGCTTGCCGGTCATGAGAATGCCCTGTTCCTTTCTTCCAGAATGCAGCGAATCAGCGTCCGCAATGTTGAAGTGCTGGTAAAAAAGTATTCCAGCACCGTTACAACGCTCAAAAAAATAACTCCGCACAAATTACGGAGCACCTATGGTACTGAGCTATACAAAGAAACCGGTGATATTTATCTCGTCGCTGACGTATTGGGCCACAAGGATGTGAATACCACGCGCAGGCACTACGCCGCGATTGATGATGAATACCGCAAGCGCAGTGCAAGGAACGCGGTGAAGCTGAGAGAAAAGACGAATCCTAAGTAAAAAAGCAGCCGGATCGCTTACAACATAGCTTACAGCAAATGGTATATTGGGATTATTTTCAATCTCCTACCGATACTTCTGCTCATTCACGATCCTCTGCATCTCCAGCAGTTCCGCAGAGCTCAATCTCTGATATCTCAGATACTGCGTCAGGAATTCACTGAAGGAGCCTCCAAAGAATTGATCAATCACATCATCTGCAGCTGCCTGCTGAACCTTCTGCTTTGATATCGCCGCTCTGCAGATGAATCCGGGTTCCTCCCTCGTAATGGCGCCCTTCTCTATCAGCCGCTTAATTACCGTGTACGTCGTATTCTTCTCCCAGCCAATATACTCCTTTACAATCCTGGCAATATCCTTGGCGGCCAGCTCACGGTTCGACCAAAGCAGCTCCATAATATTCAGTTCGCCCTCGTGAAGGCGGATTCCTTTTGTGTCCTTCATCCTTTTTCAACCTCGTTTCTCGCAGCAGCACCCGCGGCCTCTACAGACAAAATACCGCGTAATACGGTATATATTCAATCTCCTCTCCCTTTTCAAAGTTCCGGGAGGATATCTTAATCGAATATGGGAAATCGCTCTGCTTTTTATACACACCGATACTTTTGGTGCGCGTATTGTCTCCGGGACGCACCTCAACCGGAATCATGGCTCCGTCCTTTTCAATCAGGAAATCAATCTTTGCCTGAGAAGCCGACTCCCAAAAACACGGATGATATCCCGCGTTCTCCAGGGAATTGAGCACGTAATTCTCCAGAAGCGCTTTTCTCGCATTCTCTTCCTCCCAGACGCTTAATGCCATCTGCGAATGAAGCATTCCGACATCCGGAAAATACAATTTGAATTGCGTCTCATCCCCCATCTTCGGGCAGGTTCTCAGATAGCCGTTCCCGACAAGCGCGGCAATCGCCGTGTGGTACAGGGTGCTGGTTGCGCCCTTTCGGATCATACGGTATTGGAATTTGCGGTTCTCCTTCAGAAGCTGTGCGGCAGCCGTCTCGTAAACCTGGCGCATCTTTAATGCGTCACCGTCCGAATATTTGCCGGCAATCTCCGCATAGCAGCCGCCCTGAAGCAGCCGGTGCTGTTCCGGGATGTTGACCGTGGATTCCATGTTCAGGTATTCGTTTACCGCCGCCGGCATTCCGCCGACAATCAGATAGTCTTCGAACAAAGTCAGCAACTCGTTATGTACAATCTCCGGAATCTTTTTTCCGGCTGTGTAGTGTCCGCGGATTACGTCATTATACCACTCATTTCCGGAGGCAATAAGGAACTCATCGAATTCCAGACCTCTCAATTCGCCGCAGAACGCGCCAAATGCCTCATATAGCCCCTCCGGCAGCTCGTCCCTGTAACTGGTCAGCAGTAGGCAGAAAACGCCCTTAAAATCCATTTCGCACGATTCTGCCGACAGGGCCGCTATCAGCTCCGGGCAGAATGTAATTTCATCCAATATAATCGGAACCGCTGCGAGCAGTTCCGCAGGCATTTCATAATAAGCGCAGAGTCTGTCGGTCAGGCTCTCCCCTTCGCCCGGATTCAGTCCGCCGAAGATCCGGCGCATTTCGGGGCTGGTTTCAAAATTGATGTATATATAATTATCGTAAAAGGATTTGGCAAAATCACACGCAAGATAGGTCTTGCCGGTTCCCTTTCTGCCAGTCAGCAAAAAGGGAGACCTCTCTGTCGTATCCTTCCACTCAATCAGTTTTTGAATCAGATTTCTTTTCATCCCCTGACACCTCATTCCTGCCGCCCGTATGGGAATTCCGGCTATTGCCCTTCCGGAGCTGCTGCGCGGCACCCGCGCCTCTTTGTCTCATACAGGTATTTTATCCTGTGCGTTCTTTCTCATATCTTTGTCTTTTAGCTCATCTTCCGAAGCTTCTCCGCCAGATCCGTAAAATACTCCGGAAGCGGCGCTTCGAATTCCATATATTGGCCCGTTATCGGATGTATAAAACCAAGCACCCTCGCATGCAGCGCCTGTCCCTCCAGATGGAACGGATTCTTTCCGCTTCCGTACACGTCATCTCCCAGCAGCGGATGTCCGATGCTCGACATATGGACGCGGATCTGGTGGGTTCGTCCTGTCTCAAGCCGGCACTCAATATGCGAATAGCCGGAACCAAATTGTTCCAGCACCGTATAATTCGTAACGGCGGATTTGCCGTTCTTGTGATTAATTGCCATTTTTTTGCGGTCGATCGGATGTCTGCCAATCGGCGCTTCAATCCTCCCCTCGGGTTCTTTAAAGGTTCCGTACACCAGAGCGTTATAACGCCTGGTAATCGAGTGAACCTTCAGCTGCTCGGCAATTCCCTGATGCGCCGCGTCCGTCTTGCACACAACCAGCACGCCCGTCGTATTCTTATCAATCCGATGCACGATGCCGGGACGCATCACGCCGTTGATTCCGGACAGGTTATCTCTGCAGTGATATAAAAGCGCGTTCACCAAGGTTCCCTCCGCGTGTCCTGCTGCGGGATGCACCACCATGTCCTTGGGCTTATTAATTACAATCAGGTCGTTATCCTCATACAGGATGTCAAGCGGGATGTCCTCCGGCTTCGCCACAAGCTCCTCCGGTTCGGGAAGCAGGAAGGACACCTCCTGTCCCTCAGCCAATTTCAGGCTTGCCTTCGCGGATTTACCGTCAACAAAAACTGCCCCGTCCGCTATCAGTTTCTGGATATAGGATCGGGACAGTCCTTCCGATGTCTCCGCAATGAATTTGTCAATTCGGACACCCTGATATTCGGATGTCACCTCTAATACAACCGGTTCTTCGTTCATGTCTGTCCTCGTGTATGATTAACCCTCTTTGCTCTGTTATCTTATTACATTCATTGCCGCAGCTTTCGCATCTTCTCTCGTGACAGTACGGTCAATGATCGCATTTCCAATGCGCTCCAAGAGAATGAACTTCCACTTGCCGCCCTCCATCTTTTTGTCATGTCCGGCTGTCTCTACCACGTCCTGCGCGTCGATTCCCGATACGGTAACAGGAAGGCTGAAGCTTTCAATTACCCGGACAATCCCTTCATATTCCTCCTTTGAAAGGAAGCCCTTTCTCCAGGAAATCTCAGATGCGGCAGCCATACCGATGGCTACGCACTCGCCGTGAAGAAGCTTCAGATCCTTTAACTTCTCCACCGCATGCCCAAGTGTATGTCCGAAATTAAGCAGCGCCCTCTCTCCCGCTTCCTTCGGATCCCGTTCGACAACGCCGCGCTTAATATCGCAGCTCTCGCGGATCATAGTCAGAAGGGTTCGGTATTCTCTTGCAAGAATGCCCTCCCGGTTCGCGGAAAGCCACTCATAATAATCCTTATCCTTAATCAGGCCATGCTTGATAATCTCGCCCATGCCGGACAGATATTCACGTGCACTCAGCGTCAGCAGCGTATTCAGATTCATATATACCAGCGAAGGCTGATGGAATGCTCCCACCATGTTCTTGTACCGGTCAAAATCCACGCCGGTCTTGCCGCCGATGCTGGAATCTACCATCGAAAGCAGCGTTGTCGGAACCTGAATAAACCGGATTCCTCTCAGGTACGTTGCCGCCGTATATCCGGTCAGATCACCTACCACGCCGCCTCCAAGAGCAATTAGGCAGTCCTTCCGTTCATAAGCCTCTTCAATCAGATGCGTATATACGCCCTTTACGGTATCCAGATTCTTACTTGCCTCTCCCGCCGGAAATACATATTCCGTTACCTTTAAGGCTGCGGGCGCAATTGCCTTCTTTAACGCGTCCAGGTGGAACGGTGCAACATTGCTGTCCGTTACGATACAGAATCTTCTGCCCGCAAGTCCGATCCGCTCAATCTCCGCAGCGATTCCTTCAAAATTCTGTTCCCAGATAATATCATAAGCCGGCGTGCCGTTATACGACACCGCCAGCCTGCCATCTTCCGTCATTCTCATATTCGTCAATCCTCTAAGTCAATATAGTCAAAATGCTCCAGGTCTTCCTCCGAATATTCTGATTCTTCCGCCTGCTCCTTCGACGCTTCCGAAACCGTCTCTTCCTCTTCCTTCACGGAATCCTCCTCCGCCTCTTCCGGAACCAGGAATGCATCCAGATTCGCCACGTGTACCTGGAAGCTCTCGCTCTCTAAAATATCAATCTGCGCCGCCGCAAGGTTGCGGAACTGCGCCTTATACATATCATACTGCTGAATCAGCTGCATGGTCTTAACATGCAGATTGTGAAGCTCATTCTTCGCGTCGGCCAGAATCTCCTGCGCCTTATTCTCCGCTTCCTTCTCAATCAGCTTTGCCTTCTGCTGCGCCGAAGCCTTTGTATCCTCCGCGGTCTTCTGTGCCAGCACAAGCGCCTTCTGCAGCGTCTTCTCAATCGTCTTGTAATACTGAATGCCTTCGTTAAGCGTATTCAGCTTGTCCTTCAGTTCCATATTGTCGCGGTACATGCTCTCGTAGCTCTCTAAAATCTCGTGCAGGAACATGTCCACTTCCTTTTTATCATAACCAAGGCCGGACTTAAAGGTACGGCTCTGTATCTCAATCGGTGTAAGCATAACTTTCCCCTTTCCTTTGTGAATTATATATATTTTAAAAGGGTAACGCCGATGCGTCCCTTTTTGGATCGACTGCCGGTCCCCTCAAAGCGGAAACGTCCAAGACCCCTGACCGAGATTATGTCCCCTTCCTTCGGCGAAAAGCTGTTCGAGGTTACGACTCGTCCATTCACGAAGACCCGTCCTGCCGCAATCGCGTCCGTAAGCGAGCTTCTGGACTCATGAAATGCAAGGGATATCATCGAGTCCAGCCGCACGGACGAAAGCGTTCCCGCAATCTCCTGGTATTCCGGCTCGATCCCCGCCTGTGCGGCATCCGTCCTCTCCGCACGAATCACGGTATGTCTGACCTGCACAAGGGTATCGCAGATAAAGTCCGCGATGCTCTCGTGACAGAACAGATACGCCTCGTTGGAACGTATCAGGATATCCCCGGTCTTGCACCGGTCGATTCCCAGATTCAGAATCGCGCCAAGATAATCCCGGTGCGTAAGAGCGTCGGAGAACTTTGCATTCGCAGGCCTGATGTGCACACAGGCAATCGGATAACCGGAACGCTCATCCTCTCCTCCGTCTCCGTGAAAACACACCATCTTTCGCTCCGCCCCGTCATATCCGCCATACATCGTATACGGAACTCCGGAAAGCTCCTTTCCAAGCATCAGGAACACGGATATCTCATTCATGTTCAGAAAATCGGAATACACCGGGCAGTACCGCCTGTCCGCAAGCCGTTCAAGCTCCAGAATCCGTTTTCGGAACAGTTCTTCTTCTTTTTCAATATTCATACAAAACCTTCATTCCCGTCGGGGAATCGGCAGCTTTTCCGCTCCTCTTCCCTTTCCTCTTAAAAATGCTTATTAAAGGTCGGAATCTCGAATCCGTTCTGCTGAATCATATCCAGATAGTCACCGGAGATGTCAATCGTATCCGGAGAAATGATGAATATGTAATTCGAAATCTGATGCAGCTTACCGTTGACCGCATACACCGCGCCGGAGATAAAATCCATAATTCGCTGCGCCATCTCAACATCATAGCCCTCAAGATTAATAACAGCGGCTCTTCCGTTCAGAAGCATATCGCAAATCTCCTGAGAATCCTCAAAGTTGGCAGGCTTCATAATGCATACTTCGAATCCTCCGGAAGTCCTACGCAGCGGAACCACCTTGTTCACATTCGTACGGGCCGGCTTCTCCTTCTTTGGCTCCTGTACGGCCGAAGCGCTGTACTCCTCCGCGTAATCCTCTTCCTCGCGGGCTCTTCTCTGCGCCTGCTTCTGCTCCTGCCGCTGCATTCTCTGCTCCTGCTTTATCTGCCGCTGCTCCTGTCTTTTACGCTCTTTTTCCACGTATTCATCGTAATCATCTTCTAATTCTTCATCATCTTCTGTCAGCTTTAACGAGTCCAGAATGTTCTTAAATAATGCCATAGCTATTCTCCTCTTCTATCCTAATTTTTCTGCGGATATATTCGTTCGCCAAATATGCTGGTTCCAATCCGTACCATCGTGGCACCCTCTTCGATTGCTGTCTCGAAGTCCTTTGACATTCCCATTGAGAGTGTCTCCATACTAACATTATCAATGTTTTTTGATTTAATGTCAAGAAACAATTCGCGCATTTTGCAAAAACATGGTCTGTTTTCTTCCGGATTTTCGACAAAAGGGGCCACTGTCATCAGTCCTTTTATCCGAATATGCGGAAATGCCGCGATTTCCCGAATCATCGCCTCCAATTCTTCCGAAGTGACTCCGAATTTGGATTCCTCACCCGCGATATTGAGCTCAATCAGGATATCGCAGATACAGTCCTTCTTGGCGGCCTCCTCTTCGATCTGTGCGGCAAGCCTTACCGAATCTACCGAATGGATCAGGCGGGTCTTGCCAATGATGTATTTCACCTTGTTGCGCTGCAGGTGGCCGATAAGATGCCAGTTCACCGGAACAGTAACCTGGTCGTATTTATCCGTCAGTTCCTGCACCTTGTTCTCTCCGAACTCCCGGATTCCGCACCGGATTGCATCCTCGATCGCCGATACCGGCTTGGTCTTGCTCACCGCAATCAGTGTGACCTCCTCTCTTGCCCGTCCTGCACGCGCACAGGCCGCGGCAATTCTGTCTTCTATTACAGAAAGATTGTATTCAATATCCGTCATATTCTGCCTCCTTCTAATAGATAATCGCCTGCTCAACCGCAACCGCAGCATCCAGTACGATCTGATCATACACCGCAAGTCCGTTAGATGTGTCTTTCCTGACAATGCAGTAGTCCTCGTTCTCGTACATTCGCTCGATTCGGCGGAATACCGCGTAGCCCTTATTTACATTATAGACGCCCTCCAGTTTTCCGACCAGATTGAGCTGCATCTGTTCTCCGTCCGGCGCACTGATTCGGGTCTTTCCGAATTCGAATTCGTCCGAATCTATGTAGCCGTAGGTTCCATCGTCGTAGTAGATCTCAACCTCGCGGAACACCGGAATCATCTGCGCGCTCTCCTCATCATAGGTCTCAACCAGAATACCGTCGGCATCCGAGTCTCCGCCCTTGGTAAAGTATTTCAAAGGAACCATATAGAATTCCTTCTCGGTAATCGCGGTCTGCGGAATCTTTAAGCCCTCCTCCGCGTTGATTGCAAGCTCGACCTGCAAAAACCGTTCATCAATATATTGTATCATATATCGATCCATAGAAACACTGGCAAAATAATCCGCTCCGCTCTGGTAAAGCTCCGCTGCTTTTGTAAGTTTGCGCTCGTCTTTGAGAATCGTGAACGTTATCGTTCCTTTCTCCTTAAAATACGCATACTGCTCTTCGTCCAGACGGATAATCAGCTGCCAGTTGTCATTCGTTACTATCTTATAGACCGGGCTTCCCGCCTCTTTAATATCGCTGGTGCGAAGCGAAGTCTTTGCATATTCCTCGCTTTCAAACAGAGCTCCCGTCACCGCTTCCGCCGTTAATCCCTCCAGACCGTCCATATAATAAGATACGATTCCGCTCTGATCCGAATGCACTACCTGGAACGAGGAGGGAAGACCTGTACTGTCCTGAAGCTCTTCCAGATTCTCAAGCAGGTTCGCGTCCAGACGCTCCTGGATCTGATTCATGATATCATACTTCGTATCATAAACCCTCTGGTAATCCATCGTGCTGAAATTCCGCTGGAAGGAAAAAATCTCGCTCTGTATACTCACGATATCCTCATCCGTCAGAGATACGCTGCCGGAATCCGCGGTCAGCTTCTCATAGATATCGCGGTTCTCATCAATCGAGTATACCGCGCGGTTCTTCGCCACGCGCTCGCTGCTGCGCAGATAATAATTGATATAACCGGCCCTTTGCGTTGTCACCACTTCTTCTTCCCGCAAAATAACGGCAACCGCCATATTATTCTGCGCAAGCTTGTCCGCCTGCACTTCGTAAATCGACAGCTGATCCTTTGTCAAATAGATACCAATGTTAATTGCAATATAAATAAACACGAACAGAAAGATAATCAGTCCAATGTTCAAATCCTTTCGTTTTTTTAATTTCCTGATATTGTCTGAAGCTTTTTTTGCCAAAGAAACACCTCCATATGCCGTACGCTAACTTCTCTTGTCTCTGCTCTTATCCTATTATACGTGTCTTTCCTCAATTTTTAAAGTCCTAATTGAAAAAAATTTGAAAACCATTCTGCCTTTTGCATAATTTGCAGATAACCATCAGATACTACTTATGACAAATTCCGAAAAGGAGGGTTTTCAATATGAAAGTATTAGATTATATTGCACTCATTATTGTAATTATCGGTGCCGTCAACTGGGGACTGATCGGATTTTTCCGTTTTGATTTAATTCGGGTTCTCTTTGGTGACATGACTGTCCTGTCCAGAATTATCTACGGACTTGTCGGTATCTGCGGCCTGTACGCTCTTACGTATTTTGGAAGGATCCGTACGGAATAGCGCCCTTTAGAACACCGGACGCCGCAAAGCGCAGCACCCGCGTCGAACACGGCCGTTTTTGCTTTGTTCTTCCGCAGATCTAATCGTTCCGCTTTGCGAACGTCCGGACGTCTCAGGCGTTCGTGTTTGTGCTCATAAAAAAGCTGCCGACCGCTTACGGCGTCGGCAGCTTTATGTAATCGAAGCTAATTCTTAGAGGGAAACAGACACATACTTCTTGGCGATCTCCGGAAGAGCATCCCCATTCATGGACATACTGATAACAATATCAACCTGGAACTTATCGGTAATTAATTCGAGCTTTTCCATAACGATGGGAATATCGTTCGCGTCTGTGCACGCAATCTTTAAGAAACTGTCGATATATATCTTTTCCAAATCGTGGTCCTGGGAAATCAGACCGCATACAAAGCCTAAGAATTCTTTCGGTTCCTCAACCAGGTAATCTCTGACATTAATCAGGCGGACCTTGTTGTTCAATTCATACATGTGCTTATTGCTCTTATCGAGATAAACAATGCTTCCCTTCGCGGATGCAACGTCAGCGTTTACCTTATCAAGCAGTATCTTTGTCTTGCCCTTTCCTTTTTCTCCGGCGATGATCTGTATCATAGCGATTTCCTCCTTCAAATTAGTCAGTTTGATGAAATATCAATTGTGTACAGTCTCATTATAGTATATCTTATCCAAAAATACAACCTCTATTTTAAGAAATTTCAAAAAATAATGCACAAAATATTTTGACAGAATTTGCCATAAAAAGCAAGAAACTGATCCCTCAATATTCGAAATTAAGGAACCAGTTCCATCAAATGTGCAATCTGCTCGTAGAGAGATTTCTGACTCTCGGCCTTGAAGATCTCCGCGACATATCCATTCCCTGAAGCATCTTTAAAATATGTAATCAGACAATATCCGGCCTTCGAAGTTGTCCCGGTCTTTCCTCCGATTACAGTAACTCCGGACGGAGCTTTCGCATGTCCCGTAAAGAACAGGTTCGTGCTCTCATAGCTGCGCTCTACCGGATTCCCCTGGGCATCCCGATACACTGCCGTGTATTCCGGAAGGTTAATAAAGGATACGAAAGTCTCATAATTCAGCAATTCCTTAAAAACCATATACATATCATAGACGGTCGTATAATGATCGTCGTCATGCAGTCCGTGCGAGTTCGTGAAATGCGTATCAACTGCCCCGATTGCCTGTGCTTCCTCGTTCATCATCGCAACGAATGCTTCTTCCGAACCGGCAATATATTCTGCCAGAGCAAGTCCGGCATCATTCCCCGAATAGACCAGCAGCGCACCAAGAAGTGTCTCTACGCTGATGCGATCCCCTTCCTGATATCCGCACAGCTTCGCGCCGACTACCGGAATATGCGACGCATTATAGCTTACTGTCACAGTATCCGACAGATCCGCATGCTTCAGCACGACAAGTGCTGTCAGAAGCTTTGTAATGCTGGCCGGATACATCTTTTCATAGACGTTCTCGGCATACACTACCTCGTTGCTCTCCACTCCCGCCAGGAGGACACTGGGTGCCGAAATCGCTTCATCCGTCATATGGTTATTCTCATCCGTAATCAGCGCGTAATTCTCACCCATCAGGTCTGCAGTCCGGGTATCCGTATAATTCATAATATCATAGCCGTTAAAGAGATCCGTATCAACATAGGAAAGCAGCGTTACGGATGCGCTTCCTCCACAGCCGGCTGTGAGCGCCGCCGCTGCCGTCAGGATCATAACGGCTTTTTGTTTTTTCTTCAACTTGTACTCCAATCTATGTGGCCGCTGATCAGGACTTGAATATCTCTCGCCAGTCCAGATCACCGCGCTCTAATGCCTTAATCAAAAGCTCTGCGGTCGCAAGGTTCGTTGCCAGAGGAATATTGTGCATATCACACAGGCGAACTACATTATTAACATCAGGCTCATGTCCCTTCGGCTTAAGAGGCTCGCGAAGGAAAATAACCATGTCAATCTCATTGTGCTCAATCTGCGCGCCCATCTGCTGCTCACCGCCGAGATGACCTGCCAGATATTTGTGGATATTCAGGTTGGTCGCCTCCTCGATCAGACGTCCTGTCGTACCGGTCGCATATAATTCATGCTTGCTTAAGATTCCTCGATATGCAATGCAAAAATTCTGCATCAGTTTCTTCTTGGAGTCATGCGCAATCAGACCAATCTTCATGTGGATTACCTCCTCGTTTTAGTTTGTATTGTTATATTCAGAATTACCCCGATAGATATCATGCCGCTGAGCAGAGAGGTCAGACCGTAGCTCAGGAACGGGAACGGAGTTCCTGTATTCGGCAGTATCTGCGTTGCTACTCCTACATTTATAAATAATTGTACCATAAACATTGCAGAAATTCCAGTAGAAATCAGCATTCCCAGAAAATCTGGCGCATGTTTTGCAGTAATAACGCACTTAATGATAATTATTACCAGTAATCCAATCACCAGACAGGAACCGAGAAACCCCAATTCTTCTCCGACTACGGAAAAGATAAAATCACTTTCCACAACCGGCACATAAGCAGTTCCTCGAACGCCCGTGTCTCCTGTCAGAAGCTTGCCGTAAAGCTGTCCGGATCCAATCGCCTGAACGGAGTTAATCTGCTGATACATCAGATCCGGATAATCCTCCGGATGCAGCAGCGACAGAATCCGCTCCTGCTGGTACTCGGTCAGCAGCGTCTGAAAGTCCTGCTGCACATACCAGAACAGGCCTGCAACGATCGGAACTCCTATTAACAGAAATGCCGCAATAATCTTATAGCTTAACCCCGCCGCGAAATACATCACGACAAAGATAAATATCATAACCAACGTCGTTGACAGATGCGGCTGGTCAAAAATCATATAGGTCGGCACCGCCATCAGAATACATGCCCCAAAAAACACCGTGAGCCGATTCACATTTCTTCTGCACATGAAAAAGAGCTGTGCCATGAACAGGAGCATAATGATCTTGGATAACTCGGACGGCTGGAATTCGATTCCCGCAATTTTCAGCCATCTCTGTGCATCATAGTGTCTTACCGCAAGGGGCGAATATTTCACCATCAAAAGCAGTACAATATTCACCAGATACATTGGTATGAACAGCTTGCACAAAAAATGGTAGTCAATCAGGGATACGATGACCGCAAGCACTAATCCGACCACGATTCCCAGCACCTGCTTCCGATACAGACTCGCGCCTTCGTCCTGAACCAGCTTGATTAAGTAGGCGCCGATGCTGGAAAGTACCAGCACCAGCACCAGAAGCATATAGCTGTAACGCTTAAAATCATATTCTTTCAGCTTGAACATTCTGTTTCCTTATTTCTTCGATCTCATTTCCTTGATCGGAATATTGGCGAACAGCGCCGGTACCGTGCCGTTATTCCCATCCGGTTCCTGGGTGATCTTGATATCGAGACCTTCTAAGTCTATCTCGACATACTTCGAAATCACCGCAATAATATCATTCTTCATCTGCTCCATAATCTCCGGCGAGCAGCCCGCACGATCGGATACCAACACCAGTTTCAGACGATCCTTTGCCACGTTGCTGGATGTCTTTTTTCTGAAAAAATCTGCAAATCCCATACTTATCCCTCCTTAGTTCTTTTTGAAGATCGAACTCAGTTTCTTAAATAACCCCATTCTTCCGTTCAAATCAAGGAAAGGAATCTCTTCTCCCATGATACGCTTACAAATATTCAGGTACGCCTTACCTGCCAGGGAATCATCTCCGACCAGCGGCTCGCCCTGGTTGGTGGAGACAACGATGTGCTCGTCATCCGGTACAATACCGATCAGATCGACAGCCAGAATCTCCACAACATCATCGCTTGACATCATATCACCGCGCTTTACCATATCCATGCGCAGGCGGTTGACAATCAGATGGGTCTGCTTAATCTCATTCGCCTCAAGCAGTCCGATAATGCGATCCGCATCTCTGACAGCGGATACCTCGGGAGTCGTAACCACCAGCGCTCTGTCAGCGCCCGCAATTGCGTTCTTGAATCCCTGCTCAATACCGGCCGGGCAATCCATCAGTATGTAATCGAATTCGTCTCTTAACTCCTCGCACAGCTTTTTCATCTGCTCAGGATTCACCGCTGTCTTATCCCTTGTCTGTGCGGACGGCAGCAGGTAAAGATTCGGATATCTCTTATCCTTAATCAGTGCCTGCTTAATACGGCAGTTTCCTTCGATAACGTCAACCAGATTATATACAATCCGGTTCTCGAGTCCCATAACCACGTCCAGATTTCTAAGACCTATATCGGTATCGATTAAAACAACTTTCTTGTCAAGTTTCGCAAGACCTGTGCCTACATTGGCGGTGGTAGTCGTCTTGCCGACTCCTCCCTTACCAGATGTGATAACAATTACTTCACCCATATACTTCTTTCCTCCAAAGCTTTCTGTATATTTTTAATATCGCTCACCGATGAATCCGGTGTGCGTACAAAAACCAAAGTCCTATGCTGCGGAAATCCCGGCTTTCCGCCGGCCACGCGTCAGCGCCTACAGCCGAATGTCATTCAACACCTTTCTTCCGAGCGGTTCAATGTAGATATTGCCGTTCTCCAAAAAGGCAACCTTCGGCTCCTTGCTCTCCTCTTTCGCAGGCTTGTCCGGACAGCGTGCAATGGTGTCCGCAATTCGAATCTGAACCGGATTCATGTCAAGCGCGAGTACGAACGAATTCGTGTTGCCGGACGCTCCCGCGAATACGGTTCCCTTTAAGGAGCCCAGAATTACGATATTGCCCTTCGAGACAACGCTTGCTCCTGGATTGACATCTCCAATCACCACAATACTTGTCTCCGTCTCCAGAACCTGTCCGGAACGAAGATTCCCTTTGTAGAACTGGCCGGTCGCATTATTCAGCTCCATCATCCTCTCATCTATGGCCTTCTTGAACTGCTCGTCCAGCTCCGGATTCTTCTCCATCACACAGACAATCGACAGATCGCTGTTCGCCATAATGGTCTCGATCACTTCTTCCTGCTGATCATTGGTAAGACTGCGTCCTTCAAAGCTTACCGCCATCTGCGCGTTGCCAAAGAAACGGGAGGATTCCCGAAACTTATCACCGACTTCTTTCTTCAGTTCCTCAAAAGGTACCTCCGGATTGAGTACGACCACAACACCGTAGGTGGCTCCCTTGATCATTACTGCGTTCTTCATTGTCACTGTACCTCTCTTAATCTGAAATATTGGATATTGTAATGCGTTCCGCCGTTACATCGCCGCTTAACAATGCTTCCGCGTCCACGCCGTCAAAATAATATGCCATAATATCATAAGCAAGCTGTGCCGCATTGCTCGAAGAATAACCATTCGGCATTACAACCGTCACGCAAATCTCAGGATCGTCGTATGGAGCAAACGATATGAACAAGCCGTGATTCGGGTGATTCAGACTTACCTGCGCGGTACCGGTCTTACCTGCAACCGTTACGCTTAAATCCGAGAAGAGCGACTTGAGTGCGCTTCCCGTCCGGTTCACAACCTGATTCATTCCCTCGAACACCTTGTTCCACGCGGCATCCGGTACCTCATCCAGAGTCCGGTACACCTCGGCCTCGTTATCCAGAACGAGATTGCCGTCCTTGTCAACCACCTTGTCAATCAGCGTCAGATTATAACAGGTTCCGCGATTGGCAATCGTTGTCGCATATCTAGCAATCTGAACCGGTGTAAAGTTGTGGTAATATCCAATAGAGGAACGAACCGCATCTCTGGTAGAGATTCTCGGCTCTGCCTCCGCCACCTCAACGCCCGACTTGGAATCAAAGCCGAACATCTCCATGTATTTCGCAAGGTTCGAAATACCGAGGGAGTCGCTGTAATTCCACTCCGAATTCGTTGCCATCCGGTAGCCGATCTGGTAATAAAAGTAGTTGCAGGAATGTGCGATCGCCTTTGTAATATCCACCAGACCATGGGTACTCGGATAAGCCCAGCACTTCGGAGAAGGAACAACCTCCTCAAAGATTCCTTTATCGCGTATCTGCTCGTTCACGGATATTACGCCTTCGAGCACGCCCGCAATTGACACCAGAGGCTTAATCGTGGAACCGGTTGCGGTTCCCTGCTGCGTAACGCGGTTATACAGCGGTTCTGATGCATCATTCAAAAGTCCGGAATAATACTCCCAGTCAATCTTATTGGCCAGCATATTATTATCATAACTCGGATAGGAAACCATTGCAAGCACTTCTCCGGTCTTCACATTCGTTACGACCACGGAACCGCTGCACGGTTCTAACGCCAGCTGCGCCGGCGTAATCTCAAGATTCGTAAGCTTCTGAATCATAAAGGTGTACGGCGCCAGGCTCCCGTTCTTCAGCCTGGTCACATCATTCTCGTTATATTCTATCACACCCTGGTCAAATAATAAAAGACAAATTTCTTTTCCGCTTAATTTTTTTGAAAAAATCAGCGAACGGTAAATCTTTTTGTCGAAGGAGTCATCATCGGACAATTCTTCCATGATGTAGTTGAACAGAATCTCATACAGCTCTTCCGTGCTGTAATAGGTATCCCCTACCTTTAACAGATCAAGATCCACCCAGTTCTTCGTAATCGCGTACTGAAGGAATGAGCTTAAGCTTCGCTTATCTTCCGTATATTCCACATACGCGTCATCCTCTTTATCAATCTCGGAAGTCAGCAGCACCTTGTCGGTTCCCAGCATGGAATACACATAATCCAGATATTCCTCCAGTTCCTCGCCCGCCCCTGCGTTAGAGGTCGCCGCATCCACCGCCAGGAGCGCTCTGAGCTTTTCAAATACCTCTTCCCGCTCCTCTTCATAATAGGTATACACCTGCTTCTCCAGCTCACTCGCAGCCTCCTCGGCAAAGGCGTCCGTATCAATCACATGATTGCTGATTAATGCATTATATACCTCATAGATAGGAATTTCAATATATTGTGCGTTCTCTCCTTTTTTTCCGTAGCTCATTCCATTATTAATCTTGGAAATCAGCACGCTGGCGATATTTTTCTCCAGCAAATGATACGTTGCAACGGTCAGATCCCGGTCAAGCGTCAGGTACAAATCGTTGCCCGCAACCGGGTCGGATACTGTCTCTACCTCTACGATTCGCCCGGAATCGTTAATGGATAACGTCTCAATTCCCTTGGTTCCCGCCAGATATTCCTCTTGCGACTTCTCAATTCCCGTCTTTCCGACGTAATCGCCGCTCGCATACTGCACCTCGTCTTCCGACTTGCCTTCATTCAGCGTCTCAAGCTCCGTCGAATTAATCAGCCCGGTATAGCCCATAATATGCGCGAAATACAGCGCATCATTATATTTGCGCACCGTCTGCTGTACAATCTCAACTCCGGCAAGGTCGGCGCGGTTCTCCTTGATTGCCGCAACCAGCTGGAGCGGAATATCCGAACAAATCGTCAGCTGAGAATACTGCGGATACAGCGTGAACAGCCCAAACCGGACCGCCATAATTGCAAGCTTCTCCTCCTTCGTATATTCATCCGAAATACCGTACATAGAGCCGTACTTTTTATTGCCTTTGCAGAGGAACTCAAATACCTCCTCCGCCGTCATATTCTTCTCCTCCTCCGTCAGATTGTTGACGGAGCGAAGGCCCATCGCCTCTTTTTTGAAACGAAGCTCGGCATTGCCTTCTACATTAAAGACCGCATTGCCGTCCTCATCCAGCTCAATCGCAAACTCCAGCTCCATCTCATAGCCGTATTCTTCAAGAAGCATTACCAGCTTATGAATCATCGCGTTCTTCTGCGCATTCGTCTCCAGATCAGCGCTGTTCTCCAGCACAACGGAATAGGTCAGCACATTCTCCGCAAGCGGAATGCCGTTGCGGTCGTAGATATTGCCTCTGGTGCTGGATATGCTGCGCGTCTTCGTCGTCAGGTATTCCTGGGCCTCCACAATCTCATCGCCCTCTACAATCTGAAGTACAAACAGCCGGTTGACAATAATACTGAGAAGCACAATATAAACCACAACCAGCGGCCAGATTCTGGACGAGAGAAATTCTTTTATCTTATCAAGCAATATATCAAGCATGATTCTGATTCTCCTCCTTGGGCTTTCTTGCCGCCAGCCGCAGATTCACCCCATTCATAATCCGATACAGAAATACTCCCGCTAAAACCGTAAAGGCGATCTTCGGCAGAATAATCTGCCCAAAATAGGTGCCAATATATAATTTCCCGCGAAGCATATATTCTGTCACATAATACATCAGGCAGTATAAAAGCTCTCCTGCCGCAATCAGCAGAGTCGGCAGCGTATAATCATCCGGAAGATAGAACCGCGCCACATAACCGGCAAGATACCCCGTCACCATGTATAACAGCGCACATAATCCCATTCCGCTCCCATAACAGCAATCCAGAAGCAGCCCGCAGACAAATCCGGTCAGAAGCCCTGTTGTTCTGCCTCTCATAAATGCATTCCCAATCGTTATCACCATGAGCAGATCCGGTATAATGCCGGTCGGCGAATACGTTGTAAATACCACAGTCTGTAAAAGGAAGCACAGAATGATCTCTATTATAGTAATGATAACACGCAGTACCATACGCTGACTCCCTTCT
>JAGAPO010000003.1 GCA_017623215.1 Lachnospiraceae bacterium | reverse complement strand
TACACCAGATGGTGCATATCCTCATTATAAGGTTTTTATAGACAAAACGATTTCCTTTTTGGTGGAATCGCGATTTCCAACAAAACGGAACAGTGATTTCCATGCGCCGGACAGGTGCTGGATTTCACCCCGGATTATTCAGGGGCGATTAGATAGAATACTATCAGGAAGTATTAAAAGCGCTGCAGGAATATTGGAAGGACAACAAGTGGCAGAAACTGCTCTTGCAGGGGGGCTGCTATTGGCTGGCAGACATTCTGCACCGGAGAATTCAACCGTCTGATATTATGATTAACAAAGCCGAAGAGCATTGCGCCTTGTACTTTGCCGGAGGAATTTATGATGTACGAGGAAAAATATCGCCGAATCATTATCGAACTGCAACAGGCAGGGATATCAGTTATATGAAAAAACAGTATATTCCTGGATTTGAGGTCGGGAGGGTGGAGGAATATTTGCGGGAGAGAGGTCTGTTATAGGAGGGAAACGATAAAAAAGACGGGATATAGTGTTCCATAAAGAAGAACGGTCTGGAATCATTCTGTAATATACTGAATGAAATGAGGAAAAAGGTAGCTCTAACGATACGGGCAGCATTGCTGACATGATACGGGTATCGTTAGAGCTACCTTTGAGTTGGCAGGGAATATCGGCTTGCTTATCAGAAGAAGCGTCAATCCCTGCCGGTTTTGTTCTCATTCTATATTTGACGAATGGAATACAAATAACTTTTTAATCCTCAACCAACCGCAGTCCTGCCGTATCCGTCACCGGAAGCGAGAACACAATGGATTTCGCTTTGCTGTCCAAACCGGCATCCTTCATAATGGCCTGCATAATCGGATTCTTTAATTCCGTCTTTGTGACAATCAGTATGATTTCTTTCTCGGCGGCAAGCGATACGCCGAGAAATTTTTCGGCGGTCTGCATGCCGGTTCCTTTGGCATGGATAACGGTTCCGCCGTAGGCACCGGCTGTTCTTGCGGCGTCCATAATCATATTGGTGTATCCCTGGTTCGCAATCGCGATAATCAGTTCGTGAGTCGTATTTGTCAAGGTTGATTCCTCCTCCTGTTGATAATCCTGACGTTCTAAAAGAAATTGAAGGGTCTTTTTGCCGCCGATACTGCTTAAGGGGATGATAAATGCAATACCGCCTCCCGGTGCATCAATCTGGAGCTTCTTTTCCAGCTGCTTTTTCACTGTGAGCCAGGAGTCTTCTTCCAGAGCGGAGAAGGAGATTGCCTTATCTTTGGAATCCAGGCCGAGGTAATCCAGCATTTCGTTTGCCGCAGTGCCGATACCAAGCGTCAGGAACATAACATTCAGATGATTCTCCTGATACAATTCCATGTATTTTTGCAGATTCTTTTTATCGACAATCGTTGTCATCAAGTATAAACTTCCCATAATTCACACGTATTCCTTTCTGCGCTCCCGGGAATCGGGAGCAGGTATCCGTTGCTGTGGTGCTACAATTCAATAATCTCCAGATCGCCGCAGGTATCAGGGGAGACGCCGGCTGTCTGAGCGGCAGCATCCTGATGCAGCTTGTTATCCTTGAATTTCGCAATCAGACCCATGACCTGAATCGTGATCAGAGGGGTCATCGCTACCATTGCCACGATTCCGAACGCATCTGTAATGATATTTCCGCCTAAGGCTTCACATGCGCCCATTGCAAAAGGCAGCAGGAAGGTGGCCGTCATCGGACCGGAGGCAACTCCGCCGGAGTCAAATGCAATCGCTGTAAATATCTTGGGAACAAAGAAAGAGATACCGATTGCAATCGCATATCCGGGTACTAAAAACCACAGAATCGAGATTCCGGTTAATACGCGGATCATAGCAAGACCGACGGATACGGATACGCCGATGGACAAGCTGGTACGCATGGCTTTCGAGGAGATTGCACCGGATGTCAGTTCCTCTACCTGTTTGGTCAGGACAAATACAGCGGGCTCTGCCAATACGATGAAATAACCGATTATCATGCCAATCGGAACAATAATCCAGGCATAGGGGAGACCTGCGATCGTCTGTCCCAGATAATTACCGGCGGGCATAAATCCGACATTTACGCCGGTTAAGAAAAGGACAAGTCCAATATAAGTATAGATCATACCAATTGTAATTCGGATAACGCCTCTTTTGTTAAGATCCCTTGCAACTAACTGGAAGATAAAAAAGCATCCGACGATAGGGAGGATGGAGAGCGCCATTTCCTCAAAATAGGTTGGAAATTCCTCCATGAATAATTGCCACAGGTCAAGCGTGTTGTCAATGATCGGAATCGCCGCGGATACCTGTTCCGTTGATCCGGGATTATAGATCATTCCAAGAAGCAGAACCGCGAGGATGGGCCCGATGGAGCACATGGTTACAAGGCCGAAGCAGTCGTTCGCCGCATGCTTATCGGTTCGGATCGCCGCGATACCGACACCGAAAGCCATAATGAATGGAACGGTCATGGGACCCGTGGTTACACCACCGGAATCAAAGGCGATCGCGAGGAAATCCTTTGGAACCAGAGGGGTCAGTGCAAATATGATGCCATAGAATAAGACAAGCAGGTACGGAAGCGGAATTCCGAACAGCATACGCAGAATGGCGAGTACTAAAAAGATAGCAACGCCGATTGCGACTGCCAGAATCAGTACGAGATTCGGTACGGATGGTACCTGCTGAGCCAGTACCTGCAGATCCGGTTCTGATATGGTAATAACGAGTCCCATAATGAAGCTGACAGGAATAATGACGATGAGTTTCTTGGATTTGGTCATGATAGAACCCACTCGTTCACCGAGAGGGGTCATGGATAATTCCACACCTACATTAAAAAGCAGCATTCCCAAAATCAAAAGGACAGCCCCAATCAAAAAGGTCATCAGAATACTGGGGGGTATCGGTGCGACAGTAAAGCACAGAAGCAGTACGATGAGTAGGATCGGAAGAACTGCCATTAAGGTCTCGGACAGCTTTTCCTTGAATTTGGACCTGAAAAATTGCAATAGCATCAAACTCCTTTCGTATATATTTTATTGTTCAGTATACCATAAATGAGAACATTTTCATAGTATAAATATTTTTTTTCATAAAAATGGCTTTACGGCAGTAGAGTTGTATTCTTGCGGGATACCTTGTGATGAAAATTTGTAATTTATATCTTTCAGAAAGAAATCGCCTTCGGAGACAGTTGGGTATCCGAAGGCGATTCTTCTGTCTCAGACGTGTGAGTGAGCATCGCTGAGAACAGGTGCGTCCGCCGGGCGGACGCGGAATATTATATGGGGGAGAAGGTAAGGATGCGTATTCGCAGAGCCTCCTGTTTGGCAAAGTCAGGATTCGGGGACGTAGATCCAACCGGTATCGTGATATCTATCATGCGGCTCTCTGATATTGGGAGCTGCAAAGATGTTATCGCGGATATCTGTTATTGTAAGAAGAAGCTCGGATGACAGAGCGAATCCGTCGCCGCCGATTACCGTGTTGGCGGTGAAGGAATTCCCGATCGGGGTGAACATATCATTTTCCTCGATGCAGTATAATTCCGGATAGGCGTTCTTCCAGATATCACATTTATGATCCACTTCGCTCAGCCGTTCCAGCAGTCGTTTCTGCAGACCCTGATTCTTCATGGCTCTTTGGTCATACATGATGGACATCTTGCAGTCGAAGAAGGTGTTGTCGTGGATCTTGAAATCCCTTCCGCCGCCGAGCAGAATTGCGATATAGGGAATACGGGCAAATACATTGCCGTATACCTCAGCAGAGGCCATGGCGTCATCAAAATACAGTCCGACACAGCCGTTCCCGTTCCCTCCGGTTAGATCATGGAGGTAATTATGGCGGATAATCGTTCCGCGGTAGGTATAATTCTTCCCACTGTAGATTGCCCCTGCGTCATTGGATTCATAGCAGGCGTTGTTGATTTCATTCTTTTCGATGATATGATTATTTCCGGCAAATACGATTCCGAAATGAGGAACATCGTATATGTAGTTCTCCGAAAGAGTGCAGCCGACGCCGGAGATGTCAAGAGCAGCCATATAGGTCTTGTGCCATCTTGCAATCTCATGAATCGTGCAATTTTTAATTACATTGTTGGAAGGAGTCAGGGTCCGGCGATCTCCGCCATTCACGCCGATGCCTCCGCCGCCGGTTAGGGTTACGTCACAGTTCTGAACCGTCATATTGGTACAGGACTCGCCAAGGATTCCCCAGGCGCCGGTATTGGTGACGTTCATATCAGAAATCAGAACATCGGAGCAGTCCTCGAACATGACAGCCGACTTTCTGCACTGCGAAACCGTAAGTCCGCTGATGCGCAGGTTCCTGTGGCCGCGCGAGCAGAACAGATCATCGGCGCAGGAGATCTCAATAGAATCCTGTCCCTCGTAAGGATATAAGTACAGCTTCAGGTTCTCGCGATCGATCGCCCATTCACCGGGCGCGGAAATTGCGTTCTTAACATTGATCGCGTAGAATTTACCGCCCTTTTCGTCAAAATAATTCCTGCCGTCCCGATAGCCGTACAGATGATAAGGCTGCTTTACGGTAATCGCTCCGGTCTCAGGATTGATACTCTCGATTAGGTGTCTTCCGGTTGCCCAGTCATTGCTCCAATAGCCGATCAGCATCAGATTGCTGTAATCGGTCCAGGTTTTGACATTCTCATCATCCGTAAGAAAGATACCCTCGCGGCTTCCGTTTCGCTCGTTCCGGAAGGTGATATCCGTCTCGCCGAGCGCTTTGGAAATGTGAATAAATCCATCTTTCGGATATCTGGAAATGGGAAGCTGTTTTCCGGCGTAGAATACTTCGAGGCCAGGACCATAATCTGTCATATGGGGCTTTGGAATATCATAAACGTTCCAGAAGTCCTCGAAAGGCCCCTCGCCGAACTGCCCGGTATTCGTTATATTGTTCGCCTTCAGATCAATTGTTACAATATGGTTCTCAACGGGAAGGCCGGAAATCGGGATTCGCTTACTGCCCTTGAGGGTAACCGCATGATTCGCGCCGATAATTGTGAGATCGTCGCGCTCGATCATCAGGGTATCCGTCACCTCGTATTCTCCCTCTGACAGGAATATGGTTACCGGTTCGTCAACGGTATGGGCTTTTTGAAACGCGCTTTCAAGACATTCGCCATTCTTTACCAGAATATCCATCTTTATACCTCCAGATTTAGAGATTGTTCGTCATGTATCCTTGCAGTTTTTATTATAAAGCCGGGAAAGAATCCGGACAAGGGGGATTTTCGTTGCTTTGGGGCGGTGAATTTACTTTCTTTCAGGCGGGAATGCTTGGTATGAAGAGTTTTTGGAAAAAGCTTGGAAAATAATTTGGAATGTGCTATGATAAATCTGATTATCAAGCGGCAAAGAGGAGGATATTATGGATTTACAGAAGATGGATCAGATTTTGGCGGACACCGCTTATGTGAGAACCGGAGGAAGCGAGGCAGAGCTTAGATGCGCGCAGTATCTACAGGACAGATGTGCGGAACTGGGGCTTGATGCGAACCTGGAGCCGTTCGAGGTGGACATGGCGGTGATGAAGGAAGCGAAGCTTTTTATTGATGGAACCGAGGTTACCTGTAAGGGATATCTGGGCGCGGGAAGCGGTGAGGTAGAGGCGGATGTGTATTATCTTAGGAATGCCGATCCGTATTCGTTAAAGCAGTGCAGGAACAAGATTGTGATGATTGATGGGTATCTTGGCTATTGGATGTATCAGGATCTCCTGGAGAATGGCGCGGTCGGATTCATCACCTATGACGGCAACGCGAATTACGCGGACAAGGATATTGACCAGAGAGAGCTGCGTTCATATGTAAGCAAGGGGAATAAGATTCCCGGTGTTAACATTAACGCGAAGGATGCGATTGCGGTTATCCGCGATGATGCGAAGCGGGCGAGAATCGTATTACAGCAGGAAGAGTACAAGGGAGAGTCCCATAATGTGGTTCTGAATATGCCCGGTGAGACGGAGGAGTTCCTTGTCTTAAGCGCGCATTATGATTCCACATCATTATCGACCGGAGCTTATGATAATATGTCCGGAAGCATCGGTCTGCTTGGAATCGCGGAGTATTTCACGAAGAAGCCTCATCGTTACGGCCTGCGTTTCGTATGGTGCGGTTCGGAGGAGAGAGGTCTGCTCGGGTCCAAAGCGTACGCTGCGGCCCATGAGGAGGAGCTGAAGAAGAAGGCCGTGCTGAATATTAACATGGACATGATTGGATGCATCATGGGCAGATTCGACGCGTATATTACGGCGGAGGATAAGCTGGTTCACTACATTCAGTATTTTGCAGGCGAGCAGGGATTTGGCATCGCTGCAAAAGAAGGACTCCATTCGAGCGATTCCACTTCGTTCGCGGATAAGGGAGTGCCTGCGATCTCATTTGCACGGCATGCGCCGAATAATACGGCTACGATTCATAACAGCTATGATACGCTGAAAGTAATGAAGGCCGCGCAGCTGGCGGAGGATATTGATTTTATCAGCGCGTTCGCGGATCGCATGGCGAATGCAAAGCTTTGCCCGGTTGCAAGAGAGATTCCGGAGAAGATGAAGGAAAAGATTGATATCTATATGTGCCGCAAGCGCGAGAAAGAGAATAAGTAAAGAAAGACAGAACAAGATTAGGACGCTCCCGGAAAGCGAAAGGGGGCGTCCTTGTTTTTCGGCGTTTATTTGACCAGGCAGTCCGATGGGAGCTTCCCGATGCAGCGTTTAAAGGTACGGGAAAAATACGACAGGTTCTCGAACCCGCTGGCGCCCGCTGCTTCCGCAACAGTAGAGCCGGATAGGAGCATCTGCATGGCGGCGCGGCAGCGCAGCAGATTCAGGCAGTCAAATATTGTGATTCCGGTGAGCTCTTTGAATTCACGGGAAAGATGATATTTGCTGATTCCGACGCAGGAAGCGATCGCATCGAGTGAGATCGGATTCTCGAGGTTCTGACGAAGATAGGTCATTACCTTTTTTACGCGCTCTTTGGAAACGGATTGTCTGAGCATGCCGGCGGTCTGTGTCTCTGAGTAATTCTGATACAGAAGAATCGCAAATCCGAGAACCGCGTGGCGGATGAGCGCCGTCTGATAAGGAGAAAGAGGAAGCCGATTCCCGTTCTGCGAGACGAATCCGTCTTGTAATATGCTGATGCGGGAAACGTCCGGGGAGGCGGCGGAACCGCTCGGATTCTGAATTGCGGATACAATCGATTGAAATGCAGTGTGCAGCGCCGGATCGGTAATATGTTCCTGGAAATGGAGACCGGAGATTGGAAGTCCGTTCGCCTCGAAAAAGGAGTTGTCGATGATCAGGCAGTGATAGATCAGGTGATCGCTGCTTTCCGTGGAATGCAGCGTGTCGGAATTAATGACGAAGATATCACCGGGGCCGAACGGGTATTCTGCATTGTCACAGCGAATGTGACCGGCTCCGGAGAGGTGGACGAGAATCTCAATGTTCTCATGCCAGTTCGGATAGCAAGGGACATTGGATCTTGTACGTGTGTCTGTGTGAAAGATAAAGGGGAGCAGGTTGTTTTCCATGATATGAGGTTCATAATTGGGGGAATTGTGATTCAGGCGCGGCATAGTATATCCTCCGATAGAGCAAGATTGTGTTAATGTTGGTCAATATACATAATTGTGTTTCGGTTGATTCGATTATATAATAGACTCACAAAGAAGGCAAGAGCGTCTTTGCTGTTTTTTCAGACGAGGAAAAGGAGGGAAAGGAATATGTTTGAATTTCCGATCGGAGTGATTCTGGAATCATTCCGGACAGACAGGAGCAGCGCGATTCGGATGGCGGCGCAGCTTGGGGCAAAAGGAATCCAGATGTATGCGACCGCAGGAGAGAATTCGCCTGAGAATCTGAATGCGCAGGCACGCAGAGAGCTGCTTAAGGAAGTAAAGGATTCCGGACTGGTGTTCTCCGCGCTTTGCGGGGATCTGGGAAGAGGATTCGGCAATAAAGAGTTAAATCCGGAGTTGATCGAGAAGTCCAAGAGAATCGTGGATCTGGCAAAGGATCTGGAGACAGACATCGTAACGACGCATATCGGTGTGGTTCCGGCGGATCCGAATCACGAAAGATATCAGATCATGCAGGAGGCGTGCTTTGAACTGGCAAGCTATGCGGACACGGTTGGAGCGCATTTCGCAATTGAGACGGGGCCGGAGAAAGCGGAGACCTTAAAGATATTCTTGGATTCGCTTCATTCTACGGGTGTCGCGGTCAATCTTGACCCGGCAAATCTGAAGATGGTGACGAATGATGACCCGGTTCAGGCGGTATATACGCTGCAAAAGTATATTGTACATACGCACGCGAAGGACGGGAATCATCTGCTTGCCGGCAATCCGGAATATATTTACGGGGTGGTTCATCCGGTTCCGGTGGAATTCCAGGGCGTTCGGTATTTCGAGGAGGTTGCGCTTGGAACCGGAAGCGTGGATTTCCCGAATTATTTAAAGGCGCTGGAGGAGATAGGGTATCGCGGCTTCCTGACCATCGAGCGTGAGGTAGGAGAGGATCCGGCAGCGGATATTGCGACGGCTTACCGATTCTTAAAGAAGACAATGAAGGAGAACGAAGGGTTCAGAACGGAGGATTAATATGGCAAAGGTTAAAATTGCGCTGATCGGCGCAGGAAATATTGCAAATACACATCTTGAGAGTTATAGGAACGTTCCGGATGCAGAGATCACGGCAATCTGTGATATTAATCCGGAGCGCTTAAAAATCACGGCAGATCGGTTTGGAATCGAGAAACGGTACACGGATGTGGACACGATGCTTGCTGAGCTTCCGGAGCTTGACGCGGCAGATGTGTGTGTATGGAACTGCAATCACGCGGAGTGCAGTATTAAGGCGCTGAACGCAGGGCTGCATGTACTGTGTGAGAAGCCGATGGCCTATTCGGCGAAGGAAGCGGAGCTGATGCTGGAAGCGGCAAAGAAGAACAATAAGCTTCTGATGATCGGATTCGTACTTCGGTTCTCGGATGATGCGAAGATTGCGAAAGATTTTATCGAAAAGGGATATCTGGGAGATATCTATTATTCGAAAGCACAGTATGTGCGTCGTCACGGCAATCCCGGCGGCTGGTTTGCGGACAAGGCTCGTTCCGGAGGCGGCCCGGTTATCGACCTTGGCGTGCACGTGATTGATCTGACCCGTTATCTGATGGGTAATCCGAAACCGGTAAGCGTCTATGCAGCATCCTATGATAACATCGGAAAGCGCGATTATCTGAAGACAAATGTGGGTTGGATTCCGCAGGATGCAAAGCCCGATGATCCGTGTACGGTAGAAGATTTCGCAACCGCGCTGATTCGGTATGATAATGGAGCAGTTACCCAGCTTGAGGCTGCATACAGCATTAACGGTGAGGATATTGCAAAGCGCCAGCTCTTTGGAACCAAGGGCGGAATGGATCTGTCGAACGGTGTGAAGATATACGGAGAGTATAACGATTTTCTTGCGGATATTAATGTCAATACCAAAAACTTTAAGGGATCCCAGAATTTGTTTGACGCGGAAATGTCGCATTTTGTTGACTGTATCGCGAATGGGACGGAGTGCAGAGCAAAGGCGGAGGACGGCATCGAGGTAATGAGAATTCTGGATGCCATCTATGAGTCGGCAAGAACCGGACATGAAGTAATCCTGTAAAACAGAGGTTGCTGTAAGTGAAATTGTGACTGACGATCCCGATTTGCGGGTATTCGGAAAAATGGAGGTTTTCATGAAAATATCAGTAAGTTCCTATTCATTTTCACAGTACATTAAAGCCGGGAAGCTGACGCAGGCGGATTGCCCGGCAAAAGCGAAGGAGATGGGATTCGACGCGATCGAATTCATTGATATTGACGGAGCTCCGGATCTGGAGCTTCAGAAGAAGAATGCCGAGGCAATCAAAGCGGCAGCCGATAAGGCAGGAATCGAGATTAACGCCTACACAATCGGTGCGAACCTGTATAAAGATACAAAAGAAGAGATGGACGCAGAGGTAGAGCGTCTGAAAGGACAGCTTGAGATTGCGAAGATTCTTGGTGTTACGGTAATGCGCCATGATGCCTGCTGGAGCCTTGGAAAGAAGGGAGCCTCCAGAAGCTTTGATTTAATGCTTCCGTTCATTGCTGAGAACGCAAGAAAGGTGACAGAATATGCAGAGACGCTTGGAATTCGGACCTGTACGGAGAATCATGGATATATCGCGCAGGACAGCGATCGCATGGAGCGTCTGTTCAATGCGGTAAATCACGATAATTACGGTCTGCTGGTTGATATCGGTAACTTTATCTGTGCGGATGAGGATCCGACAAAGGCAGTATCCAGAGTTGCCCCGTATGCGATTCATGTACATTTAAAGGATATGCTGGTCAGACCGGAGCCGACCGGAAGCTGCCGCAATATGACAAGAGGCGGCAACTATTTCTGCGGAACCGTAGTCGGAGAAGGAGATGTCCCGGTCAAGAAATGTCTGCGGATTCTGAAGAGAGCAGGGTATGACGGATATGTATCCCTGGAATACGAGGGCGTGGAGGATTGCATGGCCGGAATCGCAAGAGGTCTTGCGAATGTGAAGAAGATACTTGAGGAGATCGGATAAGGAGTTCCGGTTCCGGGATGTATTGGCTAAGGGAGAGAGGCCGGCAAGGCAGGCGCAGAGAGTGAGCGGATAATGGAATAAAGAAACGGGCAGACTGAAATTTGCCTGGTGATTCGGATGAGAGCCGATACCGGCGGGAGAAAAGATTCTTTCGCGGTACCGGCTTTTTTCTATTTGCAATTTAGAACGCACAAAGGTAAAGCCAGAACCCGAATGTAACGAAATTCCTCTTGCCCTGGCAGAAAGGTTTATTTATAATAGATCTATAATTGGGATAAGGGAAATCAAATTGGGCGCACATGGTGATGCGTCCGCCAACAGCAACAAAATAATCAATTGAATCTGGGAGGATATTATTATGTCAACACGTACAGATTGGCCGTTGGCCTCATCTCGACCCGCGGAAAAGTTCGGCAGAGAGATGCTTGCGGCGATGCAGAAAGCAGGAATCCGGTATATGGAGCTTAGTTCCGGACATCTCAAACCGTACACGGAGCTTTTAGACTATAAGAATAAGGCAAAAGAGATATATGCCCTTGCGAAATCCTACGATGTAACGATTAGCTCCATCCATCTTCCGTTTGTTCCGTTTGAGAAGATTGATCCGGCGCTGGCAGCGGTGGAGGAGCGCAGCTATATGTATACCCTTCAGTCAGATCTGATGAAGGCGGCTGCGGATTCGGGCATTGAGATTGCGGTAATTCATCCGAGCGGAGAGCCGTACAGGGAAGAGGAGCGTCCGGAGAGGCTGAAGTATGCCATCGACATGATTGCAAGATTAACGGATTCCGCGAAAGCCTCCGGAATTACGTTGGCATTGGAGAATCTGCCGAGGACCTGCCTTTGCAGGACTCACGATGAGATGGAGCTGTTTCTTGACGCGATTCCGGATCTGAGAGTCTGCTTCGATACCAACCACACTCTGGCGGAACCGAACTCCGAGTACATTCGCGCCGTAGGAAGCAGGATTGTAACGCTGCATGTATCGGATTACGATTTCATAGACGAGCGCCACTGGTTCCCGATGGACGGTAAGATTGACTGGAAGGAACTGCTTTCGGTTCTGGAAGAGGTCGGATATGAAGGACGGTTTACATATGAAACCATGCCGGAGGGGAAGACCTACGAGGAGCTGGTGAATAACTACAGGAAACTCATGGCGCTGTGAGAGGAGGAATTAGGTTATGGTACAGATACCGATAGGATGTGACATTAAGATATTACTTGATTGTAATGAGCTTCATACCAAAGAATATTATTCCAATGTCATAAAGGAGTTTAAGGAATGCGGATTCCGATATTTTAACTTTCATTTCGGAGAGATGCTGCGTTCGGAGGACTCTGTCAGGTGGGCACACACGATACGGGAAGCGCTGGAAGAAACCGGCGCAAAGTGTTCGCTGGTTCATGAACCGATTCCCGCAATGTTCGAGCAGACGGACGAGAAACGGGAACTTTGCAGACGAACGCTTCAGCTCTGCTCGATTCTTGGGATCGATTGGATTGCAACACATCCCATTCCGACTAACGGGAACTTTAACAGAGATCAGATAGAGCAGATTAAGGAGAGGCATCGGGAGTATTTTGAAGAATACGTGCCGGAGCTGGAAAAATGGAACGTGGGAGTGGCGGTTGAGAATCTCTCCAATATTTTTTCACTGAATTATGACGGGACGAAGAGAATGTTCGGAGACAACCCTTACGATCTGATCGAGATTGTTGACCGGGTCGGAAGCGATAAGGTGCAGCTGTGTCTGGATATCGGGCATTTACATACGATGGGGCTGTTTGATATCGGCGATGTGGTCAGAGATATGGGGCCCAGGTTAAAGGCACTTCACGTTCATGATAATAACGCGATGGCGGATCAGCATTATTTTCCCTATATGGGCAGTATTGACTGGAAAGCGTTCGTGGATGCGCTGCGCGAGATTGGATATGAGGGCGTGTTCATGTATGAAGCGGATAAGATACCGAGCAAGTACCCGACGGCGCTTAAGAAGCCGTGCCTGAAGTTCATGGGTGAGATTGCAGAATATATTGTAAGTCTTTGATTGGAAAAGGAGTTCCTATGCTAACATTATACCCAATACCGCAAAAAGCGGAAATAAAAACAGGCGTGTGTTCGCTGCTGCGGCCGGTTGTGCGGGGAAAGCTGCCGTACGCGGTGCTAACTTCGCTCTTTCAATCGTTCGGAATTCCGGTGTCGGAAGCCGAGAAAGAGTCGGGCTGCAGTTCGAAGAAAGAGAAAGTGCGTACAGGAAGAATCGACATTCCAGGCGATGAGGGTCTGCGTGCAGGAGAAATCGGCATTCCGAACGATGCGGGTCTAAAGACAGGAGAAATCCTCTTTCAGAAAGATGAGAGTCTGAAGGCGGAGGCGTATCGACTGACTGTGGATGCTTCGGGTGCGGTTATTGAGTACTCGGATCTGGGAGGCGCAATCTATGCGTCACAGACACTGTGCCAGCTGATTGGGAGTGGAGAGATTCCCTGCCTTACGATCGAAGATGCACCGTCGCTAAAGGAAAGAGTACTTTCTTTGGATATCAGCCGCGGAAAGATTCCGACGATGGAGCATATGAAGGAGATTATCGATCAGCTGACGGCGGCGAGATATAATGTGCTGATGCTGTATTTTGATAATCTGGTGATACAATTTCCGCATATTGCAAAGTATTGTATGAGGGATGCGATTACCTTGGAGGAGCTTTCTCAGATCAAGGCGTACTGCAACGAGCGGAATATCCGTTTCACCATCGCTCCCGAATCGTTCGGGCATATGGAGAATTTCCTGAAGATTGACGAATTCAGGCATCTGTCGAATTCAACAGATCCGGAAAAGCCGGGAAGCGATTTGAATCCCCTTGATCCGGGCTCACTTGCGTTCGTGGACATGCTGATTGGGGACGTCATTCCGTACATTGATACGGACTATCTGTTAATCCATGGAGATGAGATCGGTTCCCTGCGAACCGGCAAATCCAAAGAAGCGGTCGAGAAAAAAGGTGCGCAGGCCGTGTATATGGAGTATATGACCGGCGTCTGCAATCTGATCGCGGAGAAATATCATAAGATTCCGGTTGTGGATAATGATATGTTCATGAAGCGTATGGCTTCGGATGAGGAGAATCTGATGACGCTTGCGGGCTTCCCGAAGAATGCGATTATTGCAGACTGGGGATATGAGTCGGAGTACGAGTATCATTGCTTTGATAAGAATAACGCGCTGTTCGAAAAGGCAGGAATTCCGTTCTTCAATATGGTGAGCACCGGATTATTCAATCAGTATATCCCGCGCACTTATAATACCTGCCTGAACGCGGAGGTGAGCTGTCATGCGGCTTACAGGCACAAGGGCCTTGGTGCGATTCAGACCACGTGGGGCGATACCGGGAATTCGCAGTACATGATTATGGAGTATATGGGGATCTATATCTTCGGAGCGACGGCCTGGAACGCGTGTAATTATCAGCTGTCCTGGATTCTAAATTACATGGATCGGTATGTCTTTCATTCGGAGTCCGAGAGTCTGGCGCAGATTATCGCGGATCTGGGGTATGCGGGAAGCTTCTCGAAAGGGAAGGTACCCTGCTCTAACGGGTATAATTTCGCGGATCACTCGGACTTTACAAAGGGACTTTTGTGGGATGGATATCATGCGCATACGGGAATCGACCGGATCTGGCTTTGGGATCTGCTGGACGATTACGGCTGCAAGAAAACGCTTGCACATACGGCTGCAATCAGAGAGCGGTTAAAGCGGGTCAGCTTTCGGTTCAAGGACAGTGAGATCGAGAGAGAGAAGCTGCTACTGAATCTGCTCATGTTCGAGACGACGGCAAGATCCGGTTACATGAAGCTTTGTCTCCTGCGGCTTAACGACCAGGAGACGGCAAAGACACTCGCCGGAGAGGTGCTTGCCGGCTATGAGGAGATTCTTGCGAATTATAAGAGACTGTGGCTGACGGAGAATCGGGAGAATGGCTCTGAGAAATTTACCGGATTTATTGAGCGGAAAAAGAGTGCTCTTGAGCAATTGGTAAGAGAAAAGTTTGGTTGATGGCAGGGCAGGATGACACGGAGAAATGGGAAAAAACGAGCGAACCGGTGAGAACGGAGAACCATCAGAACGAATGGGGTGAAAAAATTTCAGCTGAACCGGGCTGTACAGAAGGATGATGCGGAAGGGATGAACGAGGGGTGAATCACACGGTTTCCTATGAGATTCGGAAGGAGAAACTGGTAATTTGTTACGGGAGAGACATTGCGGACGGAGCGCGGGTCAGCGGTATGTGTGGGAAGGATCCGCAGCTTTGGATTCTTGACTATGAGACGCAGCTTCCGGCGCTGTGCTTTTATCAGGTAGAGGTGAAAACCAGTATATGAAAAGGCTTGAGTTCTGTATCTTTTCATGATATCATCAATTCAAAAATAAGAAGGGGGAGTATTATGGAACAAAAAGCGGTATTCATTAATGGAGAACTGGATCAGTTAGTCGACTGGCTGGATGAGGACGGCAATATCATCAATGCCAGCGACGGAGGCATGATCTATGTGGATGGGGTTTATCACTGGTATGGCATGGCATTTCGGCCTTTGCCCTTTGCAGGAGGCGCCGAAGGAGGACAGACGACTGCGACGGGCGTTGTGATGTATGCTTCCGGGGATCTGCAGAGCTGGACATATGAGGGGGTAATTCTGGCCTGCTCGGAGGATCCGGAGGATGCGCTTTACGGCCCTATGCGGTTTGAGCGCCCCAAGATCGTCTATAATGACAGAACGAAGAAATATGTTCTGTGGTGCCATTATGTGAAATACCCGGGGAACCACGGATTTGATGACGGAACGGCTGAGGCAGGAGTGGCGGTATGTGATACCGTAAACGGAAGCTACCAGTGGCTTGGCTATACCAGACCGATTGATGCGAACGGGTACGTGAGGGATTGTACCGTGTTCAAAGACAGGGATGGCAGCGCATATTTTATATACGACCGGCATGTGGGAGAAGATTTTAGAGAGAACTGCGATCGCTGTCAGTATATCGTGAAGCTCAGTGAGGATTATCTGCATGTAACGGACGAATATCAGCGGCTGGACGCGGTGTACTGGCGGGAAGCGGTAGCTGTGGTGTACCATGATGGCTATTATTTTATGATCACCTCCGGATTAACGTCCTGGGATTTCAATCAGGCGAGGTATTTCCGTGCGAAGAGTATCTGGGGGCCGTGGGAGGATATGGGAGATCCCTGTGTGGGCGATACGGATCATACCACCTTTCATTCCCAGGGAACCTATATCTTCCAGGTGGAGGGCAGAGAGAATCTGTATATTTTCATGGCGGAACGGCATAATACAGGGAATTTCCTGAAGTCCTCGTACATATGGCTTCCGATCGAATTTTTAGAGGGTCACAGGCTACGTCTGACCTATCAAAAAAAGGTGGAGCTTTAAAGATAATCCTGCAAACAAATCGGATGACAAGCCAACCGCACCGTGCTATAATCAGGTTGAGGAAAATACTAAGAAAGGGGAAATTGAATTTATGACAGAACCTAATCCCAATCCTCTGACGAAAGCCGTCTGGATCGGTCCGTCGCAGGACGAATGTGCATCACCGATGATTCTCCGGCGTTTTTGGGCAAACGAAGTGCTTGACCCAGCTGTAAGAGGAGCGGACAAGTCAGCTTCCGGCAAATGCGGAAAGGCAAAGCTGATAATAACCGGTCTCGGGTATTTTGAAGCAAGCATCAACGGAGTTCCGGTCACCAAAGACCGTCTGGTTCCGGTGGTAAGTGATTATGAAAAGAGAACCTTTGGACGGCTCACGTATCCGATTCACGATACCTTTACCCATCGAATCTATTATTGTACCTATGATGTATCGGAGTTAATCCGGCCGGGCGAGAATGTACTTTCGATCTGGCTGGGAGACGGATGGTACCGTCAGATAGAGCGGCAGGCGGAAGGAACGCTTGCTTACGCGAAAAAGTTAAAGACAATCTATACGATCGCCATAAAGGAGAGCGGTCAGGAGCGCCTGATCGTCTCGGACGGAAGCGAGACCTGGACAGAGAGCCGGATTCGGTTCAGCCAGCTCTACCTCGGAGAGATAATAGACGCGGGCTTTGCGGATAAGGAGGAAAAGCCGGTTGTGATCCTGCCGGAAACGGAATCCGAGCTGTGTGAGCAGATCGGAGTGCCCGATCGTGTGATTCGGACGCTTGCTCCGATTCTTTGCCGCGAGTGGGAAGAAGACGGCGCTGTTCACAGACTCTATGATGCCGGAGAGAATATCAGCGGTGTCGTTCGTCTGAAAGCGTCCGGCAAGGCCGGGGAGCGGATTACACTGCGCTTTGCTGAAGTAATAGAATCGGACGGTGCGCTCAGATTCCATTCGACCGGCAGTGATTACACCTGTATAGGCGGAAGCAGGCAGATTATGACGGATGTGTTCGTATGCAGCGGAGAAGACTTCGTATTTGAACCCAAATTCGTCTGGCACGCATTTCGATATTTTGATGTGACGGGATCGAAAGAGACGCTTGCGTCCATGGGAGAGCCGGAGGTTGTGGTGATTCACAGCGACGTACCGGTAACCGCGCGGTTTGAAAGCTCGTCCGAGGGATTGAATTTCCTGTATGAGGCTTATATCCGGGCCCAGCTTGACAACATGCACGGCAGCTTCCCTTCCGACTGTCCGCACAGGGAACGGCTTGGCTACACCGGAGACGGACAGGCCTGTGCAAAAGCGGGAATGACGATCTTTGACAGCAGAGAGTTCTACCGCAAATGGATTCGCGATATTCTGGATTGTCAGGACAAGGTGGGCGGCCATGTGCAGCATACCGCACCGTTCATGGGCGGAGGAGGCGGTCCCGGAGGCTGGGGCTGCGCGATTGTCATTGTGCCGTATCAGTATTATAAGGCGTTCGGAGAGGCGCAGATGCTGAAGGAATGTTATGAGCCGATGAGACGTTGGCTTGGCTACCTTCGTTCCCGCTGTGAGAATGGTCTTGTGGTGCGCGAGGAAGAGAAGGGCTGGTGTCTGGGTGACTGGTGTACGCTTGATAAGGTTGTGATACCGGAGCCGTATGTGAATACCTGTTATTTTGTGAAAAGTCTGCAGATGATGGCCGAGATTGCGGCGATCATCGGGAAGAAAGAAGACATTGCGGAATATCGCGGAATGGAACAGGAACTTTGTGCGGCGTTAAAGCGGGAGTATTATGACGCCGGGAGCGGGCAGTTCTGCGGCGGTGTCCAGGGAGCGGACGCTTATGCGACGTGGATTGGTCTGAATGACGCGAGAACGGTGGGGGCACTGGTACATAAGTATCGTGAGCTCGGACATTTCGACACGGGCTTCCTTGGAACGGATATTCTGATGGAGGTGCTGTTGGCACACGGTTATGGGGATGTGGCGTATGAACTGCTGGAGAGTGAGGAACTGGGTTCGTTCCTTTACATGAAGCGCCACGGAGCGACAACGATCTGGGAGTCCTGGAACGGGAAGGCTTCGCATAATCATCCGATGTTCGGCGGCTGTACGAGGCAGCTATTCGAAGGCTTTCTTGGAATCGGACAGACGGAGGCGTCGGCGGGATACCAGGAGATTGTGATTGCACCGTATGTGCCGGATGGCCTTGAATATGCCAAGGGAAGCATCATGACGGTACAGGGGGAAATCGCAGTTGGCTGGAAGCGCGAAGCCGGTGAGCTTCGGTTCGATATTACAATTCCGAAAGGAAAGACGGCACGGTTTCGATATCGGGGAACGGAGCGAATTCTGGAAAGCGGAACCACAAAAATGTGCATAAATGAAAATGAGCTCTAAGCGAGGAATTGGAAAAGGCTATTTCCTGTAAGATTGCGTAAAAAACGGCGGAAAGTTCGAGCGACTTTTCCGCCGTTTTTCTGCGCTCTGCTCCCCGTATTCGACAGCAAAAAGATGCCGGATATGAGAGATATTTCCAAAATAGGAAAAAACCTATCAGCTTCCCACAGCTGTCCCCTTTTTGTGATGTCTGTTTGTGCGGTGAGTTCTTGTTGAAAGATACGGTTTCGTGGGATATAATTCGGTCATGACAGAACAAAACGGCTGTCAAATAATCAAAAAGAAACCGTAATGCCGGAGCAGCACGCCGAATTAGGGAAAAGAATCGGGAACCAGAATCTGGAAGAAGAGAAAGATTCCTTAAAAAGAAAAATGGCACGAATAAAATTCTTTGAGTTAAAAGAATTTGAAAATGTCCGCACGAAAAAAACGAAGGGAGTTCTTAAAAAAATATTATTAACTCTAAAATTATACATAAAGAACTTCCTAAAGTTTAAAATCAAGATATTGACAAATATTAATTTAGAGAATATAATAAAAGAAATCACAAAATGTGAACACTACACGAAATTACATAGCGATATCTTGCGGTTGGCGGTAGAGTGCTTCGGTAAATATTTTAAGGGAGGATAATGTAAGATGGGTAAAATAACAGTTGCGATTGTGGATGACAATGTGAGGATGCAGAATCTGATGGAGGAGATTCTGAAGACGGATTCAGAGATTGAGGTTGTGGGAAAGGCCGAGGATGGAATGGAGGCGCTTACCATTATCCGAGATAAGAAGCCGGACGTTGTTCTCCTGGATTTGATTATGCCGAAGCTGGATGGCCTTGGTGTGATGGAACGGGTCAGAAAAGGAACGGAATATAAGAAAGCACCGGCATTTATTGTTGTCACCGCAATCGGACAGGACAGAGTAACGGAAAGTGCATTTGAGCTTGGAGCAAGCTATTACATCATGAAGCCGTTTGATAATAATATTATCCTCTCAAGAATTCGCCAGGTAAAGGGTGAGACACACGGAAAGCTCGTAGACAATCAGAAAGCGCCCATCTCAGAGCGAGCTGCCGCGTATCGGGAGAGAAATCTG
>JAGAPO010000002.1 GCA_017623215.1 Lachnospiraceae bacterium | reverse complement strand
ATTCTGTCCGCTCAATTCCGCTTTTACGATATCGTGCACACTCTTTTTTTCATCCGCCGCTATGCCGAGCAGGGTGTCGGTGCTGACTTCGTAATACTTTGCAAGCTCTGCGAGCATAACAAGGTCGGGCGTCGATGCGCCGTTCTCCCATTTTGAAACGGTTTTGTTTGATACGCATAGGTTTTGAGCAACCTCTTCTTGTGTAACGCCCCTTGCGCTGCGAAGCTCTACTAACTTTTCTGCAATTTTACATTCGTACATCTTATCACCTCTCGAAGGAATTCAAGTTCCGGAGCTTGTGACTATATTATAGGCGAAACCAATAGTGGAGTCAACAAAACTACATTTTATGTTTTCTCTGTTTTGGAGAATGTTGCCTCAGTAAAACAACGTTTGTTTGTATCAAAGATTTGCCGAAAGACGGCCCAGCGAGTATCATACACTTGTGGTTTCTTAAACTGGCCATATTTCGTACACAAATTGAGCGCCCGCGCTAACTGCACGGGCGCCCTAACAGACTCTTTTTCGTATGTTCCATCCGCACTCTTTAGATTCCCATTTCTGCAAAGCAATAGTCTTCGCACCAGCCCGGCTCCGGATTCCCGTTCCAGATGCACGGCTCTTTGAAGAAGGAGCCGGGGCCGACGCCGTAGCTTTCCCCGATCTTCAAGTGGTGAGGGCCGAGCAGATTTCTTAGGTTATTGGTCAGCGTAAATGCTGCCTTCACTTTACCCTGTACCTGGAAATCAGCGAGCGTCAGGCGATTGTCGGTCAGCATTGTCTTTTCAATTCCGTTGATGGTTACTTTCAGGACGTTGATTCCCTTCCAGTCAATGTCCAGCACCGGTTTCTCTCCCGTTATCGCAAGTTCGCCTTCCAGTGTCATGGTTCCGCAGAAGAACGGATATCCCTGCTGCTCGATGTTCTTCGGCGCAAGCTCCGTCTTCGGCGGGACCAGCGTAAATCCGCCTTTGTAACGCACCGCATTCTTCTCAAGCGCAGTCCATTCTCCGTCCGTCCTTACGCAGAATTCTCCAAGCAGATAGATTGCTTCGATCTCCATATCGTAAGCAAGCTTGTTCTTCTCGCTTTCAAACACCGCCGCTTTTTTCAGATTCTCATACAGCTCGTCCGACTGTCTGAAGTCGCAGTCAAAGGAGATGATATTCTCGCCCGGCTTCAGATAGCGCGCGATTTCGATCGTCCGGAAGCTCTTATCCGCAAAATATCCTTCCACGTTCTTTTCAATCTCTGCTCCATTAATGATGATTCGGAACTGCTCCGGCGTCTCGCAGACAAGATACAGCTCGTCCGGTATGTATTCCGCATTCACGTGGTAATCCTGATGAATCTGCACGGCTCTCCCCAGTCCGTTTGCACGCTCACATATATTCAGCACATAGCCGTTCTTCTCCTGCAGCTCTCCGTCAAAATAGTAATCGCAGTGATCCAAGGTCAGGCAGTTCTGAATCCGTTTTGCGACTTTCAGCTTGTCCGGTACTTTGATAAGCGTCTCGGCACTCTTTGCGATTTCTGAGGCACCGCTTCCGGTCTCTTCGTTTTGCGCCGTGTTCTTCTCCTCCACGATCATCAGACTTCCCCACGGCTCGAACTCATGTGTTCCCTCGAACGCTTTCAGCTCTCCCGTATCGATATCAATCGCTTTTCCCGTTACGGCAACTACCGCACCCTTTCGCTCCGGGGATGTGTTGACAAAATAGTGTACATCATAATCCGGGAAGCAGCGCTTTGCATAGGTAATCGTCTCATTATCAATGATATTATTGGCGGGCAGGTCTTCCACCGAAACTATGTGTCCGCCGGTACGCTTGAATTCTTCGAGCAGACTTACCGTGTTGTCGAGCAGAATCTCGCAGCCCGGATCGATCACGTAGGAATAGCTCTGCTTTCCGATGATTAATCTGCCGTTCTCTACCCGGCCATGGCGCTCCATCAGAGTCTCGTCGCCAAGGTGGAATTCGATATGTCTGCGCTCCAACGCCTTCAGCTGATCCACAAATTGATCCTGCAGTTCCACAAGAGCCTGTTCCTGTCCGTCGCAGTGGTATTTCGCCCAGGCCGTGGTCTGCGGGTGCAGTACCAGTACCTCTACCTTGTGTTCGCCTTCGCGAAGGATCCTGCTTTCTCTCGACATTGCATCATTGAATCTATCATACTCCTCCCACCAGGGCTGCTGAATATACATAGCCGGCGGGTAATCTCTCTTTCGGATTCCGCGAATCGAGTAGCCCTCCAGATGCTGGCACAGCAGATTGATTCCGTGTACCAGCTGCCATTCATAGATTCCCTTCAGCTCCGCAAAGCTTACATTATGCCCGCAGCACGCAAACGTCTCCGACAGCACCGCCTCTTTGCCCAACTGTTCCGCAGCCGAAGCAACCTGATACGTAACCAGGCAGGTGTGAATTCCTCTTCCGAGCCAATCCATGCCCGGAATGTGAAAATACTCATAATGCGGCATGCACGCGCCGTTGCTGGCCAGCTGCATCCTCAGCGACTCTTCCAGAACCAGATGCCCCGTCAGCTTTAATCCCCTCTCCTCGCACCAATCGTAAATCTGTTTCATGTACGCTTCCGAGAACAGATCGGTTACCATCTTCCAGAATTTCACTCTTGTGTGCTTGTAATCACCCGCATCCATGAACAGCTCCTCCAGATGAGAAAGCAGATTCTCTCCATAACGCTTCTGATATTCTTCCTCAAATACAAAGCTCCACGGGATTCCCGCTCTGGATATCTGCGGTTCATCCGAGAAGAAGCCTTCGATCTGATTGCCAAACCGTTCATAATACGGCTGATAGGTGCTTTTCAGGAATTCTGCGATGACCTTTTTATCCAGCGTATCGACATAGAACGGGTTGATTTCATAATAAAAATAGTGGGTGCCGCATTTGCATATCGCAGTGTCTTTGTGGTTCTCCTCCGACTCCATACGGAGATATTTCTGCTGGTATTCTACGCCAAGTCCATTCACGAGACCGTTGCCGAAGCCGCTCGGCCAGCCGTTCTCGTCATACGCCCAGGGGCGCATTCCGCATTCCTTTGCCTCCTCGATGGACGCTGCTACGTTATCGAACCATTCCTCGCCCATGTATTCGGTCTGCAGTCCGCCTCTGGCGTGCATAAAGAAGCCGCCGATTCCGGCTGCGTCCATCTTGCGTATCTGTTCCTTCGTCTCTTCCCTGGTGAGCTTCTCATTCCAGCTCCAGAAGGGGATCGGTCTGTATTCTTTTGTAACTGTCTTGAAATCCATATCGTTCTCCTTTTTTCGTGCACCGGTGTCCTTTTTTATAGAATTAGTATACCATATCCGCTCCGCTCCCCAAATATGCGATTTTACTTTCTTAGGGTGCCTTTTTTATCCTCTTATCTTCGGGTTCCTTTTAAGAGCTTCCCTCTGAACCACTCGTCTGATTCTCCCACCTTATTTACTCATTCAATCCAATACCTATCCGCCAGCACAAGCCACATTGCCCGGAACAGCTGCATAACCTGCCAGCACCCAATTCCCCGCAGGCCGAATTCTTCAATCAGCGCGTATTTGGCCCGCATACTGCGCGCGTCCTCGAACCACACCTCATGCTCCCTTCCCATCTCGTCAAAGTAGTTAAAATGCGGCGTCTGCGCAACTTCATCATATTGAATCGCCGCGCCGTAGCGGACTGCAAGCTGAACGGCCTCGATATTTCCGATGGTTCTCGCTCTTGTTACGCCGCGTACATAGGGGAGCGTCCAATCATAGCCGTAATTGGGAATTCCGAGTGAGATTTTATCGGGAGGAATCTCGGTGACAGCGTATTCTATGACCCGTCTGACAAGATTGACCGGCGCAACGGCCATGGGAACGCTATAGGTATAGCCCCATTCGTAAGTCATGACCAACACATGATTCGCGACAGCTCCAAGCGCCGCGTAATCCTTTCCTTCGTACAGAAGTCCCGGCTGATCCGCCGAACTTTTTGGTGCCAGCGCAACCGAAACCTCATACCCAAGCGGATTCAGATAGGCCGCCGCGTCTCTCACAAATGCGGTGAACGCATCCCGATCCGACGCATAGATGAATTCAAAATCAATATCAAGTCCCTCATATCCCTTCTGCTCCATGACAGCCGCAAGGGAAGCCAACAGCCGCTGTGATGCTTCCGGATTATTCACAATCGCCGAAATCAGATTATTGTTAAACTGTCCGTCCGGTCCAAACGGCGTCAAGGTCAGATAGGGGCTGCTGCCCATCGTGACTGCCTCCCGTATCATCCATTCATCATCCAACGGCGGCGGAACCAAATCCCCCTCCGCCGTAAACCCATACGAAAATATATACAGCTCTGTCAGATACGGAAGCGTCTGCTCCAGTACCCACGGGCTGATGAACGGATATGCATACCCGCCTGATATAATCACACGCCTGCCTTCCCTCTCCCCGGTATCCGGCTCTCCCACTACCAGACTCTGCCCTACCGCCAGCCCGTACGGTTCTATCAACTGATTCTGATATATCAATGACTCGATCGACACTCCAAACCGCTGCGCAATTCCCTGCAGCGTATCCCCCGCCTGCACTACATAAATCTCCATAATCCGCTCCATACCGACCCCTGTTCCTCGTCTTGCGTGTCCACACTCCACTTCTTCGACGCCGGATCCTATGCACTATTAATACAATATATCCCAAAACTTTAAATTGGTTCCGCTGTAATGCAAAACCCTCACACAAGGCGACAGCGGCTCTTTCGAGCGGTATCTGTCATGTGTGAGGGCAGTTGTTCATAAAAAAGGGAACCAGCAGCTAATTCACCTTTTCGCCGCTGATTCCCATATCGTCTTCCCTATGCCTCTCCCGGCACGTGGCCATAATCGAATTCACAATGCTTCAAAAACTCTTTTGCAATCATCGTCGCACCGATCTGATTCGGATGGATTCTGTCCCATGCAATATAGCTGGAGTGTCTGTACCGGAAATACTGATTGAACATCGCCTGCAGATCGATAAAAATGCAGCCATGCTTCTCAGATAGCTTCTTACAAATCGCACCGTACTCATCCATGCGGCTTCTCATCCAGTCCTCTTTGTTCGGTTCCATATAATACGGAGTCATCAAAAAGATTCCCTTTACGGTATCCTTTACCTCCAGAATCATCTTCTCCACATTCTCCTCATACTCCTCCGGAGATACCTGATGATTCAAAATCGCAGGGCTGTCAAACTGACGCCATACATCATTGATTCCGATGCAGATCGAAACCCAGTCCGGCTTCAGATCCACAACATCCCTCTGATATCTTGCGAGCAAATCTCTGCTGGTATTGCCCGAGATGCCCGAATTCGTCACTCTCAGCTTTACCTCCGGGTACCAGGTATTGAGCATATTCTCAATCACCCTCACATAGCTCCGTCCCACATTGTCGAACAATCCTTCGCCGACCGGATTGGTACTTCCCATATCCGTAACGGAATCTCCCGCAAATACGATGCGATCCAGATTTTCAAATATCATGTCCATTTCCTCCTTTTGCGCTTTCCCTGACTGCACGTCCGCTTTCTTATCGTAACAAATTCCTTCCGATACGTCAATCCGCGAAATCACAAAAAGGAGCCCTCAAATTATGAATAATCCACAAATTCCAGCATGAGACGGCTCTTCTCGCTTAGAAGTTCCTGGCGATGTATCGCCCTGGCGGCAGTCCTTCAGCGGCTTTGAACTTCTTATCCTGCCATACGGTTCTTCCTCCAACGACCGTTCTTACAACCCGAATCTCCTTAATTCTCTCCGCTTCACACCGGAAGATATCCTCTGACAGCACCGCTATATCCGCCAGTTTCCCGACTTCAAGGCTTCCTTTTTCGTTCTCCTGGCCGCCCGCATAAGCTCCGCCTGTAGTGAAAAGCCTTACCGCCTCTTCCACCGTCAGGCACTGTTCCGGGTAATGCCCTCCTTTCGGATTCCCTTTTAAGTCCTTGCGCGTTACGGCGCAGTAGATTCCTTCCATAACATTGAAGAATTCCACCGGGCAGTCCGAACCGCCGCAGACAGGAACGCCGCTGTCCACAAGCGACTTCCAGGCGTAGCTGGTTCCGGCAAGTTCTTTCCCGACCCTGCTTTCTACAATATGAAGGTCGTAATGCAGGAAAATCGGCTGGATATAAGCCAGAATATTCTGGTCCCGGAATCGCCTAAGAAGTTCTTTGTCTGTAATTTGGCAATGAACAATCCCGTGGCGCAGCCCCGGCTTCGGTTCTTCTTCCTGAAGGCGTCTGTAGAGGTTTAGAATCAGTTCAATCGTTCCGTCTCCGATGGCGTGCACCTCCATCGGAAGATCCGCGTGATGCGCGATTTTCATGTATTCATACAGCTCATGCTCCGGTATAATCAGAATTCCACGGTTATCCGGGTTATTCGGATCGTCACGGTAGGGCTCGCGCAGATAGGCGGTTCTTGCTCCGAGAGAACCATCCTCGATGATCTTCAGGGAGGTAAGCTCAAAGAAGGTATCTCCTCCCGTAATTGAATCATGCCTCTCCGCAAGGAATTCTTCCAGTTCCTTCTTTCCCGGGAACTGGCACTGCTCGCATACCCGCACCGTCATAGCGCCTTCCGCTTCCAGCTCCCGGTACGCCATTACAATATCCTTCCAGCGTTCCGCTTCCGTAAAATCGTCGCTGTGAACCGTCGTAATTCCGTATTTGGCAACCTCGCCCATCGCATTTTTCAGGGCTTTTTTCAGAGCCGGGATGTCGAATTCCGGCATTGCTTTGTAGAGCAGCTCAAGAGCGTTCTCTCTTGCGATTCCGTTCGGATATCCATCCTCTCCGCAGTCGAACTCGCCTCCTTCGACTGTGATCTCCTTCACCGGCTTCATAAGACCGTTCAACGTAAGCGCCTTTGTATTCGCAACCATGATGTGGATGCAGGCACGGATAATCAGAATCGGCACCTCCGTACTGACCTGGTCGAGATCGGTACGGGTCGGAAGCTGTGCGATTTCTCCCGGCCCGGTCTTAAAATAATCCTGGTTAAAGCCATAGCCAATCAGCCAGGCGTCTCCTGCCCGGCTCGCTTCCTCCTCCCTGCCGCAATCCCTGCGTTCTCCGGTTTCCTTTCTTTTCTTAAGCGCCTCTTTTAGCAGCTCGAGCACCTCTTCCTTCGAGACCGCATTTCCAAGAAATACCCGCTCCTGCATGATTCCGTATTCGGCAAGATGCATATGACTGTCAATGAGTCCCGGAAGGACTGCTCTTCCCGCGAGATCAATCCGCTCCGTTCCCGCAGGAACCGATGCTGCAAGCTCTTTCCCGCTTCCAAGCGCGGCAATTCGGCCCTTCTCCACGTACATTGCCTCGTAGACATGATTGGCCGCATCCATCGAATAAAAGACTCCGTTCGTATATAATTCCCCCATGGACCCCTCCTTACCGCTCCGTTCCTGCTGCGTTCCTCCGGCTCACTCTCGAGTAGATAAACTGCGCCGCGAACAGCGCACACACACCGGCGATTAGCTTGCCCACAATGACACTGAGCAGATACTCCTCATTGAACGACATCGTGAACGCCAAATGTCCGGCGAATGTGAACGCTGCGGATACCGCGAATGCAGAATTCAGCACAACGCCCTTATCATCCATATCCTTCATCATACTGAAGGTTGTAACATTCGTCGCAAGCGTAGAGACAAATCCAAGCGCAGATACCTCGTTCATTCCGAGCGTCTCCCCAAGCTTCTTTAACGGCTTTTTCACTGCCTTTCCAAGCAGGAACAGCAGCGGGAACGCGCCCGTCATAACGGCCGAAGCGTTGAACACGACCAGAATACCGTCCTCGACCGGATCCGTGTGAGGAACGAATTCCACTCCGAGCAGGAATTCCACGATTCCGATTACAAGGCCGATGATAATAATTGTCTTAATAATGATTCCGAATACATTAAATATCTTGACGCAGACCTCCGGAATCTTCAAAAGTCCGATCGCAAGGATCACAGAAAGCACAATCAGGGGGATCAGATTGATCATTAACTCGCCGAACGGCATTCCCGCAATCAGGCCGGATACAAAGCAGCCAACCGGAACCGCACTGATGCCGCACATGAGCCCAAGCATAATGCTCTTATGCTGCTCCTTCTTTGTGGTTCCAAGCGCCAAAGGGAGCGAAAAGGATATCGTGGCACCCATCATTGATCCCACAACCAGTCCGTTAAAATACCCGGATTCCGGCGTCTTTGCAAGCTTCAGCGCAAGCGGCGCTCCGCCCATATCATTGGCAAGGAACGAGCCCGCGATGACGGACGGCTCAAAGGGGGTGTTCTCTGATATCACGGTCAGAACCGGCATCAACAGCTCCGCGATCAGCGGCGCAATGACAATCATACCGACCATCGAAAGTGTCATCGTACCGAGCAGCATAATTCCGCGTTCGAACTCCTTTCCGATACCGATATGATTCCCCGTAATATAATCAAGCGCCCCCAGAACCGAAAATACGGCCATAATGATTGATACAATACTCATGCTATGTAATCTCCATTCCCACCTGCGCCCCTTGAATTCCCGTTATCTGACGAACTGCGGATTCAGGCGCGGATACATTCTTTCATAAATTAAAAAGATTTTCAGATTTTGTGTCCCACAAATCCGCACTTCTCTAACGTCAGCACTTCATCGAACCCGCACGCCTTCACCAGTTCAATCGCCTCGTCAAACTTGTAGTTCAGGAATCTCCTGTCGTGGCAATCCGAGCTGATTACCACGCCGCAGCCAAGGCTCTTCAGTTCCTTTAACAGGAACGGCGCAGGATACGGGGTTGTCCGATAACCGCGGGAAATCGCGCCCGTGTTGACCTCGAATACTCGGCAGGATTCCGCCAGATAATGCAGGGTCTCTAACGCAGCGTCCCGGTATTCTTTCGACTCGGTATCAAAGAAATTATGAGTCTCGGAATGCTTGGTAATCAGATCAAAATGCCCGATAATATCGGATTTGGCATACTGCGGAAGCTTCATCGCTTCCTTATAATATGCCTTTGCGTAACGCATTCCATCTCCGCCAAAATACGTGTCAATTACCCTCTTTACCTCGTCCGCCGAACGGTCGAAGCCGACGTAGGTACCGTCGATATTCAGATAATGGACCGAACCAATAATATAATCATATCCCTTTAAATCATCCTCGGAATACATGTCGAATTCAATTCCGCAGAACACATCAATGATGCCTTCATACGCCTTTTTTAAGCGGGCAATCTCTTTTTTATAGTCCTCTGTCCCGGCAACGGACATCGAATGAGAGGGCGAGTAGGACATATACGAATGTCCCGAAAATCCAATGGAGGTAAACCCAAGCTCCAGCGCAGTCTTTACGGTATCCTCATATGCGTCTTTTCCGTCGCACAGAATGCCGTGCGTATGTAAATTCTGAGTATACATATATCTTTCCTCCTGTAACTGTTGCTATTTTGTTCTATTAACAAATGCAGTATAGCATTTTTGATTATGCAAGTCAATGAATTCAGCCCGGCACAGTTCACAATATTTATAATGTCAGACCGCGATTCAGACGTCCCACTCGCCCGATCATTCGCATCCTGCATGGAACGCATTTTGTGCATTTTGATTCGCAGGGAATCCTGCGGGAATATCCTATGATCAAAAAAAGGTGCGTCTCACGCACCTTTTTCAGCCTACTTCTTCTACATAACGGACCCCTTTTGCACCGCTTAACATCTGAATAATCTCCGCATGCGAGGTCTTCTTTGGCAGATGGAGTGTTACCAGGATCGCGACTGTCGCGTCATTTACATCCGTAGATCGCGTCATCTCAAGGTCGCTGACCCGCATCTCCTGATCCTTTGCAAAGTGTACAAAGCCGCCCACATCGCCCAGCTGTCCGAATTCGACGTATAGATTAATGACCTTCGTAGAAGACATTACACGCGCATCCAGGCTGTGCAGCACCGCCATAACGATGAATATCATGATGCAGCCGACGATCGCCGCAGAATAATATCCGACGCCAATCGTAAGTCCCATGCAGGCTGCCGCCCATAATCCCGCCGCGGTTGTCAGGCCCTTTACCCGGTTGCGGCCCGTTACCACAATCGTTCCGGCTCCAAGGAAACCGATTCCGCTGACGACCTGTGCTCCAAGTCTTGCCGGATCTCCATACCCGTATATGTCGCACAGATGCTCATTCGTAATCATAACCAGCGTCGCTCCCACGCAGACCAGTATGTATGTACGAAATCCCGCGGGCCTTCGCTTGCGGCCTCGCTCAATTCCGAGAATCCCTCCGCAGCCCAATGCAAGCAGCAGCCTGAAAATCGTCTCAAACAGCTTCTCCTGTTCGACATACTGTACAATGCTGCTCCATATGGAATTCCATTCCACCAGTACCACATCCTTTCCTATGCTCCAGCCGTATTTTATGCAGGTTGCTGAATAATATTGCTCTATCATACTCTGAAATTTCCAAATATTCAAGTGTATTATTTTGACATAAGTGCAATATTTTGAACATTTTTAGAAAGAGCTGTACGGTTTTCTGCCAAATACTTCACAGTTTGTCTGCATACATTCATGATAAAACTGCTTCGGTGACATTCCGTACGCTTCCCGGAACGCATGGTAGAATCGGCTTGGACTGCAAAAGCCAGACTCATATGCGATATCCGTAACCGAATAATCGGAATGCAGCAGCAGGTTAATCGCCCAGTTCAATCGCTGTCGGTTCAAATACTCGGTGGAGGTCATTCCAAAGCAGCATTTAAAGGTTCGGCAGATATGCTCCTTGCTGTATCCCGTATTTTCGCAAAAATACTCCAGCCCCTGATTCCGCCCCCCTTCTGTCTGCCATTTCACAAGCGCGTCCGACAGCCAGCGCGGAACCGCCTCTTCTGCCTGCCCGGTCGAAAGCGGCGGCAGATAATACCGTGTAATCACCTCGAACAGCAGCGAGCGAAGAGTCGCCTTAATCCGCTCATGCTCACCCGCCGGTATTGCATTCAGCAGACGCATTCTTTCCTGCAGCGCTAAGAACTCCGGCCCCTTCAAAAGCACCGGTGAGATATACGCAAGATCTCTCAGATGTTCTAAGGCCTGTTCATTGCACAAATATTCGAACAACGCGTCGATCGCAGTTGTCGGGAATGCCAGATTGATATGGGCGCTTTCTTTTCCTGACTTAGTATGAATATCCCCCGGACGTATCAGCACCAGATTCCCGGGCTGAAGAGCATACCGTCTCTCTCCTATCTGAAGTGTCAGTGTCCCGCTTGTAACCAGTACGAATTCATAAAAATCATGAACCTGCGGATACTGTGACGAGTCGATCTGGGTATGAATCCGATAATGGGCTTCCGTCCTCGCATCAATCAAACGTACATTATTAATCACATGCAGCATGGCTTTGTCCTCCTTCTCTCTTCCGCTTTCCTGTCTCTATTCGCCGAATCGAAGAGTTCTCCTGATCCCTATACTTTTTCATATATCAAAATATAGCACAAAATAGGCAATATTCAAGAAGAATTTATCAATATGGCGCGCTATAATCAAGGCATTATATGCAAAGGAGGCATCTCACATGACACAAATCAAGCTTGGTCTCGGATTATACCGCCATATGCTGACCGACGAGTATTTCGAATTCGCCAGACAGGCAGGATGTACGCATCTGATCGTTCATCTGGCAGATTATTATTCGAAGCAGATCGTGACGGCAACGGACGATACCAGCAATTACGGAGAGTCCCGGGCGGATGAGGAGATCTGGACAGCCCGGTCCATGATCGCACTTCAGCAGCAGGCAAACCGACACGGCCTTATCATATATGGGATTGAGAATTTCAGTCCCGCGGATTGGTATGATGTTCTGCTTGACGGGCCGAAACGTGAGGAACAGCTTGCGCATCTGAAAGAGATTATCCGCAATACAGGGAAAGCCGGTATCCGTTCCTTCGGTTATAATTTCAGCCTTGCCGGGGTATGGGGGCACCAGAAGGAGCGTTCCGGCCGCGGCGGCGCGTTCGGAACCTGCTTCGACTCCGAAAAGCTGAAGCTTAACGCCCCGATTCCGAAGGGCGAGATCTGGAATATGACCTACGCCAAAGGAGACGGCACCTTCCTCGAGCCCATTTCCTCACAGGAACTTTGGGATCGCCTAAGGCGTTTTTTAATGGAACTTCTTCCAGTCGCGGAGGAAGCCGGAGTCGAGCTCGCACTGCACCCGGATGATCCGCCGATGGAGGGGCTGCGCGGAATGCCAAGGCTTGTCTGGCAGCCGGAATTGTATCAGAACGTAATCGACCTCTCGGACAGCCCCGCCAATAAACTGGAATTCTGCATGGGCAGCATCCAGGAAATGACGCACGGCAATCTCTACGACGCAATCCGTCAGTATGGCGGACAGGGCCGTATCAGCTATGTTCATTTCCGCAATGTAAAGGGCAAGGTTCCCAAATATAACGAGGTATTCGTAGACGACGGTGATATTGATATGCTGAAAGCAATGGCTCTTCTGGATCAGTGCGGCTTTGACGGCGTCGTTATTCCGGATCATACACCGGAGATGTGCTGCGGAGCGCCGTGGCATGCCGGAATGGCATTTGCACTCGGATATATGAGGGCGGCTCTGCAGATGCTGGACAAGGGGCTTGGAGAGAGCATTCTCAGGGACAAGACCTCATTATAGAAATGGAGGCTATTACATAATGAATCAAAAAATGACAGACGCCTTCGGGCTTGAGGGCCAGGTTGCCCTCATAACCGGAGGCGGAACCGGACTTGGTGCCGCAATGGCTGAGTGTCTCGCTGCGGCGGGTGCTCATGTCATCATATCGGGCCGCCGGAAGGAGGTCCTTTTGGAGACCTGCGCAAAGCTCGGCCCGAATGTATCCGCCCTGGAGCACAATGTGACTGACACAGCCTTAGCAGGCGCGGTAATCCATGAAATTATAAAAGAATACGGGCATCTTGATATCCTGATTAATAACGCGGGCGTTCACTGCAAAAAGCCAATTGAGGAGGTTACTATTGAGAATCTGCAGACGGTTCTGGATGTGCATCTGCTCGGCGCATATGCGCTTACTCAGGCGGCAATTCCGCATATGAGAGAGCACGGCGGCGGAAGCATCATTTTCATATCCTCGATGTCCGCTTACATCGGCCTTACGAACGTTACGGCGTATTCCGCCGCCAAGGCCGCTGTGCTGGGTCTGGTCAAAACCATATCCGGCGAGGTTGCAAAGGACCATATTCGTGTGAACGCAATTGTTCCCGGCTTCATCGAATCTCCCATGTTCCGTCAGGCCGTTGAACAGGACCCGCCAAGGCAGGCCAAGATTCTGGGACACACACCAATGGGCTGCTATGGTTCCCCCGAGGATATCGGCTGGGCTGCCGTCTACCTGGCGGGCAGCGCATCCCGTTTCGTTACCGGAACCGCGCTTTTGGTCGACGGCGGATGCGCAGTCGGCTTCTGACCCGCACGAGACATGCACCCGCGATCCAAACGCACGGAGCGCGGACAGAAACGGAGGTCACAAGGATGCGTACATTTATGGATCAGGATTTTATGCTTTCTAACGATACAGCCAAACGCCTGTATCACAACTATGCGGAGGCAATGCCGATATTCGACTATCACTGCCATCTGAGCGCCAAGGAAATCTATGAGAACCATTCCCCGGAAACTATCTCGCAGCTCTGGTTCGGCGGAGACCATTATAAATGGCGCGCCATGCGCGCAAACGGAATTCCAGAGGATTCCATCACCGGCAATGCTTCCGATTATGATAAGTTCGCGGCGTACGCGAAGACGCTTCCGTACGCCGCCGGGAATCCGCTGTACCACTGGACCCACCTCGAATTGCAGCGGTATTTTCACATTCACAAGGTGTTGGGTCCCGAGACCTGTGACGAGATCTGGAATGAGGCAAATGAGGCAATCCGCACAGGTCATTTTACTCCGAGAGAGCTGATTCTCTCCTCCAATGTTTACGGGTTATGCACGACGGAGGATCCTGCATTCTCTCTGGAGTATCACCAAAAATTGGCGAGCGAGGAGTTCTCCGTTCAGGTGCTTCCTGCCATGCGCCCGGATGACGCGCTCGATATCATGTCTCCCTCCTGGTCTCAATATCTGGACGAGCTGAGCGCAGCAGCCGGAGTTCCGATTTCAGACTTTGCCGGGCTAAAGAATGCTTTACATACGCGCATGGAGGAGTTCGCCGCCTGCGGCTGTCGGGCCGCCGATCACGGCTTTGAACGCTTTCCATGGAATCCTGTTACGGAGGAAGCGGCCGAACGTATCTTTAAAAAGGCGCTCTCGGGCGAGACCATAAGTCAGGAGGAAGCGGATGCCTATCAGACCTCTCTTCTTCTGTGGCTTGGAACCGAATACAGCCGCAGGGGCTGGGTAATGGAGCTTCACCTGGGTCCGATCCGCTCCCGCAACACCCGGATGGTCGCAAAGCTCGGGATCGCCACAGGCTTCGATTCCATCGGCGATCACCGGCTCGCAGTCCCGCTTGCCGCGTTCCTGAACCGTCTGGAAGAGACGGAACAGCTTCCAAAGACCGTTCTCTTTTCCATTAATAATCGCGATAATATGGTGCTTGCCACCATGGCAGGGAATTTCCAGGACAGCTCCTTCCCCTCAAAGATCCAGATGGGTACTGCCTGGTGGTTCCAGGATCACCGCGACGGCATGGAGGAACAGATGACGGTTCTCGCCAACGAAGGCCTGCTCGGGCGTTTTATTGGGATGCTGACGGACAGCAGGAGCTTTCTCTCCTACCCGCGCCATGAGTATTTCCGAAGAATCCTGTGCAATCTGCTTGGAAAATGGGTCGAGAACGGAGAGTATCCGGCTGATGAAGGGATGCTCAGGCAGCTCGTATGCGATATTTGCTTCTATAATGCGAAGCGATATTTTAATGTGTAATCTCATGCTGCAAATTTGTGCGTGCGGCCAATGGAACGATATGGACGCAGGTATGTAGGTTAAGCTGCAACAAGATTGGAGGTTATTGTGATAAAAGCATTAGACATGGATTCCCTGACTCTTGATCAGAAGATTGGTCAGATGATGATCGCCCGCTCCCCGGTGGACGAAGAGAGCTGGCAGTTTACGCTGGAATTGATCCGGAACCGCAGTCTTGGCGGAATTCACATCCGCCGGATTGATTCCAGACCCGCCTTCCCAATGGATAGTGAAAAGGTGAAAGCAATGGTTCGCCAGATTAAGGAAATTGCCGATTATCCGATTCTTATCTGCGAGGATATGGAAAACGGCTACGGAGAAGGCCAGGTAACTCTTCCATCCCCGATGGCACTCTCAAGCGCCAATGATTCCGATTTGGCATATGAATTCGGCTCCATTACGGCAAGAGAGGCTAAACAGGACGGCTATAATCTGGTATTTGGCCCGCTCCTCGATATCGGAATGAATCCGCTCTCCAGCTGCCAGGGGCAGCGCACCTTCGGTGCTTCCAAGGAACAGGTCGCAAAGATAGCCGGACGCGTGATTGACGGCTATCAGTCCGAAGGCTTCGTCGTAACCGGGAAGCATTATCCCGGCTTCGGCGCTTCTCCGGTGGATTCTCACATTGACATGGTGGTGCTTGATTCCGATGAGAAGGAGCTGCTTGACCGTGAGCTGTATCCTTATCTCGTCTGCGCGAGGGAGCACGCAATGTCCGGCGTCATGACAGGACATATCATGGTTCCAAAGATTGATCCCGAATATCCGGCAAGTCTTTCCAGGAAGCTAATCGGGCTTCTTCGAAATGCCGGATTTGACGGTCTTATTATAACGGATTCCCTCGCGATGGTCGGTCTGACCGGCCGATACGGCCTTGCCAATTCCCATAAGCTTGCGATGGCCGCCGGTAACGATATGATTCTGTGCGATTATCGTACAAGCGTTATCCGGTCGTATCAATGGCTGAAGGAGGCGTATTCGGAGGGGCTTATATCCGAGGCTGCGATCAACGCAGCGGTCGATCGCGTCATCGCGGCACAGAAGCTTACCATATCCGATACCGGTCGAAAGCCGGCAAAGCCGGTTGGCGCACGGGAGCTTGCGCTTGCCTCCGATATGGCAGCACGATCGATCGCGGTTCGATTAAACGGCGTCTCGGGCGCCTCCATCGATCCCGATGCCCGCCATCTCTTCCTGATTCAGCAGGGCAATCTGTATCCGGATCCCGCAACCGGGAAAATTCTCCAGGAGCCTTCCGGCGTCGATTCCTGCGAGAAAGAGCTGAAAGAATTATTCCCGAACTCAGAATTCCGACATATCCAGGCGTATCCCGGCAAATTCGAGCTTGAGGCTGCGCTCGCCGCGGCTCTGTCCCATACCAGCGTTGTTATGGTACTGAATGGCTATACCCTCAGCTACGCCGGCTCCAGCGATTCCACAAAACGAATGATCGCGCTGATGAAAGGGCTTCACGCCAAGCTCTCGGCAATTCTGCAATTCGGCAATCCATACGCCGCGAGAGAATATCTCGACTGCCCGAGAATCTTATTCGGCTTTGACGGGGCGCTCTGCCAGAAATACACGGCACTTATTCTCGCCGGAAAGCGGCAGGCTGTCGGAACGCTTCCGATTGCCTTTCCCGAAGCTCCAAAGCCTCCGGCCCAACCTTCTGCCCCCCGATACACCGCCGTAATCTTCGACTTAGACGGTGTCATTTGCTTCACGGATCGGTATCATTATCTTGCCTGGAAAGAAATTGCGGATGAGCTTGGAATCTATTTTGATGAGACTATCAACAACCGCCTGCGCGGAGTCAGCCGTCTGGAGAGCTTACGCATCATCCTGAGCACAGCCGGAAGAACCCTGAGTGAAGAAGAAGAGCTCTTCTATATGCAGAAGAAAAATGATCGCTACCGCAGCCTTTTGCAGACCATGACCCCCGATGATCTGAGTCCCGAAGTACGAAAAACGCTTGACGAACTGCGATCTCGCAGGTTCAAGCTCGCAATCGGCTCTTCCAGCAGGAATACAGGGCTGATTCTGAACCAAATCGGTCTTTCCGGGTATTTCGATGCGGTATCGGACGGAAACAATATCTCGCGCTCCAAGCCCGATCCGGAGGTCTTCTTAAAAGCTGCGGACATACTTGGAGTTCCTGCCGGAAAATGCCTCGTCGTAGAAGATGCCTCTGCGGGCGTTCAGGCGGCAAAGGCAGGAGGCATGGACTGTGCGGCGATCGGTGATGCGGCAAAATCCGGGCTTGCGGATTATTCCCTTTCCGGCTTCGCCGATCTGCTCCTATACACAACCTTTTAACCATACTGCCGCGCTGCTTTTCATAATCGGGCACAGCTCGATTTGACAGACTTTATGCCGGCGGCCCGTGAACCCGGGACGCCGGCAGGAATGGAGATTATATATGAAATTGTGGAATTCAGAACGTGAAATGTTCGAATTAATGAAGGAAAAGCTTTACACCCCTGTAGTCGGTGATATTCTGGACGCGATGGGATACTCCCATCAGTTCCTTCCTCAGTACATCCGCCCTTTGCGTGACGAGATGAAACTTGCCGGAAAAGCCTGCACCATATTGGAATATGATGTATTCAGCGCTCAAAAAAAGCCGTTCGGCCTGCTGACAGAGGCGCTGGACCAGCTGCAGCCCAACGAAATCTACCTTGCGACCGGTGCTCACAACAGCGCCCTGTGGGGAGAGCTTTTAACCGCGACTGCGAAAATGCGCGGTGCGGTCGGCGCCGTTTTAGACGGATGGCATCGAGATACTCCGCAGGTCTTATCCCAGAATTTTCCCGTATTCAGCCGCGGCTGCTATGCGCAGGATTCCAGCATCCGGACAAATGTCGTAGACTTCCGTTGCCCGATTGAAATCGGACAGGTGACAATTCAGGATGGTGATATCGTATTCGGCGATATCGACGGTGTCCTGATTATTCCAAGACAGGTACACGAGGAAGTCATCGAAAAGGCGCTGGAAAAGGCCGCCGGAGAAAAACTCGTCCGCAAGGCAATCGAAGAAGGGATGTCTGCGACGGAAGCATTCAAAAAATTCGGCATTTTATAAATTATACGGTCCGAATATCGTATACCAGAGCGTCAAAGCGGTCAAGACAGCCGCCGCAGATGCACATGCGGTTACTGTGCCTTGAGCACTAATACCCAGTCGGTATCCGCTTTCTTCGAAGGCATTGCCGCATACGCAGAGCCGCCTTCAATCGTCTCAATATAACTGTAGATTCCGGACTCCGGATCGAACCAGTACGCATCCAGCTTTTTGCCGGTGTATGGCTTCAGATTCAATACGAATTCCGTTCCTGCGTAATCATAGCAGAAGAGATAATCCTCTCCCGCAAATACCGCCTTTCTCTCGTACTGTTCTCCCTGTCCGCGAATCACCAGCTCGTCGCGCGCCTTGCCGCTCTGGTAATCAACCGAAGTAATCAGCTCCTTCAGATGCTTCATCTGCCCCGAACCCGGATGATGCAGTGCTTCCATCCACGTATCCTTTGCTCCGAACGCACCCTTCTTACTCTTGTCCTTATGGAACTGCATAATCGAATTATCCCCGTAGGTATGGCCAAATGCTCCCGCGAATACCGGCCAATACGCATAGCGCCTTACATCCCGTGCCTGCCAGTAGGGCTGCGTCTCATCATGAAGCCCCTGAAGGACATGCTCGTACGAGGGCTCTCCGTCAATCGTCGGCTTATTCGGCTCACGCTGCTGATCCCGGAAGACATATTTCCAGTTATCCTCGCCGAACCAATTTTCCTTCGGAACATTATCGTCCCACGCATTCAGCTTCATCTGATCATATCTGCGATGTCCGGACTGGAACATATGGAAATCCAGCCAGTCCTTGCCGCAGAACCACTCGGTCGAGGACGTTCTCCCGAACGGATGATACCCCACCAGCTTGTCCGGCATCTTCTCCTTTAACAGCTCGCCCATCCGGTTGAATACCGCCTCATTCACGTCGCCGCGCACATCTCCGCCTACGATCCAGACAAGATTCTCATACGCTCCATAGCGCTTCGCAACGAAATCCACATAAGCCTCTACATTGTCCATATTCAGCGTTCCCGGCTTCACCGCAGCGCTGCCCCAGGCAGGCAGAATCCCCATGTACAGCCCCATATCGCGCGCCAGCGATATCACTTCGTCGATATGATCCCAGAAATCCCCGCTCGTGTCCGGTCTTGCAAAATCCCCGTCAATAAGTGCGCAGGAACCGGTTCGATTCTTCTGAGCCGCTCCATGGGTAAAATCGGACAGAATAATCGTGAAGCCTTTTTCCAGACGATTTCTAAAATAATTCTTCGTCTCTTCCATTGTCAGCTCATGAAATAACAGCCAGGCGGTATCACCAAGCCAGAAAAATGGAGCATCGCCGTTCTTCAGGTATCTTCCGTTCTCACTGACCGTTAGCCGGCCTGCCTCCCAGGGTTTCTTCCCATTCATAAAACTCCTCCTCGCAATAAGCTTCCGGCGCTGCGCCGGTAAAATAGCTGATTTGCTTACATTTTATCATACGTTCCCCTCAATTACCATGGACGAAATGCCAAGTTATTTGTACTTTGTTCTTTTTCCGTTCTGTAGCGTATTCCCGTAAGCTCTAAACTTTTCTGCTGCCGATTATTTCATTGTTTTTGAAAAAGCGGGGTAAGAATTGGGTACGGCTTGCATTTTGTGCGCAGCTGTGTTATAGTAATCCAGTCCGAATGCCGCTTAACAGATGCATTTCCGGGCATAATATCGGTCAGTTCGAGACCTTCCTGACCTAAAACAAAACTAAAGGAGATTTATACTATGAAAAAGAAAACGTTCTACCTCGCACAGGCCGCTGTCATCGCGGCTATTTATGTTGTGCTGATCCTGCTGTTCCAGCCGTTATCGTTCGGAGAAGTTCAGGTCCGCATCGCGGAGGCCCTCACGATTCTGCCGTTCTTTACTCCGGCTGCAATTCCGGGTGTTGCCATTGGCTGTTTCCTCGGTAATCTTATCGGCGGAGGCAATGTTATGGATCTGATATTCGGAACCCTCGCAACCTTAATCGGAGCAGCCGGTTCCTACGCGGTGCGCCGGAATAAATATCTGGTTCCCCTGCCCCCCATTCTTTCCAACGTAATTATCATTCCCTGGGTGTTAAAGTATGCCTATGAGCTGCCGTTCTCGATTCCGTTCATGATGGCGACGGTCGGCCTCGGAGAAGTAATTTCCTGCGGCGTGCTCGGACTGATCCTGCTGACATTTCTTAAGTCCTGCCGCGGAATCAGCTGGAATCCGTACAAAGCCTGAATAATAGCCCTTCGATCCAAAAAAGCCTGAAGACGTTGATAAGGTCCAACGCCTCCAGGCTTTTCACATTCTTATATTCTTATGACAGTTTCTATTATGACAGCCCGTTATCCCTGTATCTTCTCCAAAGCTTCATGCCCTCTCCGACATCAGTCCGTGAATAAAGAAATTCGCTGCTTCATCGGGCAAAAGCGCCATCTGAAGCATGAATTCGAATTCCGTCTTAATTCCGAGCTCTTTTGCGGAATCCTTCAGCCTTGCAACCGACATAATTCCCCGTTTGAGAAAGTCAAACTGCATCTCGACAAGCTGTTCGGAGGCCGTCGGATATCCCATCCTCGTCACCGCATAGTATAAGTCCGCAAAGCCCTTCTCCGCACAGGCGACGCCGTATTCTCCGAAATCCATGTTGCTTCCTCTCATCAGAAGCACCTTCCGATCATCCGGAGTGCTCTCGTCCCCCAGCGTTTCCCTTCCGTCATGATAGACCCGGAATTCATTGTCCGTCAGATACTGAACCACATCGTACATACAGCCCCGTTCTACTACCATAATAATCGGATATGCGGCCGGATTCAGCTTCTCCGTCAAGAGCCCGTCCCAGCCGGACAAATAGAAACCAAGCCCGCTCTGTCTCATCAGATCATACGCTTCCCGTGAGCTTCTTTGCATCTGCTCATAGTAAATCGTATCCTCATGCTGATAAAAGCCGTACACTCCATGCCGTATGCTCTTAATGTAATTCTTCTGCACCAGCATATGCAGATACCAGGATAAAGTATTCTTCTTCATGTCAGAAAAAGCTTTGTACACTTCCTGCGTGGTAAATTCCTGACAGCCCTGAAAACTTTCCTTAATCAGATCATAAACCCGTCTCATAGCCGAATCGTCCTCGATCTTTGCCACTGCTTCATCCCCATCCGTATTGTATTATCCATGAAATTCAAAAATGATAGGACTTTACTTTTGCATTCATGGATTCCTATTTATCCGTTTCTTTAGACACTATTTATAATTATAGTATACAACAGAATCAGGCATTGCGCAACGGAAATCCTTCCCCCGAGGACAATTTCGTTAATTTCGTCAAAGATTACAGGTCGCAGTTGTTCACAGTTCTCGGGAACGGAATGACGTCGCGGATGTTGCCCATACCGGTCAGGTACATAACGCATCTCTCAAAGCCGAGACCGAAGCCTGCGTGTCTTGCGGAACCGTATTTGCGCAGGTCAAGGTAGAAGCCATAGTCCTCTTCCTTTAAGCCAAGCTCAGCCATACGCTTCGCAAGCTTCTCGTAATCGTCCTCTCTCTGGCTTCCTCCGATGATCTCACCGATGCCCGGTACCAGAAGGTCCATCGCCGCAACGGTCTTATTATCCTCGTTCATCTTCATATAGAACGCCTTGATATCCTTCGGATAATCCGTTACGAATACCGGTTTCCTGAAGATCTCCTCGGTCAGGTAGCGCTCATGCTCGGTCTGCAGATCACAGCCCCACGATACCTTATAATCGAACTTATCGTTATTCTTCATGAGAATCTCAACCGCCTCGGTGTAAGTAACATGACCGAAATCGGAATTCGCCACGTGCTTGAGACGCTCGATAAGTCCCTTGTCCACGAACGAATTGAAGAAGTTCATCTCCTCCGGAGCGTTCTCTAACACGTAATTAATAATATACTTAATCATGCTCTCTGCAAGCACCATGTCATCCTTCAGATCGGCAAATGCGATCTCGGGCTCGATCATCCAGAACTCAGCCGCGTGGCGGGTCGTGTTGGAATTCTCAGCGCGGAAGGTCGGTCCGAAGGTGTAGATGTTGCGGAACGCCATCGCGTAGGTCTCCCCGTTGAGCTGGCCGCTTACGGTCAGGTTGGTTGGCTTTCCGAAGAAATCCTGGGTGAAATCCACAGCGCCGTCCTCGTTCTTCGGGATATTATTCAGATCCATGGTCGTAACCTGGAACATCTCGCCCGCGCCCTCACAGTCGCTTCCGGTAATCAGGGGAGTATGCACATACACAAAATCCCTCTCCTGGAAGAACTTATGAATTGCGTACGCAATCAGAGAACGAACGCGGAATACTGCCTGGAACGTATTCGTTCTGGGTCTTAAATGCGTGATTGTTCTTAAATACTCTAAGGTGTGTCTCTTCTTCTGAAGCGGATAATCCGGAGTGGAAGCTCCCTCTACCACGATCGACTCTGCCTGAATCTCGAACGGCTGCTTCGCCTGCGGTGTTGCAATTAGCTCTCCCTCAATAATCAGAGCCGTTCCGACATTGCACTTGGATATGTCTGCGAAGTTCTCCAGCTTATCGCTGTATACAATCTGCAGCGGCTCGAAAAACGTTCCGTCAGCCAGTACAATAAATCCGAAGGTCTTGGAATCTCTGATACTTCTTACCCAGCCTCCAACCGTGATCTTCTTGCCGATATACTCTTCTTTATTACGGTATAACTCGCGTATTGTGATTAAATCCATCGTCTCAAACTCCTTTGTTTGTACTTTTATCCTTGATTATAGCACACTATTTTCCAATAGAAAAGGGGAATCTGAACTTTTTGGACGAGGTTTTACTCCTCACTTAAGTATTTGGCAAAGAATTCGCACGCAACCGCTGACCGGCCGTGATACATGCTGCCCGCTTCGATAAAAAAGTCGCCGAGACTATCACACATCACCGGCGTAAATTCGGGATTCCAGAAGTCCTGGCGCTTTGTGATGTTCTCAGGCGTATCAATGCACGCGTCAATCTTTTCCAAATCCCAGCCCGCAGGATAGAACCCCTCAAGAGCGGAGCCTTTTACCGTTGAATTAAAATCCATAATACCATTCTTTTTATCTTTTACGGCAGCAATCGTTTTGTCGTTCCTTTCAGGTATACCTGACACTGTCGAAATCCTTCCGCATAATCAGCTCCGCACTGGAAGCCACGGTATCTGCAGCATGTCTTTACCATATCCAGAAAATCAATATGATCGTGGCCGCGCATCCAGACAATCTGCGATTCGTGACAGTTCAGCATTGCAAGCTTGGCGTCAATATAGGGCGTTACGTCCACATATTCCGTCGGATTAAAATTGACTCCGGCCAGCGTGTCCATATAATAGACCGGTACCAGGCGTGCCCTTCCCTCTGTCCTGGTACGATAATTGGGCAGCGTTGCAGCAAAGCAGGCATCAAAGACCAGCTTGGATGTCGCGGTATGATCCGGCATATAATCATCCGGCGAATGTGTGATGATAAAGTCCGGATCGACCTGCTTGATGATATCTACCACCTTGTCGCGCGACTCCTTGTTATTGTCGTACAGTTCCAGATCATCAAATCCACCGTACAGAATCTCAAATCCTCCGAGCGCCGCGCTCTTCTTCGCCTCATTTGCCCGTATCACGCGAAGCCTGTCTGGCGGAATAATCTCGTGACCGAGGTTCCCGCTGGATAAATGGCACACCACGACGCGATCCCCGCGTGCCTTACATTTAAGCAGAGTACCGGCGCAGGCAATCTCCATATCGTCCGGGTGGCAGGAAATAACTAAAACCGTATACATAGCTTGTATCCCTCCTTTTTCTTTCTAATTCGATTATAAGGCTTTGCACTTGTAATGGAGTGTAAAATCGGTTATAATGCTAACAAAATCAGACAGGGAGGAATTTGTATGTCGGATAATTTTATAAGGCACGGATTTCAGAATGTATTTCGGGTTGAAAAGGTGATTACCTTTTTTTACATGGAGATATCCAAGGATTTCCACTATGACGGGGAAAGTCATGATTTCTGGGAGATGGTCTACATCGACAAGGGGGAGATGATCTGTACCGCGGATACGAATCAGTTCACCTTAAAAAGCGGAGAGCTGACCTTCCACAAGCCGAATGAATTTCATAACCTGTCGGGCAATAAGAGCATCGCTCCGAACGTCAGCATTGTTACATTTGAATGCAAAAGCCGGGAGATGAAGCATTTTGAGGGAAAGATTATCCGGCTGAATGCGGAAGAAAAGGCGCTTCTTTCAATGCTGTTCACGGAAGGACTCTCCTGCTTTCGGCCGGCAGATCCGCGCAATCCGCTGCTGCAAAGGCTTGAGAAGATACCGGACGCACCGTTCGGAAGCGAGCAGATGACGAAGAATCTGCTGGAGATTTTTCTGATTAAGCTGTGGAGAAATAAGGATGTCTTAACGAAGCAGAGCCGTCTGAATGTATGTGTGAACGGAATTGATGTCCCGGTGGATGTGAAGGAGATTCTGGACTATCTGGAAGAGCATATATATGACAGGCTTACGATTGCCGATGTTGCAAGAGCCGTCGGAAAAAGTGAAAGCGCAGTTAAAAATCTGTTCTCGCTCTATCGTGAGGGAGGAATCATGCGCTATTATAATTTTCTGAAGATTCAGGAGGCCAAAAAACTGATCCGGGAAGGGAAGTATAACATGGCGCAGATTGCGGATATGCTGCGCTTTGACACGCCGCAATATTTTTCAAAGTGTTTTAAGATGCAGACTCATATGACTCCGGCGGAATATAAGCGTTCGATTATCAGTTAAAGGCAAAAAGCCGGAAATACGCCCACAGAAACCGCACAAATTGTAAGTTTCCGCCCCTTCCTTTCTCTTTGACATCCTCCCCTGTATGTGATAAAATGTAATCAAATCATTGTTAACGTAATGACAAACAAGATCCTCAGGAGGTTATTTGCTATGGTTATCACAATTTGCATCGGCAGTTCCTGCCATTTAAAGGGCTCCCGCGAGATTATTCAGATTCTGGAGCGTCTGATTACTTTACATAATCTGAAGAATAAGGTGGAGCTGAACGGTTCCTTCTGCATGGGACAGTGCATGAAGGGCGTATGCGTAAAGCTGGACGGAGAGTTATTCTCTCTTCAGCCGTCTACAACGGAACAGTTTTTTAAAGATGAGGTGCTTAGGAGGCTCGCCTAATGAATGTTATTGGTTTCAAGGAAGCAAAGTGTAAGAATTGTTATAAGTGTGTTCGCGTCTGCGAAGTAAAAGCGATTATGGTTCAGAATGAACAGGCACAGATTATGAACGACAAGTGCATTCTCTGCGGACACTGCCTGGATGCCTGTCCCCAGAATGCAAAGACCTTTATCAGCGATCTGGATCGCGTAAAGGGCTACTTACGCGCCGGGATTCCTACGATTGTCTCCATTGCTCCTGCTTACCTTGGCGTCATGAAATATAATACCCCCGGCCAGGTTATCTCCGCTCTGTTGAAGCTCGGCTTCAAAGAGGTTCGTGAGACGGCTGAGGGCGCTGCTTACATTACAAATGAATATGAAAAGCTAATCTCCGCAGGTGAGATGGATAATATTATCACAACCTGCTGCCCCAGTGTGAATGATCTGATTGAGATTTATTATCCATCTCTGACGAAATATATGGCTCCCGTCGTATCTCCGATGATTGCGCACGGCAAGCTGATTCGCGCCATGTACGGCAACGATGTCAAGGTTGTCTTCCTCGGTCCCTGTATCGCAAAGAAGCGTGAAGCGGAAAGCGATGAGAGAACGAAGGGGTATATTGACGCGGTTATTAATTTCAAGGAACTTGAGGTGTGGCTGAAGGAGGAAGGAATTGATCTGTTCTCCCTTCCGGATACGCCTCCGCAGAATCCAAGCCCTGAGGTGAATCGTCTGTATCCGATCAGCAGCGGTGTTCTCTCCTCTGTTATCGCAACCAAGCCGGAGAATACCGAACAGTCGGACAAGTACCGCAAATTCTACGTACATGGACTTCAGAACTGCGTCGATCTGTTCGAGAGCATGAAGCGCGGCGAGATAAACGGCTCCTTTATCGAGGCCAATATCTGCAACGGCGGCTGCATTAAGGGCCCGGCGATTGATCGCGATGTCATCTCACGGTTTAAGGTAAAGCTCGATATGGAGGAGACCATTCCGAAGAAGCCCGTTAAGAAGGAGACCTTCTTCCATGGTAATATGGGCGTATCCTTCGCCAAGGCTTTCGGAGATCGTTCTCCAAAGGATCCGCTTCCGTCCGAGGATGAGATTGCAGAGATTCTGCGCAAGACCGGTAAGACTAAGCCGGAAGATATGCTCAACTGCAGTGCCTGCGGTTATCCGAGCTGCCGGGATAAGGCGATTGCCGTATACCAGGGCAAGGCGGAGCTCACCATGTGCGTACCCTATATGTACGAGCGCGCCCATTCGATGTCGAACGTTGTTCTTGATACGACTCCGAACATCATTATTATCGTAGATGCCGATATGAAGATTCAGGAATTTTCGGCTGCGGCAGAGCATTATTTCCATATTTCCAGAGCAAAGGCCCGTGAGATGTATCTGTACGAAATCATCGATCACACCGATTTCATCGAGGTTCTGGACAGCCACGAAAGTATTCTCGGCAAGCGTGTTGTATATGAGGATATCGGCCTCGCCACGCTGCAGAATATCGTATATATGAAGGAACAGAACTGCGTCCTCGGTATTTTCCAGGATGTATCCAGCGAAGAGGAGCAGAAAAAGCAGGCTTACAAGGTTAAGATGGAGACCATAGAGATGGCCCAGAAGGTTATCGACAAGCAGATGATGGTTGCCCAGGAGATCGCGGGACTGCTCGGTGAGACCACTGCTGAGACCAAGGTAACGCTGACCAAGCTGCGCGATACCATTCTCTATGATGGTGGCGAACCGCCCGTATCCAGGTAAGGAGGCCGGGATGAATATTAGTGTTGACGCTTCTTATAAAAGCCTGAATAAACACCATGAGGAGCTGTGCGGCGATAAGGTGTAGATTCTGAAGAAACACGACTCCAATATTATCATCCTTGCGGATGGTATGGGAAGCGGTGTCAAGGCCAATATCCTTGCAACGCTCACCTCAAAGATTCTGGGTACCATGCTTCTGAACGGCGCTTCGATTGAACAGTGCGTAGAGACGATTGTTAAGACGCTTCCCGTCTGCAAGGTAAGACAGGTGGCGTACTCGACCTTCAGCATTCTCCAGATATTCAAGAACGGAGACGCGTATCTGGTTGAATTCGATAATCCGAGCTGTGTATTTGTCCGGGACGGAAAGCTTCAGAAGATTCCTTATGAAGAGAAGGTCATCGAAGGAAAAACCATTAAGGAGTGCCGTTTCCACGCGGAGCTGAACGACTGCTTCGTTCTGATGAGCGACGGCGTTATCTTTGCGGGCGTCGGAAAGGTTCTGAACTTTGGATGGACCTGGAACAGCATGGCGGATTACACGGTGAACGCAACCCGCGTTACGCTTTCCGCTTCGCGTCTCGCAGCCATGTTAAGCAAGGCCTGCGATGACCTGTATATGCAGAGCCCCGGCGATGACACAACCGTGGCGGTAGCCAGAATTATTAATTCCAAGGCGGTAAATATCTTTACAGGCCCGCCTATGAGCAAGGAAGATGACGCCAGAATGATGCGCGATTTTATGCGCGGCCCTGCAAAGCGAATTGTCAGCGGAGGCACTTCGGCCAATATCGTGGCGCGTATTCTGCATAAGCAGATTAAGACCTCGCTCAATTATACCGATCCGGTTCTGCCGCCTGTCGCGACGATCGACGGCATGGATCTCGTAACAGAGGGTGTTCTCACTCTTACCCGCGCTCTGCAGCTGATGAAGCAGTATGTAGAGGAGGATATTGATGAATCCTTCTTCTCCGAACTGGATAAAGACAATGGCGGTTCCAAGATAGCCAAGATGATCATCGAGGATTGTACCGAGCTGCATTTCTTTGTCGGCAAAGCAATTAACGAGGCCCACCAGAACCCCGGGCTTCCCTTTGACTTAAGTATCCGTCAGAATCTGGTTGCCCAGATGGTTGATTATGCCAAGAAGATGGGAAAAGATGTTACGATACAATATTACTAATTTCAGGAGGATAATGTAACATGTTACAAGGAACCAGTGATATAAGCACCATTAAACATGAAGTATTATACGAGGTCGCCAAGCATGCATTCCGCGGCGATCTCGATCAGACGGAAGATCAGATCCCCTTTGATCTGATCCCCGGACCGCAGGCGAATTTCCGCTGCTGTGTCTACAAAGAGCGCGAAATCATCCGCCAGAGAATCCGTCTTGCGAAGGGTAATTCCCCTTCCGTGAATAAAGATAACAAGAATATCGTTCAGGTCATTCCTTCCGCGTGTGAAGGCTGTCCGATTACCCGTTTTGTAGTAACCGACAACTGCCAGAAGTGCATGGGCAAGAAATGCCAGAACGCATGTAATTTCCAGGCAATTTCGATGCTGCGCGACCGCGCCTATATCGATCCTGCCAAATGTAAGGAATGCGGCAAGTGCTCGCAGGCCTGCCCTTATAACGCAATCGCGGATCTGATGCGTCCCTGTAAGAGAAGCTGCCCGGTTGACGCGATTTCGATGGACGAGAACAGCCTTGTCGTCATCAACGAAGAGCGCTGCATTAACTGCGGTTCGTGCATTAAGGACTGTCCGTTCGGCGCAATTTCGGATCGTTCCTTCATCGTAGACGTCATCAACCTGATTCAGAGCGGCGCTCCGGTCTATGCAATGGTTGCTCCGGCCATCGAAGGTCAGTTCGGCCCTCAAGTCACGATCGGCACCCTTGCACAGGCACTCAAGGAACTCGGCTTCACCGGTATGTACGAAGTATCCATCGGTGCGGATCTGGTTGCAGCATCCGAGGCCGAAGAATGGACAGAGGCTTACAAAGAAGGCAAGAAGATGACCACTTCCTGCTGTCCGGCGTTCGTGAACATGATCAAGAAGCATTTCCCGTCACTCCTTGACAATATGTCCACAACAGTATCTCCGATGGCCGCTACCGCGAAGTTAGTGAAAGCAATGCACCCCGGCGCAATCACCGTATTTATCGGACCGTGCATTGCAAAGAAGAATGAGATTCTGGATAACATCACGCAGGGCACAGCGGACTACGTTCTGACCTTTGACGAACTGCGCGCCATGTTCCAGGCAAAGGATATCAATCCTGCTACCTTCGGTGAACATATGCAGCAGGGCAGCATCTATGCGAAGAACTTCGCAGTTGCCGGCGGCGTTACGGCTGCCGTTGTTCAGGCAATGGAGGAAAAGGGAATTGATACCGAGAAGATTAATGTCATGGGCTGCAACGGCGCTGCAGAATGTAAGAAGGCTCTCATGATGCTCAAGGTGAACAAGCTCCCGGCAGACTTTATCGAAGGTATGTCCTGCGTTGGCGGCTGTGTGAACGGCCCCGGAAGCATTCTGACCGGCCGTGTGGCGCAGCAGAACCGTGCGAAGCAGCTTGCGTCTGCGGATCAGCGTGAGATTTACGAGAACATCAAGAATTACGAGCAGTATCCGGTTGAGATGCATAGAAAATAATAGATTCCGATATGGTTTGCACCAGTATCTGTTATTTTATTATGGAATTCACAATGTACAGCAATTTTTGCATCATCGTAAGACAATCCGGCCGGGAAGCACTGACGTATGCGCTGGATGCTGCGTCCGAGGCTGCGAATCACGCCGCGCAGTTCGGCGTAACCTGTCTCTATGAGGAACAGGGGGATCTATATCAATGGCGTTAAGAACTTCGGAAGCTCTTATGACGAAACGAAACAACGCTGCAGCCACATTGGTGTATGCGGTGACATGGGCAATTCCGTCTCCGGCGGCTCGGGCGGTTGTATGAACGATAGCTTTGCATGCTTCCCGCGCGTATTCTGCAAATGCCCATTCTGCCAGCGTGCATTCTTCCGGAAAAAACTTTCCGACAATCCAAAAATAAGAGCCATGTACCTGGGATGACGGTACATGGCTCTTATTATTTGTGGATATGGATAATAAAGACTCGACATAATTATTATAGCATATTTTTTCGAAAAAAGCCGAAAAATCAGTAAGTGTCAGACTTTGTGCAGTGAACGTAATTCGTCCAAATACATAGGATAAGTCAATCGAATTCCAGACGACGTTTCGATAACGCATTCAAGTTTTCCATTCTGAATATTGATCTCTTCCTGCATCTTCTGCTATACTGACAGTATCCGCTTTTGCATATTCGCCATCCAGGAAAGGAGACTGTCATGTACGATTTTAACATACAAACTGCCTCATTGGCAGATGTCGATTCCATTTATTCTATTATGCATTCCGTAAGCGCCTCCATGAAGGATCCCTCTCTCTACGTTACAGATGATCAGGATTTCATTCGCAGGCACGTGGAAGAAGACGGCTTTACTCTGATTGCCCGAAGCGGCAATACACCGGCCGGTTTTCTGATTGTGCGGATTCCGGGGAACGCTCCAGACAACCTCGGAATCGATCTTGGCTTTACCCACGAACAGCTCCTCCTCAGCGCACATATGGAGTCCGCCGCTGTCCTCCCGGAATTCCAGGGAAACCATCTTCAAAAACGCCTGATATCGGCAGCCGAGACCATCCTTGTCTCCCGCGGCTATCATTACGCTCTCGCAACGGTATCCCCAAAGAACCCCTACAGCCTCCAAAACATGCTCGCCTCCGGTTACCGCATCGCCAAGACCACCCTCAAATACGGCGGTCTCGAACGCCACATCATAATAAAGCCCCTGTCAGACTCATAAGCGGCGCACCGTAGAACCTCTTAAGCGGCGTCTTCTCAAACCACTCCAGACCTTCAGCGAATTTGAGCTTCGCTCAAATTCGTCGTGTGAGTAGGTGCGCCGTTGCGCACCGTAGAACCTCTTAGGCGGCGTCTTTCGACGCCTTAGAGGTTCTTCTCACACTGTCCCCAAACCTCCCACTGCGTAAGTGCCGGGAACGGCGAAGGGTCATCACCCTTAATCAATTCATCCAACGTAATCCACTCGACCTTTTTCTTCGGGAACGTAATCTCCTGCGGTCGATCGGTCTTGGTGAGCGGCATCTTAAGCACGGAACCGTCCGAGAACCGGAATGTTCCGGATACCCAGTAATTATCATGCGGGAAATCCGCTCTGGTATAGATCACCATGCGATCAATCTCTACCATTCTTCCGAATTCCAGTCGAATCTTCGCATCATCCTGACGATTAATTCCCCAGGAGGCATACGGCCAAGTTCCGTGCGAATGGTTCTCCGTCACACCGTCAATCGCATTTCTCGCTGCAAATACAGCCTCTCCCCGTGTCTCGACATTCGCCGACGCGTGCGGAAAGCAGCCGTAATGAACATGCTGATCTGCCGGGTTCACCGCAAGATTCCGGTAAGCCGTCCATTCCTCCTCTCTCGCCATGCACACGTGCAGCAGGTGGCGCTCACCGGAAAATACCCGCGGCGAATACGAGGTTCTTTTCTCCCCGAACGGAATCCGGAAGATGAATTCCTCCTCTGTCAGATAGCAGAACGCTTCGTCCATCGCATCATCCAATTTCATCCGGACATATACCCCTGTCTGCTCCGTCTTCAGAACAATCTCATCCCCCTCCTCGTACACAGGGCTGTAATACAGGTTCAGGCAGTCCTCAGCACAGTTCTCAGCCAGCACCTCTCCACTCTTATTGCGGATCTGTAATGTAAGCTTGTTTCCCATTATCCTATCTCCTTATAATTATGTTTATTCTGCCCATTAAGGCTCCCGCCATTAACAGGTAATCTCCTTCTCACCGGAACCGTTCCGGAAGCCGTCTCTACAGCAAAAGCGAAAGCAATACCGTCAGAATTCCCGATACACCAATCGCAATTCCGCTCATCGCTCCCTCCACTTCTCCCAGCTCCACCGCTTTCGTCGTTCCGACTGCATGGCTGCAGGTTCCAATCGCAATTCCGGCCGCAATCGAATTCTGAATTCGAAAGATCTTCAGCAATACCGGGCATAATACGGATCCCAGGATTCCGGTTACAATCACGATCGCAACCGTTACCGACGGAATTCCGCCCAGCTGCTCGCTGATTCCGATTGCGATCGGAGTCGTTACAGACTTCGGAAGCATCGACGCTTTCAGACTTTCATCCAGCCCAAACAAATCGCACAGAATCCAGGCGCTTAGCATCGAGGTAATGCTTCCCGCCAGGCATCCGCACACCACCGGAATCAAATATTTTTTCAGCAGCGCAAACTGCCGGTATATCGAATACGCCAGCACCGCCGTTGCCGGCCCTAAGAACATCGAAATCATATCTCCGCCCACCTGATAGCTCTCGAGCGGAATCTGGAATACCTTCAATATCACAATGCAAAAAATAATCGCCAGCAAAAGCGGATTGAGCACCGACCATTTCAGCTTGCCGCCAATCCATTTGGCAAACCAGAAGGTCAGAATACTTAATACTACGCCGAACAGCGGATTGCTCACTATCTCCATATGTAATCTCCATTCCGGGAACGGCGTTCCCTGCACAAATTCTTACTCCTGTATTCCTCTCTTCGCCCGCAGCTTCTCCTGAAGCCGAATCACTCCCTTTACCGTAAACGCGGCGGCAAGGAAGGTCAGCACCAGAGTTATCACACAGATCACGAACAGAACCAGAATCTTTCCCTTGACCAAATCATACTTCTCCATAATAGCAACTCCGGCCGGTATAAAGAAAAAAGCCATGTTCTGAATCAGATACTCCGCTGCTTCCTTCACATGCTCCATCTTTAAGATTCCCGCAATCAACAGCAGGAGCATCAAAAACATACTGATTACACTTGCCGGAAACGAAATCGGGAGAATGGCGGCAATTCCTTCGCCCACCAGACAGATTCCGAATATAATTCCCAGCTGCTTTAATAATTTCATTCCAAATCACCTCTCCTTTACGCAAAAAGCCCCCTAACTGCGGAATTCCGCCGTCAGAAAGGCCTTTATTCTTTCTTTGATATCTTATGCTGTTTCTTCCTCTGTCAGCTCGGAATAATAAAACTCCATATCGTACCGTTCAATCAGCATCCGGCAAAATGCCCTTGCCTTAGCCGGGTCCTCGAACTGTCTGGCCTGCCTGATATCCTGTGTCAGTCCCGGCTGTTCGCTTCCCTGGATTATCTGCTTCTTACCTGTAAAATACAGGGAACCCCCTAAAATATCTATCTTGATAATATACATATCCTACTCTCCATTCTTACGACGCAAACGGTCTGTCCATCATCCACATATGTTCGTATATAATCATTATACTCGTAATCCCCCATTTTTCAACCAGAAAATTACCGTTTCCCCGATTTTCCGCCCGCAGTCTCCGAAGGATAATATGAATTATAAGCATCTATTCTCTGAAAATGCCGCTTTCCGTCAGGACCATTTCCAGAATAACGGCCAGTCCCATTCTCAGACTGTTGATCTCCAGCCACTCTTCCCTTGTGTGCGACTTACCTCCGATATATCCTCCAAATGCAATTGCAGGGATTCCAAGAGAGAGCGGAAGATTGCAGTCCGTTGAGGCAGAGGTCTCATAAGCTTCCATTCCCGTATACTTTTTAATGATCCTCTTTGCCCTGTCTGCGAGCGCGTTCTGAAGCTCCTTTGGAACTTCTCCCATACACGGCCGCTCTCCAAGCACCGTGACATTTACCGTAATGCCCTTTGCCCGGTACGCCTCAATAACAGACTGAAAATGCCGCTCCATGAACCGCAGGTTCTCTCTGTCATCCGAGCGGAATTCATACAGCATGGAGGCCTGCTGGGCAATCGTATTCACCGAGGTACCCCCGGATATCATTCCGACATTATAGGTTGTCTTTCCCTTGTCCGGAACCTTCAATGTATACAGGGTTCCAATCATATCCGCCAGGTATGCAATGGCATTTCGGCTGCCGAATGCGCTGTAGGAATGCCCGCCTTCCGTCAGTACCTCAACCTCATACCGCTTGGAACCAACCGCTTTCGTCACAATGCTCTGCATCGTACAGTCAAAGGATATCAGCTCTTTGATTCGTCCTTCATATCTCTGACAGATTTGGCGTACTCCCTTCAGATTGCCAAGCCCCTCTTCGCAGGAGTTCAGCACAATTAAAATCCCGTCCGGCTTGTCCCAGCCTTTCTCGGCATAGTCTGTGAGGTACTCCGCCGCAATCAGCAGTGCGGTCAAGTTGGCGGTATCATCCCCGATTCCCGGTGCATAGAGCATTCCGTCTTTTTCCTCAAGCGGCAGCGGCGTCTCGTCCGGAAATACCACGTCCGTATGCGCGGAAAATACGGTTAATTGATTATGCCCGGTATCTCCGATCGGATATATCACATTCTTTGCCTCATCAATGAAGACCTCTTTTGCACCCTTTCCGACAAGCCACGCCCGGATGAATTCCGCCCTGCGGTCTTCTTTTCCGGACGGTGCCGGAATTCGTGCCAATGTGGTTAAAAGCTCGTATGCCTCCTGCCAGTGTGCGCCGGCATATTCTGTCATATCGGCTTGATTCATCTTAATTCCTCCCTATATCCATGCTCTCATGCATAACCAAGTTTCTTTTTCTATGCATTAACCGGCTATACTCCCTTACCTATGTATCATTGTCTGCGCCTCATTGCCTATGCTCCATTCCCTATGCGGCCTTGTCCGTCCTAAGGCCTATGGCTTCAAAGCAAAAGCCGCAGAGCGCGGGACGCGCCTTCCTATCCGGCGCTTCCTTCCGCCTCTCTGCGGCATATTTATTGGGACTGCATATTCCTTAGTTAAAATATACCAGCTTCTCTTCCGGCTTCTCAGCGGGCTCGAGACGGATGGCCTTTAACACCGGCCCTTCGCAGCGGTATTCCTTCGTGTACTCCACCTTCACCTTAGCAGTTACCGTCCACCAGGAACGAAGCTTTAACTCCGCCACTTTATCGTATTCGCACAGGAATCCGATGAACGCCACATCATCCGCGCAGCAGGTCATCGCAAACCGTCCCGGCACAAAATATCCCTTGCCGAGTCTGTCCGCCTTGTAGACCATACCCTTGAACTTCACGGTCTTACCCTCATATTTCTTCGGGTTGTCCATCGCATCTACATACCAGATTCCGAAATCGTCGTCTTCAATCTCAATCACATCCGCATCCAGATTAAAGGGCAGGAAATCCTCTTCCTGCAGCTCCTCAACACCCGGCAGCGCCTCAAAATAGATCGCCGCTTTCCGGTTCACAACCTTAATGCTGCGGCGATAAACCGCCGTCTTGGTATTCTTATCGCAGCGATTAAAAATAACCATGTCACTGCCCGTCAGCTGTTCGATCATGAGCGAACGCATATTGCTCATATAGTTATCAAAGGTGGAAGCATCCACTGTCGTAATGACCTGAACGATCACCCAGCGCGACGGGAAATCCGCCTCCAGAATCGCGTCCATCTTCCAGGTTCCGTTATACTCTATCATCACCCGGTCCGGGCGATATTTCTTCTGAAGCTTCGCAAAGAAGTCCCTGGTCAGTTCATCCGGTGATTCTACCTCTACCAAAGCCGCGTTCCAGCGTTTCAGCATCTCCTCGTCATATTCCTCAACACCTTCCTCACATACGATCAGAAGCGTCTTTTCCCCCGAAGAGAACTCCGGATCATCAAGAGTCTCCCGCATCAGCGTCGTCTTACCGCTCTCCAGAAAGCCAGACAATATATAAATCGGTATCTCCATCATACTCTCCATTCCTGCCGACAGCCCGCAAAGGCAGACTGTCAGGCACCAAGCTGCATGCTTTCAGTTAAGCGTGAAACATCTTAACCAGCTCGTCCGTCTTCAGATCCGTTCCAATCACGCACAGTCTTCCCGTATAATCCGGCGAACCGCCTCTAACCTCATACTCGCCCGGAACCAGATCGAAATAGATCCACTCTCCGTCTGCCGAAGGAACCATACCCTTCGCACGCAGAATCGTACCGTACTCATTGGTCTCGGCAAGTGCCTTTAAGGCAGTCTCAATCTCTTCCCTTGTGAACTTATGAGGCGTCTCAATACCCCAGCTTGTAAATACATCATCCGCGTGATGATGGTGGTGATGATGTCCTTCATGATCATGATCGTGGCCGCAGCAGCACTCGTCATCATGATCGTGGTGATGATGCTCATGCTCTTCGTGATCATGGTCGTGGCCGCAGCACTCGTCATCGTGATCGTGATGATGATGCTCGTGATCATGGTCATGATGATGACCGCACTCCGGACAAATCTCTTCTTCTGCCATCAGCTCGTCCGCCAGCGATATCTTCTTGCACATCGCCGCAAAGATCACCTTGCCGTCCAGTTCTTCCCAAGGAGTAGTAATAATCGTCGCATTCGCGTTATGCTCCTTTAAGTGCTTTACACACTCCTCAAGCTTTGCCTCAGACAGCTTCTGTGTTCTGCTCAATACAATCGTCTGTGCGTTCTCAACCTGATTGTTGAAGAACTCGCCGAAATTCTTCATATACATCTTTGCTTTCATCGCGTCCACAACCGCAACCGAGCTGTCAATCTCAACCTCGGCCTCCGCTGCAACGCCCTGAACCGCCTTCATAACGTCAGAAAGCTTACCAACGCCTGAGGGCTCGATCAGAATTCTGTCCGGTGCGAACTGCTTTAACACCTTCTTTAACGCCTCGCCGAAATCGCCGACCAGCGAGCAGCAGATACATCCGGAATTCATCTCTGTAATCTCAATTCCTGCGTCCTTTAAGAAGCCGCCGTCAATGCCAATCTCTCCGAACTCATTCTCAATCAGCAGGATCTTCTCGTTCCCAAGCGCTTCCTTCAGAAGCTTCTTTATCAATGTGGTCTTTCCGGCTCCAAGGAATCCGGAAATAATATTAATCTTCGTCATGATTCAAACCTCCATTCCTGTTCGTGCCTCTCTATTCCTTCCTAAGCGGCACATCCGCCCAAAAAGACCGCCAAAGCCGCTTCCCAGGCCATTTTCTACACTTTCAACATAGTAGTATAGCACTTTCGTCTCAAATATGCAATTGTGCATTTGCACAATCAGCTCTGAAAGGTAAATTCATTTAATAGCCTGCCATTTGTAGTAAATTTACAATTTCCACATTTTCTGTGAATACAGCAAAGTTATCCACATCATATATTTATGAATGTGCCTTTCCTGTTTTGTGAAAAACTTTAT
>JAGAPO010000024.1 GCA_017623215.1 Lachnospiraceae bacterium | reverse complement strand
ACGTGCCCATCCTTCCAAATACCGCAGAAAAAAAGTCCTTTTTTTGCTGTTTTCCTCCCCACTCCTGTATCTCAATCCTTGTATTTTCGATATGCCCGCGCCGAATACCAGGTACTGATAATTCTCATACTTTGATCCCCACCTGTCAATATTCCCCGCCATATCATAATGCATCGGAATCCGATCAGGGAAGAACGGCATCAGCACCGTCGTGTTCAGTTCATAATAAATGTAATTCTTCTGCCGATACTCCATCACCAGATCCGCGGCCTTTAACAGCCGCAGATGATAAGACAGCACCTTCAGCGTATCCGCAATCCCCATTGTATGCACCACCTCCAATCGTCCCATGATACCGGCCTGATTGTCATACCCTTGATATCTGACATATCCGGGCCTCCACATCCCACTGCGCGCCCACAGGCATAATCTGCTTTCTCCTAAATTGCAGGTATTTAAAATATTCTTTAAATAGATTCTGCCATAAAGACCGCTTGAAGGCAAGCTGATATTCAAAAAATATTTTAAATACCTTTCCCGATCGCTCTCCTGATCGCCTTGACTTTTACGAGAACCGCTTTATAATAAAGAAAGATTACAATTCAGAGGAGAGCAAATGGAATTCGAGTTATGGAACCAAATATGTAACCAATTGAATTTAGGAACAATAAAAGAACCGCCAAGACCGCTGAAGGGAGGCTTTCTGCACAGGGTGTATTCCCTGTTCACAGCCAAAGGAAGGTATGCAGTCAAATTGTTAAATCCCTATGTGATGCAGCGCGAAACAGCCATGGATAATTTCCGCCGCGCCGAAGAATTAGAAACACTCTTAACCCAGCACGGCCTTCCGATTCTCCCCGCTCTATCCTTCCGCGGAAAAAAGCTGCAGGAAATCAACGGCCAGTTCTTTTATCTATTTGACTGGTTTGAAGGAAGGTCCTTGAAACGGGAGGAAATCAAAGAATCTCATTGCTGCAGAATCGGAACCCTCCTCGCTCAGATTCATGAAATAGATAAAAGAGAACAGCACGTTGCACACAACGAGCTTCATATTGACTGGGATTATTATATCGAACAGCTGGCATGTTCCAACCAGGATCTTTCTGCTCTTCTAAAGAGGAATCGTTCTCTCCTATATGAATCCCAGGAGCGCGGAAATGCTGCGCTCAAAACACTGCCGCCGGTTATCACCATCTGTCACAATGATATGGACTGTAAAAATGTACTTTGGAATGGGGACGACTGCCGCATTATTGATTTGGAGTGCCTTGCCTATTCCAATCCTTTCCTCGAATTATATGAAATGGCTTTATGCTGGTCTGGATATGAAGACTGTAATATTGATTGCCAACGTCTGAAGGCCTTCATCCAATCTTACTCAGATGCAGGCGGAGAGCTTCCGACCGACTGGGAGACGCTTCACGACGGCAACTATGGCAGGTTAGAATGGCTGGAGTATAATGTGAAGCGCTCTTTAGGAAGGAACTGCTCCGTTCAGGAACAATCCATCGGTATATCCGAGGTACAAAATACAATGGCTCTTATTGTCTATTACTATAAAGAACGGAATCACATATTGAATTGCATATAACGGAATCTTTCCCTGTCTCTTAACAAAGAGCTAAAAATAGCCAGGCGGCACACCGAAGAACGGTGCGCCGCCTGGCCTATATGATTGTGTTATAATTCGCTATGTTCTGTAACCTTACAAGCTATCACTTATGCAATCGGCTTCGGTCCAGCGTTCACGATCTCAGCGGGCATGTTCGGGTACTTCTTTGCGAAGTTGTCAGCGAACATCTTAGCAAGCTTATTCGCCTGAGCGTCGTAAGCTTCCTTGTCTTCCCACATTCCGCGTGCATCCAGCTTCTCGTCCGGAACGTTCGGGCAGCTTACCGGATAGTCTACGTTGAATACATCGTGATGCTTGAACTCAATGCTGTCGAAGGAACCGTTCAGAGCTGCGGTTACCATTGCACGAGTGTAGGAAAGCTTCATACGCTTCGCACCTGCTGCTGCGCTTCCGCCTGCCCAACCAGTGTTAACCAGGTATACCTTGGTGCCGTACTTCTCAAGCTTCTCACCGAGCATCTCAGCGTATACGGAAGGATCCATGGGCATGAAAGGCTCGCCGAACAGAGTGGAGAAGGTAGGCTGGGGCTCTGTAACGCCGCGCTCGGTACCAGCTAACTTGGAGGTGAAACCAGTTACGAAATGGTACATAGCTGCGTTCTTGTCCAGACGGCTGATAGGAGGCAGTACGCCGAATGCATCTGCAGTCAGGAAGATAACAACCTTCGGAATTCCGCCTTCGCCAGGAATCTGAGCGTTGTTAATATAATCAACCGGATAACCAACACGAGTATTCTCGGTCAGGCTTCCATCGTAGAAATCGAATTCGCGAGTCTCCGGATCCATTACAACGTTCTCGATCAGGGAACCGAACTTGATTGCGTTGTAGATGTCGGGCTCGTTCTCAGCGGACAGGTTGATGCACTTTGCATAGCAGCCGCCCTCGAAGTTGAAGATACCATCAGGAGACCAGCCGTGCTCGTCATCACCGATCAGCTTACGTGCCGGGTCAGCGGAAAGAGTGGTCTTACCGGTTCCGGACAGACCGAAGAATACAGCGGTCTCGCCGGTTGCAGGATCCATGTTAGCGGAGCAGTGCATCGGAAGAACGTTCTTCTTGGTCATAACGTAGTTCATAGTAGAGAATACGCTCTTCTTGATCTCGCCTGCGTACTGAGAACCGCAGATAACGATCGTATGAGCCTCGTAGTCGATCATGATAGCAGCTTCGCTGTGAACGCCGTCTACCTCAGGATCGCACTTAAAGCCAGGTGCGCAAAGGATTGTGTAATCCGGCTCACCATACTCAGCCAGCTCCTCAGCGGTCGGACGAATCAGCAGCTGATGAATGAACATGTTCTGGCTTGCAAGCTCGTTGATAACGCGGAACTTCTGAGTATACTTCTTGTCAGCGCCTGCGAAACCATCGAAAATAAATACCTCACGGCCCTGCAGATATGCAGCAACCTTACCCTTGATCGCGTCGAACTTCTCACGGCTGATCGGGCGGTTAACCTTGCCCCATGCGATCTCGTCATGAACACCCTCAGAATCAACGATGAACTTGTCCTCAGGGGAACGTCCGGTGTACTTACCAGTTGTAACAACCAGTGCGCCTGTGTTGCTTAAGGTACCCTCGCCGCGGCGAAGAGCAGCCTCCGTCAGCTGAGCGGGAGTCAGGTTACGATAAACGGCCTTAGGCCCGATAATACCAAGCTTTTCAATTCCATAAGTTTCCATTACAGTAGTTACCTCCTTGCGAAATTATAATCTGTAATTATCAAACGATATACAGCTTAATCATATCACAACTTCTAAAAAAAAACAATCTATTTATGGTAAAATTCGAAGGCCTGTTTTTGCAGGAATTTAGCGAAAATGCCGGAAAATCTGTCAGATCTCATTCCAAAATACCCGAATTCCTCCCACTTTTTTCTCCTTCCGTCCGGATTTTATCCCTCTTTCCCCGGGCACTTTTGGGGGGATGCACGAATTTGAACCAGAAATCTGCGGATATTCGAAATGCCCCTTCATTGCATCGCCTTTTTAAACGTGCTATACTATCGTCAAAGGATATGGATTTCCAATCCGAGAGCTCGAACTATACTGCCAGAAATCACCATAATATAATAGGAAGGAAACCATTAGAAAGGAAACCATTAGAAAGGAAATCATTATGAAGATCAGTATTCAGACTGCCAATGTTCTTGATGTTGTTGGAATTGACGAAGGCTTTGCCATGTTAAAGAAAGCAGGCGCCGAGGCGGTTGACCTCGCCCTTGATATCGGCATGTCCTGGGACGAATTAAAGCAGTGCAGGCGCTGCGGCCTCTTTGCGACCGAGACTTCCGCGTGGGACTATGCAAAGGAGGTAAAGGCTGCCGCCGAAAAGTACGGAATTGAAATCGGCCAGTGCCACGCTCCGGCTCCCTCGTATTTTCCTCATACGGACATGTATCCGCATGCAGAAGAAGCCACTAAGATGATGTGGGAGATCATTGCGGAAAGCATCCGCATCTGCCGCTATGTCGGCTGCTCGCATATCGTCGTTCATCCCTGCTGCGACGGAAGTGCACGCTACCCGTCCCTGACCAAGGAAGAGGAGTATAAGTGGAATATCGCGTTCTACTCCTACCTGATTCCGACGTTAAAGGAGACCGGTGTTACCTGCTGCCTTGAGAATATGTACTGCCAGGACTGGGGAACCAAGAAGACGTATCTGTCCGCCTGCTCGGACATGAATGAGACGCTCCGCTATCTGGATGAGCTGAACGGCATCGCCGGCGAGAAGCTGTTCGCGTTCTGCCTGGATATCGGCCACTGCCTGCTGCTCGGAATCGATCCCTGCGACGCGCTTGTCAAGCTCGGCGACAAGGTGGAATTACTTCACATTCATGACAACGACGGCTTCGGCGATCTCCACATTGCGCCCTATCTCGGCGTCTGCAACTGGGAGCGTTTCTTAAAGGGGCTCCACGCCATCGGCTACAAGGGAAATCTAAGCTTCGAAACCGCTGCCATCAACCGGAAGTTCCCGAAGGAAGTGCTGCCTGAGGTTCTTGGATTAATTGCCGGAACCGGCCGCTATTTCCGCGACAGATTGAATGCAATGGAGGACTGACGGCGGCGACGGGACGGTATTTTCGGGACAGGCTGAACGAAACAGTCTGACCTTTCTATCTTTTCAGTTTTCAAAACAGCCGCAGACACCAGGCCTGCGGCTGTTCTTGATTCTTTTTCAATCCTCGTACATCCAATCAAGCGTCTCCAGATCCTCTCCGCCCATTTCCGCGTTTCTCGGAATCAGCGCGGTCTTCTGGGATACGACGCCGGCGATCACATAGCCGCCGTTGCCGAAATAGATATCGTGCTCACCCTTCTCATAGCGAAACGCATGAATATCGATAACCGGACAGTAATCCGCCTTCATTGCGTTCTTATAGACCACCGCAAGGCCGCCTCGGTCGTCCGCGTGGGTATTGGTCTCAAGGTCCGGAACCTTCAGCCACTCGACTCCGCCGCCCTGCATATAGCCGACGAGCAGGTAGGAATCCTCTTCGAATCGAATCCTTACATGCATTCCACCGTTCATGGATTTGCCAAGATGCATACGGATGCCGGTCAGCTTTGAAAGCTCCGGTGCCGCCTTCTGCAGCGCGCCGTAGGGATCGTGAAACAGGGGGGTGCCCTTCTTAAGCTCATAGGTATCGCAGTCCTCGGACAACAGGGTAAAGGCAGCGGGCTTTAGCGGAACGATTGCGTCCTCATCCGCGTCATTTCCCGGGAGCTTTCCTTCCTTCAGCTCGTTCAGGTGCTTTACAAAGTTCGAATACTCCTTCTCGTACTCCGGCAGGCACTGCGTCCAGTGACCGTACGCATCGCCGTCGGTGAACGGAATCTTTCTCTGCCTGGTCTGCATACTGCACGCATACAGGTAGGTCTTGTCCGTCAGCGCCGCAAGCTCGCGGTAGATCGCAAGACTTTCCCGGAGCAGCTCAGCCGCGTCATCCATCAGTGAAAAATCGCCCTGGCACTTCGGGCCCATGGTGTATTTGTAGGTTAATATCTTCATCGCGGCTTCGATCTTTTTGCAGTAGCACAGGCTCATCAGATGGATCGCCTGCAGGTCTGTCTCGATTCTTCTCAGCTCGGCAAGCGCGTCCGCACCGCAATCCTGCTCTGCCTCAACCAGCTCCATCGCCTCGGCAATCTTCTTTCCCGCGCTCTCCGCAAAATACATTACATCGCGCACACAGTCATACGGGGTCTCACCGATATGCGGCTCACCCGCGATTTCCTTCTTCACATACTCATCCGGCTGCTCCCCCTTTCTCGCAACGCTGTACCAGAGCTCCTTGTTCGGACGATAGCGAACCACGTTCGTCAGCTCGCTCATAGTCATTCCAAGGCTCATGGTCTGGCGGTTGCCCTCGGTGATTCCCACACGTCCCAGGAGCTTCGGCGCGCACTGGGCCGCCGCTTCCTGCGCCTCGAACAGCTTCTTAGCCGCCTGATAACCGATTCCATAGTATTCCGAATAATTCTGAATCCAGTGTTCCTTCTCGGTTCTTTCGTCCCGATCCGGATTCCACGCATAACGCATCCACGCTTCAAACCAGTAGTAATCACGATCCATCTGGAGCAGACGTTCCTCGGTCTTATCCGGCGAATACGGCCAGTCCCAGTAGAACAGCGGATACAGATGCAGACCATTTGCGCCGAGGCGGTTTTTGCCTGCCTGTACGCATTTCTGGATAAAGAGCGGTGCGTTGAAGCGGAACGGCTCCAGATCCGCGAGGATATGGACATTCATGATATGGGTGGTCTTAATCGCGCTTAACGCAAGATGCCTTTCCTGCCAGCTTCCCTTCGGAAAATACGTGGTCAGGCTCTCGCCGTTGTATTTCCACATGGTGTAAAGGTTCGAATATAATTCCTGCGCGCCCTCCATCGCCGCGAACGGATCGCAGTCATGCCCGCGCAGGATGATCGGGGGCTCCTCCGTCAATCCGGCTTCCTTTAAGCCCTGGTTCACAGCCGGAAGAATGGTCTTAACAAACCATTCGGTCTTGTTCTCATTTCCGCGCAAAGCCTCGCCGAGGCAGACCATCAGGCCGATGTTCGGGAAGGATTTGATGAATTCGACGATGGACTTGTAGGTGTAATCCGCAACCAGCGGATCGATGCTGCTCTGCAGCTGGTCTAAGCCGTGCGCTGCTGCAAAGGGATATGGGATGTGGATGTTGTAGAATTTTAACACAACCCAGATGCCCCTCTTGTCACACTCCTCGGTCAGCCAGCCGAACACCTCACAGTTCATGCGGTACTCTTCCTCCGTTACCTCAAGCGCCTCCGGATAGTCCGCGACCTTGACAAACGAAGAGAACGGATGGCCGCTCCAGATATAGAGCACGTTGCTGCGCTGCGCCAGCATCCTATCCAGGAACCGCTCCCACTGCGCCTTATCATAGAACCATGGGAACCGATCCGGCGTTACCGGATATTCATAGGTCTTTCTCGGCGGTTCAATCTTCGTCTTCTGCAGGCCAACGCACGGCCCTCTTAACTTAAATGCCGGCGCGTCGCCGAACGCGAGCTCCTCCGGAAGCTCTCCCTCGCTCTGAATCCGGTCGATTAATTCCTGACAGCCATACAGCACGCCGGTACTCGAACCGCCGCAGATGACGGTTAATTCGGACGGAATCGACTCCAGATAGAAGCCCTCGCCCTCCGGTGCCTTTGTATGGAATAATAACAGTTCCTGCTCACAAAGCCACGCAAGAAAATCATCCTCCCCCTGAATGCCCGCGTAGATCTTCTTCCCCTTGAAGCTCCGATAGTCCGCGTAAGAGAACTCCTCCTGTGAGTGCACCACGGTATACCCTGCCGCCGTCAGTGCCGCGCCAAGGCGCGCAAGCGCGAACTCCATCCTTTTGTCCGGCTTCGGATTCTTTAAAATCAAAACCTGTGCCATATTCATCCTCCATTCCGGCGGCCGTCATGCGCCGCGCCGCTGTGTCGTTCTTGTTCTATTTCGATTGATGCTTCCAGCGTAACCGCTGTCCTCTCTCCCTTCCTGAACGCCTTTCGGCTCCTGACTCCCCGATATTCGAACTCCGCCTCGCAGTCCTTTCTCGCTGTAATATACAGCTCCTTCACCCGTCCGTTCTCCCAGCTCAGATCCGCCGTAAGGCCTCCCCGCAATCCAAAGCCCTTTACGCTTCCGCTCTTCCATTCGGGAGGAAGCGCCGGGAGTACCTCAATATATCCGGCATGGGACTGCCCAATTGCCTCAAGAATGGCCTCTGCAATTCCGAAATTACCGTCAATCTGGAACGGGGGATGGACATCCAGCATATTGTCCAGAACGGATTTCTGTAAAAGTTCCCGGATGCTTTGACCGACCTTTTCCCCATTTCCAAGCCTTGCAAAGAAGCAGGTCACCCACGCCTTGCTCCAGCCGGTGTGGCCGCCGCCGTGGCTTAAGCGGTATTCCAGCGTCTTTTGTGCTCCCGCGAACAGCTCCTTTTTCTCCTTTGTAATCTCGCAGCCCGGATGCAGCCCGAACAGATGGGAGCAATGCCTGTGTCCCGGCTCCACCTCTTCGTACTCGCGGAACCATTCCAGAATTCTTCCGTCACTGCCAAGCCGAATCGGAGGGAGCTTCGCCCGCATGTTCTCAAGCATCGCCTTCTCTTCCGGTGTAAGTTCGGTTCCGGCAATCGCCGCGCCCTCCAGATACCAGGTAATCAGCTGGCGCAGAATCGTGGAATCCATCGTCGGCGCCATGCAAAGCGCCCCCTTTTCTCCGGTCTGGGAACGATACGTGTTCTCGGGCGATACGCATGGGCCGGTCAGCAGCTGTCCGTCTTCGTTCTCGTACAGATATCCTTCAAAGAACCGAATCGCTTCCCGCATAAGCGGGAGTGCCTCCTGCTTCAGGAATTCCTCATCCTGGGTGTACAGATAATGCTCGTACAGGTGCAGGCTCAGCCATGCACCGCCCATAACCCAGAAGGGCGAAGCGTCAAAGATTCCCTCCGGCTCCGTATTGGCCCAGAGCGTCGTATTGTGATGTGCCACAAAGCCCTCACAGCCGTAGAGCTCGCGCGCAGTCTTCCGTCCGTTGACCGCAAGGCGTTTCAGCAGTTCAAACAGCGGCAGATGACACTCCGACAGCCCGCTCTTTTCCGCGAACCAGTAATTCATCTCCGTATTAATATTAATCGTGAATTCACTCTGCCACGGCGGTTCAAAGCTTCCGTTCCAGATTCCCTGAAGGTTTGCCGGAAGCTTACACTGCGTGGAGCTGGATATCAACAGATACCTCGCGAATCGGAACAGCAATACCGTCAGCTCCGTAAGCCAGGTCTCATCTCCCTCCCGAAGCGCTGCCATCATGGACGGCGTATCCGGGGTATCGCCCCCAGCCCTTGGTTTAGAGTCCGCCTCATTCAGCGTCAGTTCCATCCGATCATACATTCCATGATAGCGCCTCAGATGCTGCTTTCGAATCGCCTCAAAGCCGGCCGCTTCTGCGCGATCCAGCCTTGCAAGGCTCTCCTTTCGGAACGCCTCATTCCGGGTCGTATCATCCACAAAATCCGTCGAAGTATCCAGGTAGATGACAACCTCCGCTGCGTCTTCCGTATATACGAAATCCCCCATCGTATGGACCGGCGCGTCCGCACACATGCGCACGCCTGTAAAATAATGAACGCCTCCGACTCCGTTCTCTCCCCAGTTCGCAACGGTTTTGTCATTTAGCTTCCCGGTATTCTCCTCAAATGGCTTCCGGCTCATATTTGCGCTGACGGTAATCGCCCTCTCGCCGTTCCCGGTCGTCAGGCGTACCGCCGCGACCTGATAATCCATGCTGACCAATATCTCTCTTCGATACCGAATTCCATTCATCGTATATTCGACGAATATTTCTCCGTCCGGAAGAAATAGATATCTTCTGTAATCCTCCGCCTTGCCCTGATGCTTCTGAAAGCACAGGCGCAGATCGCCTGCGGGCTGATACGGATGATTGTATTTAGGAGTGGAGGTCATCGACATTTTCGCGAGAAAAGATGCCTTCTCCACCTCTCCCTTTAGCAGAAGCTGCCGAATCTTGTCAATCTGCGCCCTTCCGTCCGGATTGCATCTGTGACGCGCGGGACCGAACCAGAGCGTCTCTTCATTCACATAGATAGTCTCCTCATTTACCCTGCCGGGAACCATCAGGCCAAGTCTTCCGTTCCCAATCGGAAGGCAGTCCTCCCACTTTCTCGCGGGCCGTTTTATTACAATAGAATCCGATGCTGTCATCATACCCTCCCGTTATACATTATGCCTCGCCCGATACTCCATGAACCGGTGCCAGTCATCACGCCCCATGTAATGCGTCCCCTTTCGCAGATGATATCCGATGCAGCCGTCATGAAATGCCTCGTTCGGCTCCGGATAGCGGTCCGGTGAGACAAGCCCGGTCAGGCCATAGCTTTCCCATGCCTCACTCGCCGCCACGCAGCTTAGGAACTCGGATTGGGGATCCGCCCAGTCATCCTCGGTCGCGCTCGCTACGTAAAGATGTCTCGGGGCAATTAGTGCGGCCAGATAGTTCGCATCGTAAGGAAGCTCCTCCTCCCTGTCAACCCAGTTCAGCATATTTCCGCAGAACCACAGCCTTGAGCCCTTTCCTGCAAGATTCGTAAGGCGCTCTCCTCTCTTGCCGCGGTACAGTGCGATCCCTCCCGCCCCCGAGTCGTTGCTGATGACCATGGAATACCGCTCATCCATTGCTCCTGCGAACAGGGCGGTCTTGCCGAGTCTGGAATGTCCGACTACGGCGATGCGCTGCTCATCAATAACCGCTTCGGTCTGATTCCGGGCAAGGATGTAATCCAGTAGCCGGGAGCCGGCCCACGCCCAGATCGCAATCTTGCCCCAGGAATCATACGGGTTCCTCCTGCAAAAACGCCCCGCCCCGAGCAGATGATCGTCCGGCTTATCCGGAGCAACGCCTTCGTAATACAGGCTTGCAATCGCATACCCGTTATCAATGAGCTCCTCCCCGCAGCCATCGGCTATCGCCGGGGTGAAGGTGTAGCACAGGAACATCGGCACCTTTTTGATGCCCTTTGGAACCACAAGCTGCGCCCGGAAGGAGGCATAATTGAACGGCGAACGAACCCTCACGTCAATCTCACAGGCGACCGCCTTTCCGCCGAACGCGTTCTCCTCCTTCCTCAGAATCACCGACTCATCCGTCAGCGGGAAATCCGGAGCGAACCCGTACAGCTCGCGGCACAGCACCGTCTTGATTTCCTCTCTTCTTTCCCTTCTTCCAGACTCATCCGCCGGAAATGCAATCTTCGGAACCTTCCTTCTCTCCAATTCTTTCTGCAGCATATATAACCTCCATTCCTGCCAGTCAAAGCCTGTCTTTTTCCCGACCGCTTAATGCATTCTCTTCTCAAACGTCATCCTCGTTCTGATCATTCCTGTCCTGCCCGCTTTATAGAACCCGATCTGATGCAGCTCCTTACCCAGAATTCGCTTCACCGTCTCGTTCCAGACCGTTCCTTCCGGAATCGGAATCCTGCAGACCGAATTTGCTCCTTCCACCAGCACACAGCCTTCCTCTTCCCTGACCGGAAGCCAGGTGTTCAAAAGCATGACAACGCCGGTTCCTTTCTTCAGCCGATACGTGTCCGTTATCAGGAACTCATCCGGCGTATCCGAATCCAGGCTGCGCTTCCACAGTCCATACCAGTTCTCGAACGAATCCGTCATATCCATCACCAGATGCAGCTCCCTTTCGCTGCCGAAGCCCTGCGGTGAATACGAGTACGGAAGCGGATTCTTCGGGTGCGGATTCTCCTTCGTTCCGGTCGGAAGCAGCATATTATGGTAATCGCACATCTTCAGCGCTCTGCTCTGTGCGTCGCCGTAGCTGATCATACCCGGATCCACGAAGAAGGCCTCGTCATTGTATTCCAGGATGAAGCTTCCCTTATCCTCGTGATTATGACCGGCTCCGGCCTTATTTCCCATTACAAATACCTTCATGCGCGCATGCTCATCCGCGCGGAACGAGGACACATAGCCGGTCTCGGAAAGTCTTACGAAGGTCTTCGCCGGATTGTTCTCCTTCGGAATCTTCTCATCCAGCAAAAATGCGATAAAATCGTTCGGAAGCCCGCCAAGCTCCTTTAATTTCTTATGATAGGCGTTCACCCAGAGGCTCTCAGGCAGTGCGTACGCCATAATCGCAAGTCCTCGCAAATCCTGCGGCTCGTGATAATCGCATATCGTCAGGAACGCTCCGTCCGCCCGCGTTGAGCTCAGTGCGTCGATGTAATCCGCAGTCAGGAACAGCTCTTTCGGCAGGCATTCTCTGAAGTCTCTGTTCCGCGCTCTCGCATACCAGAACAGTCCGCCGCCCGCGTTGCCCGGCTGACAGAGGAAATACGAGATTCCTTCATCCGCCGATCCGTCTCCTGCGATTGCAAGGCTCATACTGTTCTCAATATCCTTCTTCGCAAGCTCAATGTACGGAATCACCCGTTCATAGTCCTTCAACAGAATCGCATACGCGCTCATTCTTCCGTAGCTGTACCATGCCAGCTGATTGCAGCGGAAGATGGAGTCGTAGCGCCAAACCACGGAGTTGACCTTCGAGAGGCCCTTCTCCATCATTTGCTTTTTGATTAGTCGCTTTGCCTTATCGGTCAGGATCTCTCCCGCGCCGTCCAATACCGCCGCTAACGCGCCGAGTGCCAGGGACGGCACGAATCCTGAGTGTTCCCAGAGTCCCTGCGGGTAATTCGCGAGAAAGCCGTCAAGCCACCAGGTTGTCATCAGCAGCGACATCGCGTAACGGGCCGCAAGGCGAAGCGCGTATTTATCTTTTTTCAGCAGCGCGTACTGAACGAGCTTTTCCGGAACCGCGCAGGCCAGATACTGTTCTTCGTCGCGCGCTCTGCAGTAACGGATATCTCCGCCCATCCGGGCGTAATCGCTGATCATATCCTCCGGCTTTCTCTCCAGATATTCTTTGATATTCTCATAATAGACATCCCTTCCGCCATTTGCAAGATGCTCCTCATAACGCTTTCGCAAGACGGCGAGCTCCTCTTTTGTGACCAGAAGGCCATATTCCGGTTCGAACTTCGGCTCGTATTCCTCCGAGACCAGATAGCTCTCCCAGGTCTCGTCATACTGCTTATATAAGCTCAGATAATCCGCTAATTCCTTATCCTTCTGCGCGCCAAGCCAGTTAATCCAGCCGGTCGCGGGAAGCCCTGTCGTGTTGCCGACCGCGATCGTTACCGCCGTGATCCGCTTCGAGCCTTCCAGCGGAAGTCTTAACTCCTTCTTGCCTTCCCCTTCGGAGCGCACACTCCTGACTCCAAGCTCCGTCTCCGCAGTCAGCCGCAAAAACCCGTTCTGCGGAACAACCGCGGAGAGCACCAGCGCGTCATACCCCTCCATGCACAGCTCCTCATATTCCCTGCGAATCTCTGCCCCGGTTCCGTCCGGAGCGGTTCTCAGCCACTCATATGGTACATAGCACCAATACTGATTTACCTTAACGCCCGCCGCGCCGTTCTCCACCACCTTCCACTCCGCCAGCCCGCTCGCTGCCGGATCCCAGAATGGTTCAATGATTGCTTCTCCTACATTATATCGAAACGGTATTTTTTTTGCATTCATATGATACCTGCTTTCTTTTCTGATATCCCGGTCAATCCTGACCGCCCGCACATTCTGCCGACACGCTCCGGATGTTCTGCCAATCCGCACCGGACAGTTCGTTCCGGATGTTCTACCAATACGCGCCAAAGCCCTCCGCGTATCGCAGCAATGCTTCCATATAGAAATAATCGCCGAACAGCGTACAATGCTCCAGTCCGTTGGAATGCAGCAGAATTCCGCAGGAGCCGGTATCCGGATTCCGGTAATCCGGGCTCATCAGGCGTTCCATGATCGTCTCACCCGCTTCCCGCAGAGCAGTGTCGCCGGTCAGCCTGCTGATTTCCTCAAAGCCGCAGGCCGCAATCGCCGCTGCAGAGCTGTCGCGCTTCTTATCGTTCCCATCCGGAAGTCTGAAATCCCACGGCGGAATCCGATCCGCGCCATCTTTGTCCGTCTCCGCAAGGAATCGGTTTGATAACGTGAGCGCAGTGTCCAGATAGACCGCATTTCCGGTGTAGCGCGCCGCGAGTGCATAGCCATAGATGGCCCATGCAAGGCCCCTTGCCCAGAACGAGCCGTTCGCATAGCCGCAGTGGTTGGCTTCTCCCTGCGGCACACCGCCCGCCTCCATGAACTGATATCCGTGGCAGACCGATCCATCCGGACGAAGGAAGGTCTTTAACGTGTTATCCGCATGCATCACGGCAATCTGGCGATAGAACGGGTTCCCCGTCTCCTCCGACGCGAAGAACAATAGCGGCAGGTTCATCATACAATCAATGATCGCAAGCCCTGCCGAGTGGTGATCCCACACGTCGCACCGCCCCCAGGCCCGGATCATTCCGTACTTTAGATTCATCCGTTTCACAAGCTCATCCGCCGCTTTGACGGCAAGCTTCGCGTATTCTTTCTCACCCGTCTCCTTATACAGCCCTTCCGCGAACGGAGTATATAAGAATCCCAGGTCATGCATCGTATCCATCGGTGTATCATACAGCTTGCTTTGATACGCCGGAAGAAAGCTCTTCACCCAGGTCAGATACCTCTCCTTCCCGGTCCGGTGAAACGCTAACAGTCCCTCCCCCAGGAGAAACGAGGTCATCCACGTTCCGATATGCGCAAACGGAAGGAACGGTTCCTTCCGAAAATAATACCCGTCCCCGCAGGCGGAATACTCCGCCGGTGGGTTGTTTGGCATCTCACGCATGGTGTTCTCCAGGTTGATCAGACAGGCATCAAATGCGCCCAAGTATTGCTGTCTATTCATACACGCTCTCCCTTTTCTTCTTCGAATTCCGGTATCCGCATTCTGTTCGTTGAATGCCGCACCAGGGGACATAATCAGAACGCTATCTTTAAGCAGTTCGAATATTCGCAGGGCAGCTTTTCCGGAAGCTTCACGGTCAGCACGCCAAGCTGTGTATTATACGGAACCTCACCGTAACCGAGCAGCGTAACCTTCTTAACCGCCTCCGCATTCCGGAGCTCATGCAAAAGGACAACGTCCGCTCCGGCGAGCAGGAACGCATATACCGTCTCTCCCTTTCTGGTGTAGCGGATATCATACCTGGTCCATATCGTCTCTTCCTCGGCCTTTCCGACCGTCGGCCCCTCGCCGCACACCTCATACGGTCTCGTCCCGTAGATCCCCTCGCCGCATACCGCGATCCACTCCGCAAGCTTCTCAAGCGTATCACGGCACTCATCGTCAATCGTTCCGTCCGGTCTCTGCGGGATATTCAGCAGCAGATTGCCGTTCTTGGACACAATATCAACCAGCAGATCCGTCACCAGCTTCGGTCCCTTGTAGATCGCTCTGACATCATAGAACCAGCGTCCCAGACAGGTATCGGTCTGCCACGGGTATTTGCGAATCTCCGTTCCCATGCTTCTCTCAAAATCAAGCAGGCCCACCCGGTAGAATTCCTCTCTGGAATCCTTGTGCAGATAGACCGCCTGATTCACGCCGCCGTTCTTTGCCGCGCTCGAATTATACAGGTGCGCGGTCATCGAGAGTCCCGGGATGTAGGTCGGATCTTCGGTTGTCGCGTAATTGCGGTAGAACGGAAGCGCGCCGTCCGAATAGAGAACCTCGGGCTCGTATTTGTCCACTACCTCCCTGATCGCCTCGTACCAGCGCGGATACCAGCTCTCGTCCCAGGTATAGTGGTGCCTTGCGCCTGGCCTAATAGTGTGCTTGTTATCATGATAAAAATCCAGGTATTCCGGATCATTTCCGTCATAGGGAACGCCCGCATACGGTCCCCTGGTATCGCACAGCTTATTGGTGTTCATCCACTCGAAGCTCGCCCCGTGATGCTCGGTTACGCCAAAATGAAGGCCTTCCTTCCCGGCCGCCTCCTTCCAGAGTCCCACGATGTCCTTATGCGGCCCCATCTGCACACTGTTGAACCGATGTATCTTAGAGTCATAGTTGAAGAAATTATCATGATGCATCGCCTGCGCCATGAAATACTTCGCGCCCGCCTTCTTATACAGCGCCATCAGCTCCTCCGGGTCAAAGTTCTCCGCCTTCCATAACGGAACGATATCCTTATAACCGAATTTGGACGGATGGCCGTAGTGTCTGACGTGATACAGGTACTGGGGCGAATCCTCCACGTACATATTTCTCGCATACCAGTCCCCGTACATCGGAACCGACTGCGGCCCCCAGTGAGACCACATGCCGAACTTCGCATCCCGGAACCACTCCGGACACTCAAACTGATAGAGCGACTCAAAACTCGGCTCAAAGCTTCCCCTCGTATACTCATACTGATAACCCATATTGATACTCCTTTCTGCCGCCGTCAGGAGACACCGCATCCTTGGTATGCGCAGGCATTCCCGCTGTCTCTTCCTGTCTCCGCCAGGCGGCATCGCGATCTATCTCACGCAGTCCCGCAGGAATCGGTCCAGATTCGGATTCACCGAAAGCCTTCCCTCAAGCTCCAGCGAAACGGCTGTAAGACCGCCGTCGAACTTCATTACAAACGGAAGTCTCGGCTTTCTTCCCTCGCTTCCGTGGAACCCGCTCTTGGCGTAGGAATATACGACGGCTTCTCCTTCTGCCCCGCTCTCAATGCAGGCGGTTCCGATGAAATCAATATATCCCGCATCCTGATTGTAGAGCATATTAAAATGATACTTCCGGTACGCCTCCTCGGCCGCCGCAAAGAAGACATCCGCGCATTTTTTAACCTTAAGAGGGGTTCCTGCGATCACGGTCTCGAATCCGGGTTCGTTCGGAAGCAGCACAGTCAGCTTCACGCCCGCGGCTTTCAGCTCCTCCGCAAGGGAAAGCGCCGCCTCATCAAACGCGCTTACCAATGCTCCGGCAAGGTTCGCGTAATTGCCGACTCCCATCTTTGCCTCTACCGCGGTAAGGCCAATCTGCTTCGCGTATTTCTTCGCTCTTTCGCCGACACAGTACACCGAAAGGCTCTCCGCGTCCGCACAGCGGCTCTCATTTGCGCTCTCTCCGCATACGCCCGCATCGCCGCTTTCGTCCGCACTCCTTTCTGCCTTCGGGTAAGCCAGGAATTCGATCGATTCCGCATTCACGCACTCCCCGTTCTCATCTATGATGCACGCCTCCACTCGTACCGTACTTTCCTGCTCCACATCCGGCACCAGAACCGGGATTACTCCCGCGCACTCCGCGTAAGCCGCCCGAATCCCCGCCTTCTTCTCAAAATACGCGGTACCCGCTCCATTTACCCGAACCGCCGCTTTAATCGTAACGCTTCTGTCATATCCGGTGTCATTGAGCAGCCAGCCTTCCACCAAAATCTCCTCGCCCGCATACACATAATTGCGGTCATTCCAGAGATGCACGCGTACCGGCTCCAGAGAATCCTGATACGCAAAATACGCCCGCTTCGGCTCTCTGTGGCAGTCAAGCAGCGTCTTCATCCAGCCCGAGGGCCACGCGTCGATCAGCAGATGAATCGCGGTGTGATTGATGATATCGCCCCTTCTGCGAAACGCGTCCGTCATCAGCCGGGTCGCATTCGCCTGGTGAATCTGGCTCTCGCGGATCCAGTCATCCAGATTCTCCTGCTCCTGATACCAGTCGCCCTGAACCGAATGGGTCTGCGCTCTTAAAATCTTATCCGGAAACCACCTTCCGTCCTCGCGCAGCGCAAGCCACTCCTTGGGATAGTGCGCAAGCATCACTTCTTTATTATCAAGACCTTCCGCGCCGTACTCGCCGCAGCCGGTCATCCATCCGGTCTTAATCGGAGGCAGATATCCCGCAAGCAATCGACCGATCGGCTCTCCGTGATTCGAATACCACATCGTGTAGCAGTGGAAATCCGGCATTCCTTCTTTCGTCGGCGCGTCATAGTCTCCCTCGACATTCTTCACAACCCGGTCCGGATTCTCCGTATAGATCGCCTGTCGCGCCGCCACGAAGAAGGCTTCCAGCTCATCGCGCAGAAGATGTCTGTGTCCTTTGAGCGCATAGCGCTTTGAATATTTATCGTTCGGGTCGTTCGTCCTGCGCACACTCATCGGCTCATTAATAAAGGTCACCAGAATCGACGATACATGACTTCGGATCAGGTGCTCTAATTCCACGGTCTGGCGCACTGCCTCCGCGAACTGATTCCTCCGCAGGAAGCCGAACAGCGGCAGGTCGCACTGATGGAAGATTCCGAGCATATCAAAATAATCATATATCTCCTCCTGCACCGGGCGCTGCGTTACGCGGTAGTAATTCATATTGCACATTTTGGCAATTAAAATATCGTCGATCAGCTGATCCATCTTCCCCTGCATCACGCATTGCTGAAGATGCCCCATCTCATTTGCGCCGCGCAGCATATAGGGATGATTGTTCAGGTAGAATCGACCCTTGGGCTCAGACGTCTCGTCGCTGATGAACTTCTTCATTCCGAAGGTTCCGACGCGGGAGGATACGAGGGTTCCTCCCCTCTTTAATTCCACGATCGCACCGTATAACCACGGCGTCTCCGGCTCCCAGAGCCGGTACCCGTCAAGCTTTATGCGGTAACGGTACTCGTTCGTTCCGATTCCGACCGCCTTGACCTCGGCCGTCAGACTTCCAATCGCATCTCCTATATAATTCTTCGGGAGCGCACGGATCGTGAATTCCAGATTCTCCGCAATCTCTTCCCCGTAATTCTCCACTCCGATTCGAATCTCCGAATAGTCCGAATCAATATCCGGCCTTACAAAAATATCGCTGACATGGATTCTCGGCCGGCACTCCAGCGTAACCGTTCCGAACAATCCCGCGCCCGCCGGGCAGTGGTGCCAGCCAACCTGCGGATCGTCCCAGCCCGGGCCGGTTGCCGCATATATCTTATCTCCGTCCAGCACCGCGCCGACGCCGAGCGTCGGAATGTCGTTGCGGCACTCCACGTATAATTCATTTTCTTCCTTCAGATAATCCGTAATATCGAATTCAAACGGCGCGAACAGCCCCTCATGGCTGCCGACATAATCTCCGTTCACATAGACAAGCGCCTCATAATCCACGCACTGAAACCGCAGAATAACATGCTCGTCCTCCCCATGCACAGGAGCCGAAAAGACGGTGCGATAATAGCCCCCCCATTTTCCCTCTTCTTCGGCAGGCCCCCGGTAATCCGGAATTGTAAGCTTTTCCCAATCCGAATCGTTTCTGTTTCTCATCCCAAATACTTCGTGTTTCGCAAGATAACGGAACTCGAATTCCTTCAGCTCCTGCTTTCTGACCGTCTCGGTCTCATAGCCCAGATGATTGGCCATGAACGGACGGTACTGCTCCCTCATCTGCGCAAGGCGTGTATGGAATTCCTCTGTGCGTTCCTCGAACGTGCGATCATTTACAAATACTGCTTTGT
>JAGAPO010000023.1 GCA_017623215.1 Lachnospiraceae bacterium | reverse complement strand
CCTCCCGGCATGGAGACCACCCCTCCCATGACTGTCGAGCCGGAGTTCGAGATGAATCAGCCCGCCGCTCCCGCTCCTCCCGGCGTGGAAACTACGCCTCCCATGACAGTAACTCCTGCTCCGGAGACGGTCTGGCCGATGCCCGGTTATTGCAGTGTGCGCTTTCTGTTCGCATCCGTGGATACTCCTCCGGTCAATATTACCTTCGGAAATACCCCTATCGTAAACGGACTTTCTTTCGGACAAATTACCGCGTATACCATGGAAACTTCCGGTTTCCGCACCATCACAGTCCGGAATGCGGCCTATCCGTACTCCATCCTGAATCAGTCCGCTTTCCGATTCCGTCAGGGCCGTCTTTACACAGTTGCTTTACTCACCTCTCCGGGCGGACTTGTTCTATATCTGATTGAAGATACGGACTGCAGCAAATCCATCTATCAGTCCTGCATGCGTGCGGTTAATTTAAGCTACGACGTTCCGAATGTAGACTTCCGGCTTTCCGACGGACGAATTGTGTTCTCCAACGTTTCTTATGCAGCAATTACCGATTACCGTCAGTTTATGCCGGGCAGTTACACCTTTGTTGCCTACGATCGGTCTCAATGCCCTATGCCCATTACCACGGCAAATCAGAATCGCCTCGTTCAGATTATTCCGGTCATCATCGGCGGCACGAACACGAACTGTGCCGGAACTGCGCTGGTCAGCGGTACCTTTACGTTCTCCGCAAATATGGTATATACCCTTTATCTAATCGGCAGCGCTTATAATACACCGGCGTTGAGATTTCTGTTGGCGGAAAGCATCTGAACCAACGCCTCGAAAGGGCCCTTGAGTCTTCGAAATTTTTACGCCAATCGCGGCAGGGCCGGCGGCAAGCCGGCAGTATACCATGCAATAGCTGACCGCATCCTTCTGCATTCGGACGTAAGAATCCGGCTACGGAGCATCACTCCACAGCCGGATTCTCACATTGTTCGATTCTTTTTTTCTTTTTCCGATACAACGCCGCTGCCAAAATTACACCTGTAACCAGACCTCCAATATGAGCTGCATTATCCACACCCTGACTGGTCAGCCCTCCGTATAATGAGAAAAATACAAATAAGACGATCTGTCTTGAGCTGATATCCTCAAGACGCCCCTTATTAATGATTACAATGTAAGCAAGGGCACCAACCACGCCGAAGATCGCTCCCGACGCCCCAACGCAGACAACAGGCTGTTCCAGATGCATATTCCAGAGCATCGACACTACGCCCGCCAGGACTCCCGAGCCAAAATAAATAATCAGATACTTAAGCTTCCCCGCCGCACGTTCCAGGTTATCCCCTACAAACAGCAGCACCAGCATATTGTTCACGATATGACTGTATCCGGAGTGCAGGAACAAATAGGTGAACAGCCGGTAATACTCGCTGCGCTCCACAACATACGGCCAGAACAGCGCCCCATGCTCAACCAGATACCGGTTATTCTCTGTCTCACCAAACATTGCCAGATATACGAGAATATTGATCACGACAAGGAGCGTATTTACCGGGCTGAAATACCTGTATTTTTTGCGTTCGGGCCGCCTGCGCACCTTTTTCTTCTGCCCTGTTCGCCCTGCCGCCTCATCTAACACCTCTTCTGCAACAGGCCTGACATTCCCGAACTGCCCTGCCTGATCTTCATACAGAACAAGCCGATATCCGACGATGTCCAGGATCCAGGTCTCTTCATAATGAAACCGGTTCGCTTCCTCCGGCTGATCCGTACAGATAAGTCCGAGCACCCTTGACGGATATCCCTGCTTTTCAAAATTCGCGCAGACCTGACGGTACAGATTTGCATATTGCCATTGTGACAGCCGTGCCACCCCGGCTTCTTCTGCATTGCTTGTGTCATCCACCATCAGAACCGCATAAATCTGCTTCTCTGCCACCGTATAATACAATGAAATTCCCGGGATATCAACTCTTAATGGACGATATCCCTCCTCACGCAGTCTTTGCTGCAATCTGTCCTGAATCACGTCTGTCACTCTGTCACTCCTTCCGATCTGCCCGTCTCCAAAATACCTCCGTCATTGTGCGCTCTTACCGCCAAATGATACTTCTCCACGTACTGCCGCCTCCGGCATATACGGTCAGCATTCTGTATCGTCTTCCAATTGCGCCCAGTATCTCGCACACTTCACCGCGCGTCTCCAGCCCTTTAACAGCCCCGTTCTCTTCTCTTCCTCCATCACCGGTTCAAAATCTGCCGCCAGCGCCCAGTTCTCCCGAATCTCCTCGCGATCCTTCCAGTATCCAACCGCGAGTCCGGCAAGATAAGCTGCTCCGAGCGCCGTCGTCTCGATGCATTTCGGACGAAGTACCTGCGCGTTCAGGATATCCGCCTGGAACTGCATCAGAAAATTATTCGCGCTTGCGCCGCCGTCCACCTTAAGCGAAGTGAGATTCGTACCGCAGTCCTGCTCCATCGCCCGAAGAACATCACTGGTCTGATACGCAATGGATTCCAACGTTGCCCGAATCATATTCTCTTTGTTGAAGCCTCTCGTAATTCCAACCATAGTTCCCCGCGCATACTGATCCCAATACGGCGCTCCCAGCCCCGTAAATGCCGGAACCAGGTACACTCCGTTCGAATCCTCGACATCGCGCGCGTATTCCTCCGACTGTCCGGCGCTCTTAATCATTCTAAGCTCATCACGAAGCCACTGAATCGCCGCGCCAGCCACAAAGATTGACCCTTCAAGCGCATATTCAACCTGATTATCCGTGCTGGCAGCAATCGTTGTCAGCAGGCCATTCTCGGAGACCACCGGTTCGTTTCCTGTATTCATCAGGAGGAAGCATCCGGTTCCGTACGTATTCTTTGCATCTCCCTTGTCAAAACAGCACTGACCGAACAGCGCCGCCTGCTGGTCACCCGCCGCGCCTGCGATCGGGATCTCTCCGCCAAGCAGACCATCTTCCGTCAGACCGTAAAGGCAGCTCGACGGCTTTACCTCCGGCAGCATACACGCAGGAATATTGAATCGTTCCAGAATCTCCTTATCCCAGACCAGACGATGGATATCGAACATCATTGTTCTGGAAGCATTCGAGTAATCGGTTACAAATACTCTGCCCTTTGTCAGATTCCAGATAAGCCAGGTATCCACGGTTCCGAACAGCAGCTCTCCCGCTTCGGCCTGCTCTCTTGCCCCTTTTACATTGTCCAGAATCCACTTTAGCTTCGTAGCGGAAAAATATGCGTCCGGAATCAGCCCCGTCTTTTCCCGGATCACGTTATCAAAGCCATCCTGCCTCAGTTCCTCAATCATATCCGCGGTTCTGTGGCACTGCCATACAATCGCATTATACACCGGCTGTCCGGTTCTTCGATTCCATACAATGGTCGTCTCCCGCTGATTGGTAATTCCGATTGCCGCGATATCCTTCGCATCCGCGCCAACCTGAGCCATTGCCTCCGCCGCAACGCTGATCTGAGAGGACCAGATCTCCATCGGATTGTGCTCCACCCAGCCCGGCTTCGGATAAATCTGACGAAATTCCTTCTGTGCCGCGCTTAATACTTCTCCGCCTTTATTGAACAGGATACATCTCGAGCTCGTCGTTCCCTGATCAAGCGCCATGATATATTTCATGTAACCCCTGCCTTTCTCACTCTCTGATTCGTTCCATGCCTGTTGCATTCCTGACGGCTTCCATTACCGGCAAGCCCTTCCAACAATCCCCATATCACCAGGAACGATACTTTCTTTAGCTGATATAGAACTCCTTCATGTCATCCAGCCTCAGACACCCAAGGCACCCCTGTTTATTCTCATGCGCCAGATAACTGCAGCCGCAGTCAATATCAATACAGTTCCTGCCGTGCCAGAAACGCATGGGAGATCCGGCCTGGTACCAAAGCGTGGGTGTATGACCAAAGATAACCGTCTGCCCTTCCGGGAATTCATTCTCCTTGTCAATTCTTGTCCACATCAGCTGGTCTCTCAGCTTTTTCTGATATTCCGGCGTCAGCTGTATCAGACTGTTCCAGCTGATCGTCTCATCCGTGATTCCGTCCGCATACCCCTTATCATCCGGATATGCGTGTACCAGATAAAAGCGTCTTCCGTTCACCACTACATTATGCAGAAACAGCGGGCACGATTCCAGATAAGCAATCAGCCTTGCCTGATCCTTGTAGCCAAGTCCTCCAAAATAATGGTGCGCCGTCACCCCGCCTCCGTTCTTCTCCCAGCGGAACATTCTCTCCTCATACAACGGACCGCTCAAATCCTCCATCGTCACGACATCCAACATCATAGCTTCATGATTGCCTAAAATTAACGTCACATTATCTCTTTCCATTATATCCAGAAGGATCTTAATGCCATCACGGCCCCGATCAACAACGTCTCCCAGCACGTACAGAGTATCCTCTTCCGAGAAAGAAATCTCTTTAAGCATTCGACGGTACAGATCGTACATTCCATGCATATCACTCATCACGTAGGTATGACCCATGTTTCGGCTCCTTTCTCAATTACCAGAATTCTTTCTCCATTATATACCCGTTTCTCCGTACAGGCAAGAAAATTAGAGCCCTACATAGATAAAAATTGATACTTCCTCCCCGCAAAAGCGACCTCGTCCCCTGTATTCAGCCTTCTTTTTTCATTCGGCTGAAGCCTGTCCCGATTCACAAAGGTCCCATTTGTGGAATTCAAATCCGTAATATAATAGTCTTCCCCCTCCTTCGTTATTTTAGCATGAAATCGGCTTACAGAGCTATCTTCCAGAAGCAGATTGACATGTTCCCTCCATTTTCCGATATAGTAAGGGAATTCCTCCAGCAAAATCTTCTCATCCGTATGCCGCCCCGCCGGAGTCAGATAATATTCCTCCTTTGTAAAATCTGACAGCATTACGGTTCGCTCCGACTGACCCCACTCGGAGGAAGGATCCGGAAGCTCTCTTTTCACTGCCCCCTTCTCGGCACTCCCGTTGATTTCTTTCGCTCCGTTCTCAAAATGTGCCTCATCTGTTCGAGCATTTCTAATGGATTCTTCTTCCTTTTCGTCCCAATTAACACCGTCCGTTCGGATTCTTCCGGCATGTTCCTTCGTTCCTGCTCTTGATTCCGCATTCTTAAGGGTGGCTTCGACATTTAGCTTTAACGGCTGTATCCGCGGACTCCGGCGCTGTGCAGATAAGTAAAACGCATATATCGAAGCTGCTGCGGCAGCTATCGCAAGCCCTGCCCCGACCGTCAGCCGCGCCGCATTCATGTCTCCCCGAATCCCCTCCCCCGCAATGTATATCGCTAATACTATTGCAATCATTATTCCTGCAATGCCGGCTATTCGGTATTTTCTTCTCTCCGCATCGGAGAGGAACATCGGATTATCCGAGAACGCAGCACCTTCCTCCCCTTTTTTACTCTGCTCCCTTTCCCGTGCCGGACCTTTATGCTGAACACTTCTAACCCCCTTCTCTTCCTGCCCTGGCAGCGCCTCCTCCCTCTTTTTTGTCTCGGTCTTTATCCGGTCCGTTTCGCAATCTTCCAAATCCGGATTCCACGCCTCCTCCGCGCTCTGCTCCCGTATCAGGTCAAGAAGCTTCTCAAAGGTACAGCCTTCCTCCCTGCTCGCCATATACAGCGCATATATCAGCAGCACCGCCCTTTCTTCTTTATAATTCACCTTGTTCATCAGCACTTCAAACAGTTCGGACAACTGATTTCTCATGCTGTGTCTATACCCCGGCAAATAACACAGAGAGAGCTCACAGGCCGGAGGCGACATATAGATATATTCCGGCCTTATAACAAAATCATCTTCTTCCAGCAGATATTCTTTGCCACGGTTGATAATGCTGATAAGGTTCCTGATAAAATTCCTCAACTCCGCACAGGTAAGCGTTCTCTTTTCATACAGGCACGCGAATGATTGCCTGGATGATATCTCATAATAGTAGACGTTCTTATCATCTATCGATCGCAGCTCCATCTCCAGCAAGCCCTCGATCCGGTTATTCAAAAGCATTAGAATCCGATATGTATTCTCCGGTATCTCCTCCGTGCGAATGACCAGATAGCTGCTCTGCATATCTCTTTTATATTCAACCTGAAGTTCCTCCATTGCTGCCTCCTTTACTCTCATACCTCATTTCGCCGCATGTTCACCAATATTCCATATAATATCCGATATTCGGGTTCGTTCCGCCATGCGCAGCACCGCGGCGCGCACTTCCTCCCGAGCCTCCTCATGTATACCGGTCAGCTCTCGAATCTTATGCGGAATCGACGCATCCGCATGAACCGACATCCGGATCTCAAATATACTATCCTCTAATGAAACCTCCGCCGAACCTGTCAGAATGCTGCTGCCCGATACTTCTTCGAACAGCTGCTCTTTCAGCTGACTTCTTTCCCTGTCGCTCATTCCCAGGCTCTTCTCTTCTGCCGCCTGCCAGGCGTAACGATGAAGCACGGAGCCTATCGTCACCCTGTCATATAGATAGAACATCATATAAATGATCGCAAATATAATTGCAGCTACCATCGGGAGCACCAATGCAGCCTCCACGGTAAAGCTCGCTTCCAGCACGTTCTCAGCCGACTTTTGCTCTGCTCTGTTCCAATACCTCTTCATCCAGATCACCTTCCCTCTACACAGGCGCCGCAATCAGATAACCCGCGAATAAAAACGGGACAAACGGCAGCCTTGTATCCCTGTCTCCCGTTCCGGTAATCAGCAAAATTCCGGATAATATCGCCGCAAAAACCAGTCCTGTACACAATATCTGAAGATTGCATAAAAGACCGCTTCCAATCCCGATTACCCCGATAATACATGCATCCCCTTCTCCGATTTTTCCCTTCGTCACTCTGCTTGCCAAATATAATACACCGCCCACCGCCATTCCTCCCAAAATATCCGCAAAGGCTCTGTCTCTCTCTAAAACAGCGCATAAGACTAACGCTGCTCCGGCGAACAACATTGGATACAGTGATATTCTCCTGCTTTTCAGGTCGCTGATTCCGGCGCTTACAAGCAGCCCTGCAATGATTAGATTTTTCGCAAACCTAATTAGGTTCATCCTGTCTTACTCCTTCCTTCGCACATTTTGAACATACCCGGTATCTATCCTTCGCCTCGGAAAATGTCAGTGTCTTTACCTCACGCTTAATTTGTGAGCAGCTCATCTTCATGTGGTAGACATCCCCGTATTTTGTAATGTAGACCCAACTGCTGCCCGATGCATCTTGGATGCAATAGCTGCACTGCCGATACCGCTGTCCGCTTTCATTCCTCACCTCCTCCATCTGTTTTAGACGTTTTGGAGCGATTGACACGCTGATATAAGTGCATTCTTTACTCGTATGGTATACCTGCCCGCTTTCCGTAACATAGACCTGAATCTCCGTCTCTTTCTGTGCGTTCGAACTCCCTGCCTGTATCATCTCCCCCTCGCCGGTAAAGCTTTTTACTTTTATTCTCTGAACAACCGGTATCCCAGCCGCTTTCCCAATTCCAAACGGAAGCTCTATTCGGTAGCTCAGTACAATCTCCGAACATTGCTGCTCCGACAAGATTGCCGAGCCGCTCGTCCCAATCCCTGCATAACCGCCGCTGATGCAGGAACGGTTAAGCCAGTCCGCATCCAGATATCGTGTCATGCTATATTTATAAAAAACTCCCGCCGACACGCCGGATACCAGTCTTTCTATAATTCCCTTCTCCGCCGACTCCAGAACGGATTCCAGCCCTTCCTGCTTAGACAAGCGATTCTCCCGGCTCTCATACCCGGTTCCGGTCCGGCCTGCCTCCCCTTCCGCAGACTGCCGCAGCGCTGACTCGGCTTTCTGCACCAGATAACCGTAGCCTGCGGCGGTTCTCACCGCTTCGGCTGCCGCGTAATGAAGCGTCTCCTGAATCTGAATCACCCGGAACAAATACAGGAGCGCCATCCATGCCAGGAATACAACCGGCGCTGCCAATGCTGCCTCCGCGGCAATAGAAGCTTCCGCTTTCCTTTTCCCCATCCGCTTTTTCTTTCTCACCCCTTTATTCCTCCTCCCGTGATTATAAGGGCATATCCGGATATCTGATCTTGTCCACACCGGCACTGCGAATGCCCACCCTGTTCCTGGAGAGATCACGTAACAAAAAACTGCAAACAAGAACAGATATCCCGGTACGCCCTCTTTGTCTCAATAAAGGAACTCTGCTTCTGTCCGATACTCCATTCCCGCTTCTCCGTATATCAACCTTGTGATCGGAAAATCTGGGAACCGAAACGGGATGCTCGCCCTCATCTCCGCCTGGAATCCGCATACGCAGTACAGGATTCGAAAATCTTCCTCGTACCATTTTCTGATATTCACCTCAACCAGATCCAGCCCGCGGCCGTCCAATACGCCGGTATCCGCTGCCAGCAGCAGCAATCTCAAATAGTCCTGATACCCCGCCAGAAGTCCATCTTCCTGCGCCTTATACTGCTCCGCCTTCTGGCGAATCACTGACGGAATCATGATAAACAGATCGGCAAATTCCACCGGCCGTTCCTCTTTGTCAGGAATCACCGGAACTTGATACCCCTTAAGCAGCGCGCTCACTTCAACAAATGCCAGCTGAGCCGCCCATAAAAGAAGTAACAGCGAGGTAAATACTATCTTAAGTATCGGTATCCCGGTAACAGCTGTGGCTGCTTCTGCCAGTAATTCCGCTTCTTCTCTTGCCTGAGCATCCGCAGTCAATCCGATTAGGTTGATCAGTGCTCTCATTAATACAAGCTTCGTAATCATTGCGTTCAGATTGTCCTCGTCTTCTTCTTTGCCTGTAAGAAGATACTCCTGTTCATAATTCATCCCTGTCTCGTTATCCTTCGCAGCCTGCAGAAAGTTCCCAAAATGCTCTCCTGCGTATGAAATGAACAAAAGCTTCTCGGCCGCCGCCTCAGCCAGACAGCTGAAATTGATGGAAAAGAGCTTGTCCAACGACAGGTCCAATCCCAAAATGCTTCCCCCTTCGTCTCCCTCCTCTTCTTCCTCCTGCATAATTAGCTTCCACTCGGAAGGGAGCGCACCCTTTGTCATTTTCTTTTCGGATACCTCGGTCCCTTCCGGCAGTACGAGCGCCGCAATTCCGGAATTCATCAGTTCTTTTAGTGCATCCAGCGGGTCGCAGTCTATGGTATCCTCCTGATAATCGCTGTAATCGAACGCAGGGCCCCGCCATTCCAATTCCTCTATTCGACTCCTGCATTCCGAAAGCGCCTGAAGCGTTCCTGTATAATCCGAGGCCTCAAACGCTTTCGAGGCTTCCCAAAGCCCCTCTTCCACTGCGCCAAGCACGCTCTGCCTTCTCCCAAGCTCTTCTCCGGCCGCCTCTACATCATATCCGATTCCCCCATTCTCCCGCAAAAGCGCGGCATCCTGCTGGAACTGCGCCATCATCTCCGCTTCCAGATATGGCCCCGCCTCCGCCAATACTTCTTCAAACACTTTCAGCGCAAGTCCGGCCGCTTCCAGCCTACCGGATATGCTTTCAATAAGTTCAAGTGCCTCATACGTCGATTCCAGTGAGGAAGCGGACACTTCACGTAGCTCGGAGATCAGCTTTTCGGTCGTTCTTTCCAGCTTTCTCCGTCTGGAGCTAAGCTCATTCTGTAATTGTTCCAGCTCCGCTTTTCTTGCTGTCAGGAGACGCTTTTGTTCTCTTTCAGCCGCATTCTCTCTGCTCCCGGCCTTTGCTTCCGGAACGTTCTGACTTTCCAACACCTCCTCTCCTGCTCCACTCTCTTTTTCCAGTTCATACAGCCGAAGCCTGATTTCGGCAAGCTCCGCTTCATTCTCCGCCTCCTGCTCCGCTATCTGTCCGGCTTCCTCTGCTGCCGCATACGCCTCTTCCGCCAACCGATCCGCTCTCACATACTGCCCCTGTACGGCCTTGAATACGGTCTGGTGGTTAATCCCCGTACTCTGAGGTGTAATCTCACCTGTCCACAGCTGCTTTGCATACTGCTCGGCACCGGATACCCCCTTTCCGGAGAAAATAAAATATCTGCGTTTCCACTTTACCCCGTCAATGCAGCGCATTAACTCAGCTGTCTCCATTGCCGCTTCTGCATATTTCTCTTCCGCCTTCGTCTTTGCTTCAAGCACTTCTGCAGCCTCCGACATACCTCCAATCGCTTCTTTTAATTGCATAAAATAATCCGCCGCATCTGCCGCAGCGCGGTATTTCTGATAATCGGCAGCCTGGCTCACGAACCAGTCCTCGCAGTCCGAAAGCAGATAGGTAACCTCAGTAATCGAGATTTCCTCCAGCACATGCGCAGGCAGAAAATTCTTCCCTGCGTTCACCGCTCCGTCCTCCAGGTTCTGCCTGCTCCATTCCGTCAGCTCTTCCTCCAAAAGCTGATGCGGATATACTCCAAAGGCTCCCGGATATGCCTTTGCAAAAATATGATATTCTTCATAGAGCGGGCGATAATACCCTGCCAGAACGGATTCTCCCGCAAGCGCGAACACCCGCTCTCCGACACTTCTCGCCCCGGCTGTCAGCGCTGCATACAGCATACTTCCGATCATTGAGACGACCAGCAGAAATATCAGGGAAAAGAACACCGTAATTACTCCTTCTTCCTCTTCTCTCCTCATAACAGCCGCTAATCCAGTATTGTCCCGGTGTCTCCGGTAATCTTCCGGAACGCGCTCGTTACAACCGCCTCAATCTGGGATTTGAAAATAACAACCAGGCCAATCAGCACGACAAGAATTAATATAATCTCTACTACGCCGATTCCCTCTTCCTCCACGAAAAACTCTTTGATCATCCTTTTCATATTTCTGTTCATAATATCCTCCGTTCCTGCGTCCCGGCCCTACATGCTCCAAAAGGCCGGCAATACCACAATCACTATTACAATAATTAACATTCCAAGCATGGGCCCGAGCAGCTTTGTTCCTGCCTCCTCGCCCTCCCGCTTTGCACGTTCTCTGCGCCCTGCGAACGCCTCCGCTTCCTCAGCCTCCAGCATTGCCGTAAGGTGGGCGCCTCCCCTTCTGACATTCTGCGCAAGAAGCGTACCGAATCGGATGTATGCAATCGCTCCGACATTTCTTCCAAAGCGTTCAAAGGCATCTTCCTCCGATGTTCCCACGCATAATTCATTCCAGGTAATCCTCATCTCCTCGTATGCAAACCTCCGCTCTCCTCCCTCTGCAATTCTCTCTGAATATTCTCCGACCAGCCGCCCCCAGGCCATTCGAATACTCATTCCGGCTCCCAGGAACAGGGAAAGCTTGCTCACAATCTCCGGATAGTCTGCGGCCAGCTGGTTATTCCTCCTTTTCAGTCCCTCCGACAGCCTTGCGTTCCCGGCAGCTGCGATTCCGAAGACTATGAGCGGTAGGAACAGAAATATCGGTATTCCTTCCTTCTCCTCTTCCTCCCAGCTGATTTGATACCCATTCAATTCGCTCGGAAGCTGTATCACGTTCCCATCAGGAACCCGCGCCGCCTCGTCCGTCAGGTATTCTTCCAGCAGCTCCTGCAGCTGTTCCTCTGTCTCCTCTGCTCTGGGGAGGATCCGAATTCGGTACACAACGCTTCTCCTATAGCTTCCAAGCGTCAATGTTGCGGTCAGCTCCGCTTCTTCCCCCTCCTCCGAAATATCGTCGTTCCAGATTTGTCCGTTCTGCGCGATTAGGAACGAGCCCCCGGTATCCCAATCCACTGTAATGGAGGTTCCCGGAATCTCCCGAATCAGATTCAGATCCGTCCGTACCGCGTCCGCTGACGTGTTATGATTCAGCCACATTTTCTCCAATATCACCTCTGCTTTGTCAAGCAGCAGCTCGGCCTCATCCTCTGATGCAGCGCGGTTCGGAACGATTACTTCGAACCGCAGCTTCTCCGCGTTCCCCTCTTCATCCACCAGGCTCCCATTCAGATACAGACTTTCCTCCTGTCCGGCCGGTTCTCCCCTCGCAAGATAGATTCCTTCCTCTCTTCTGTCAAGCTGTGACTCCCCCTCTCCTTCCCCAAAGGCCCCGGTTATTGCCGAAAGCACCAGCAGCGCCGTACAACCGGTTAAAATCAGGCTTCCAAGCCGACAGATATACTCCCTCGCCGAGCTTCTCCCTGACTCCCAGGGCCGTAAAAGCCGCAGACTGTCCGCCGAGCGGGTCTTAATAAAATATTTCTCAAGCCCGGTCCTTGTATATAATCTTGTTATCGCCGGATACCAGAAGGATGCAAGCCCCCGGAGACTCTCCTCCCCACATATCCGGCCCCAGATTCCAAAGCCGACGATTCCTGCGGCAGCCGCAAGAGACATAAGCATCTTGACATCCATCCGTTCACCCCTCCCGTTAAATCTCAACCTCCATTAACCGATCCGCAGCAGCTGCACAGCCCAGATACAGCAGCAAAAGCACGGTCATAACCTCGATTCCGGCCGCATTATGATACAGCGGTTCTAAAAATCCCGGAGAGCATATCCGCAGATATAGGATAATTCCAAACGGCATCATTTTCAGAATCAAAGTCTCATACCGCTTTGCAGCAAGGAATGTACGGATCTCGCGTTTTACTTCGATCCTGCGGTTGATCTTGTCGATGCTTCTTTGCAGGATTGCGATCATATTACCGCCTCCCCTTTTTGCTGCCGAAAATACTTCCGCAAAGCTGCGGATATCCTCCGTGCCGCTTCGCTCTCCGAAGTCGGAAAGCACCTCCTCTGCTGTGCTTCCATTCCTCATTCGAGCATTCATGTAGACGAATTCCCTGACTATTAACGCTCCATCCGGATACAGAAGCCGCAGATCCTTCAATGCCTCTCCAATCGCGTTCTCCGCTGAATATCCGGAGGAGAGCGCCGCGGATACTCCTGCCAGCGCATCTCTGAACTCCAGTGTAAGGTGCCTGCGCCGTTCAGCAATCAGCTTCTTTTTTCCGAACAGCTCTGCTGCAAGAAATACCGGGAATAAGAGCAGGCATCCCCAGATACTGTCATAAAATAAATATCCGACTACCGCTGCCATTCCGGCTGTCTTTCCCGCAATCCGTACGCACTCTTTTCCGGAATACCGGTATATTCCGTAATCTTCCGGTACGAAGTCTGTCTTTCTTCTGATTATCCACACTCATGCTTCTCTCCTTCCCCTCGCCGAATCAGCTGCTCCCTTCCGGTTCCCTTTGCTCTGGCCAGCTTTCCGACATGCAGCAGATTATTCCCAGTTCTTTTCAGGCTTCCGATCACGGTTCCGTCCTCAGCTTCCCCCTCCTCCCGGAAGGCGAACAGCGGATTCAATTCAATCTCTCCGTCCACGCATTCCAGAACTTCGGTTATTTCCAGGACTCTTCTGGAACGATCGCGCAGCCTTCCCAGATGAATAATCAGATCGATTGCAGACGCAATCTGCCTTCGCACTGCGGTAATCGGGATATCCGATCCTAACAGTACCATCGTCTCAAGCCGCGATAACATATCCCGTGCCGAATTGGCATGCCCGGTTGAAAGGCCGCTGTGCCCGGTATTCAGACCCTGCAGCATATCAATCGCGGCGGCGTCCCGAACCTCCCCCACGATAATTCGATCGCCCCTCAAAATGAAAAATAGAGATTGTGACCGAATCGGACACATAAAAATAGCGGTAAACCTTGATTTTCTCTTGGTCTACCGCCTTTTATTATTCCTCTTCCTCATACATAAATATTTCGCCTTTTGTGTATATGTCTATACCTAACTTGCTATCATTCGGTCTTAGGTCGCAATCCGTTGTAAATCCGCACTCTTGATTTATACAGACTAAAAATCCGCACTCCATAGGTCCGTTATCTTCTTTTCTTACCCTTTTTGCCGACATTTTGCCACTCTTTAACACTTTATACACTAAAGAATACTGATGTAATGCGTTGTATTCCAATCCTCCACCGCATAAAGGGCATTTATTTAATATCTTTGCCATTCTTGCCCTCCTGTTATTCCGTTGCTTCCTCTAAAGAGCCTGTTATTTCTTCAAAATCAATACAATCTATGCTATCAATAGCACTTTCTAAGCACGATACCGCATTTTCCGCCTTTTCGTATCTCTCGGATGATTGCAAATTTTCCGGGATATTATCTAAATACTCCTGTTCCTCGTCCTTAATCTCTTCGATTTCCTCTTTTACTGCCTGTAATTCTTCCTCCAATGCCTGTAACTTACTTATAACCTCTGCTATTCTCTTTCTTCTTGGATTGTTCATAATGTACCTCCTGTGCGTTTAAATCAAATTATCGTAATATCTAACCTCTGTTTCGTTTTTCGTTGATTGCTGCAACTACAAACTCATTACGGCTACTATACCCCTGTTCCTTGGCTGCCTTGTCAATCTCTGCCTTTTCTCCTGTAGGGACCGTAACTAAGAATTGGTCGTAAGCCTTGGCGTTGTACTTATTCTTCGCCTTGGTGCTTGGCTTACCGCCTGTCTTTTCCTCTGCCATAGCGTCTAAACCCTCCTTGTCTTTGGTTTTCTTTATTGTATCACAACTCATATACTTATACAAGTATATATTGCACAAAGTTTTGATATACTTATATAAGTATTTTTGTATATTATTCCGGGTTGTAAATATACTTATATAAGTATATAATAGCATTATAAGGAATGAGGAAACAACAGACTCACAAAATTATACACATTATCCACAACATATACAGGAGGTACAACCTATGAGAACACAAGAAACAATCGCTATCAATTCCGCTTTAACAATCGTCAGACTTAAAGGCGAAACAAAATTTAAACATCCACTTGGATATACCGCACCTTGGGGATACTGCTTTAAGCACCCGGAAAAAGGCTACTTCGCTTTTGAGGGCAATACTTCCCCTTATATCCCTTGCGGTGGAAGAAAGGCTTTAGTATCCATTATGGAACAAGGCGGATTCCTCAATTTTGATAACGCCGTTTGGCTTCAACCTATGCAAGCATAATAAAAACGCCCCAAGGCTTCGATAGAGCCAAGGGGCGTTTTGCATTGTACATATTATCTTTTATTCTGATTCTTTGAGTTCCGGCAATTCCGCTACATCAAGTAAAGCAAAGCCTTGTGTACTCTGCTGCTTATTCTCAATGT
>JAGAPO010000022.1 GCA_017623215.1 Lachnospiraceae bacterium | reverse complement strand
TAACGACTTCAGAGCATTTCTTTTGTGTGCTGTCAAGGGTGGCGGACGCTGCCAAAAATAATCGTATCTGCAATTTTCAAGGTTCCAGTGGAGCCATTTTTTTCAGCTCCGGTTTTTCATAGGCTACTTTACACTACCTTTTTTATTCATAGTAAATAAATACTATACGAAAATTGTATCTGTTATTGTCAGATATGACAATCCTAATATTCCGACGTTCTGTCACTCTGCCGACATTTTTTCTAAACAATCCCTCTTTATCCTTTGATTCCGGAACGATCCATACATTCGATAAAGAACTTCTGGCAGATGAGGAATACAAGAATTAAAGGTGAAATCACCAAAAGCCTGGCTGCGCTGATCTCTACAGTATATCTTCCTACATCCTGCGTTCCGCCCAACTGCCATAAGATAGATTTAAACGAATCGATGAGAAGCATAATCGGCTGCTGATCAATGGAAGACAAAAACATTCCGCTGATTACCGTATCCTTCCAGTAGAAAATTACCGATAATAATGCTACTGTCACAAAGACCGGTTTTGTGTTAGGTACCGCAATTCTTAAATAGACCATAAAAGCGTTACACCCATCCACCTTACCGGCATCCTCCAGATCCTTTGGCAGCCCTTTAAAGAACTGCCGGAATAAAAAGATGTACAATCCGGAATTTAGACCGACACCAAATGCAGCCGGCACATAATACACCCAGTTGCTCTCCAACAGATTCACAGTCAGCGGCGTTCCGGTAATCTTTCCAATCAATGTCCCGATTCCGAAAAAGTCAAAGCTCTGATATCCGAGATACATTGGAATCTGAGACGTCTGGATCGGTACAACGATCGTAATAATTACCATTGCGAATGCAACACCGACTCCTCTGAAGTTGAATCTTGCCAGTCCATATCCCACTAACGAGCAAGTAATCAGCTGCAGTATCGTACCAATAACCGCAATCTGCAGACTGATTTTCATATGATGCGGAAAGTCAATATAGGTAAAAACATTTTTAAAATTGCTGAAGGTCGGATTCTCAGGAATCCATACGATAGTTCCATCGAACAATTCCTCCGGCAGCATCAACGCCTGCGACAAAATGGACAGCACCGGATATAACATCAGATAACTAAGGCCCAACAGAATCACAATCCGAAACACCTTATAACATACGGATGCAGATACCTGAGCAACTTTTTTCGTTGGCAATCTCTTACTATTTAACAAATCACTCTCCTCCTTTCCTCCGCGCTGTTTAATCCAGATACATAACGTGTTTCGCTGTAATCCGATAGGCAAGAAACACCAGAATCAGGACGAGAATACAATATAGCCACGTCTGCGCACATGCATAATGAATCACCGTCCGCAGATTCTCATCGATCATATCCATAACCGCATTGCCCGAATTAAAGCTGTCGATAATCGTATAGATCAGGCACAGAAGAATGGAAGGCGACAGCATGGGAAATGTAATCTTCCAGAACGTCTCCCACTTCGTTGCACCTTCTAATTCACATACTTCATAAAGATAAGAAGGCACTGCCTGCAGTCCTATGATGAATAGAATAATCTGAATTCCCACATCCCAGGAAATCTCAAATATGTTACTTGCATACTCCGTAAAGCTGGTTATCACCGCAGCAAACGGCCCGAACCCGGATATGATTTCTTCCAGAAATTTAGGCACATGGACAGCCGTTGTGCCAACCACATCACTGCCGCCCTGTAAAGACATCGATTGGTAATCGCTGAAGGTTGTAATCTGTTCTGCTCCAAATATGACAGGAAGGAACATAGCCGTTCGGAAGAACAGCCTTCCCGCAAATTTCTGATTCAGCAGTACGGCCACGAACATACTGAAGAACATAACAACTACAATTTTGACAATCACCTCTCCACCCATTGATAATAATGCCTTAAAGAACCCGGCATCCCCGAATAATGCGGTCTTGTAGTTCGCAAATCCCACATATTCCAGAACCATACCTTCCGCACTCATCGTGACTTTATGAAACGAGTAAATAACGGATTGTATCATCGGTTTCAGGAACAGGAATATGAAGCCAATGATAAACGGCGATATGAACAGATATCCCGTAATATCTTTTTTCGAAATCAGTCTGTCTTTCTTTCTTCCCATTTTCTCCGTTCTCATTGTTTCTCTCCTTCCACAACAAGATAGTCTCTTCCTGCAACTGTCAGTTCTCCATAACGATATTCATTCTGCCCGTAATTCACGATGACACACGTTCCTGATTCATATACGGTCATGGATACCTCGTCTTCTAACAACCTGTGTTCCACAATATGCTGCCCCGCAAGATCGCCGACTGCTTCCTGCAGCGCAAGATATTCCTCCACCACAGTGTCAATCCAGTACTCATAAGATGCATACACCAGTTCATTATATTCTGTTCTGACCAGTTCCGTTATATCGGCATAGAGCCAGTCATACTTCAGACTGCTTCCGGTCTCAATTGCTTTCAGGAACGCATCGTGATAATCCGCTTTATCATTGATTGCCGTCGCTCCCGTTACAATGTTCCCATGCAGCACCATCTGATAAAACGGGATATCCTGAGCTGCCACATCATACCCGCTTCCGCTCGCTGCTACATTGGTTACGATATCTGCATAAGGGAAGGAATATGCATTTCCACCCGAAACCATCAGATATTGTGCCTCCTTTTCGTTCTCCATCAAGGCCTGTTCCCACAGCTTCAGCGTCTCGCCCCGCCCTGAAGGATGCTCATCAGAAAAATCGGAATACAGATGTTCGCCAATACCCGATATGGAAATATTCTCCAAACCGTTTGATATCAAAGATTTTGTAAAACTTCTCAGCAGTTCGGGTATTTGCTGAGCTCTCAGCACGTACCATCGCGTACTGCTAATACTCTTTTTTGTGTGCAAAGAATAGTCGTACTGATAGGCATACTCTCCAAAAAATGTCTTGATACTATCCGTCTTCGTATGATATCCGTTTCCGCTTTCATACAGATAGATTGGATTCGTATCAATAAATAGCAGCACTCCCTCCTGATTCAGATAATCTACCATCTTCCTAAATTCCGCTTTTGTTCCAAGTACGGATTCCGTAGAGAAACCATCCGCCGCTTTTCCCTCCAGTCCACCCTTTGATGCACCGAGGTAATTAATGATCAGATTCTCAACTCCCCCGCTCTTTAATTCCTTTACAATCTCGCAGACCTCGTTATAGGTAGTCAAAGCCGTAATGACGTCCTTTTCCACCCCTACTACATATTGCTCGATACCTACTGCCCCGTATAGATCCAGAATCAGGTAGTTCTTATCCGCCAGGTTGGAAAGCTTCAGTTCGTTCCGTTCCGTCAGGTATTCCTGATAGACCCTGCTCATCCCGCAATAGTCTGCCTCTTCTCCTGAGAGGAAGAGATAGCGAACCGTATAATCGCAGCCTTCGAGCATATTGGTGCTGTAGCCTGTCTTAACATTCGATCTGGGCTGAAATTGTCTGTATATCGCCTCGCTGTACACCTTATTATAGGAATCCACCTTTTTGCTGGTATAAGCATATATCTTACTGCTTGCATCCCCCGATTCGATAATCGCCAGGAATGCGTGATCCCCACATTTGAGTCCAAATACAGGCATACCAATCGACTCCGACTGCACAGGCTCTTCTTCCTGTACAAGGGCAAGATCCGTTCCATACACCCAGTTCTGGTATTCCTGATATCTTTGCTTTCCGTTATTGAATTCAATCAGAACCCCGGAACCGTCCGGTACCAGCAGATATCCTTCGTCGGACGCCCCCCCTGCTCCAAAGAACGGAAGCAGTTCAATTCCCGTCACAAGATAGCTCTCACTCCAGAGCTCTTCTATCCCATCCGACGGTATCGTAGCCGTGAAGCCATCCTCCTCTAAGGTATAGCGCACGGTAATCCGAATTCCCGGAACCGGAAAAGAGAAGCAGAATTCGATTCCTTGCTCTAATACCTCATGTTCCATTCCTCCCTGTGTAACACTTCCGTTATAGCTCTCCAAAGTCTTCTCAACCTTATTGCTCAGATCCAGATAAGACAAGCTTAACTGCGACCGCAGTCGATGCTTAGACGCGGCAATCGTATCCTCTGTGTAATCCTGCGGATTACTGTACCAGACCTTTCCCGTGGATTTCTCCTCAATATTGATTGCGCCCGTGGTATAATCGGCATACATGATATAATTCTCATTCTCTGCCACCTTGCGGAATCCTTCTTCTCCATAATCTCTTGACCGATCTGCGGCAATCGGGGATTCCTGCCGCATCCCGGCGGCTTCTGCCTCTCTGACGCGATCCGACTCCATGATCTGCATTGCCCCATACGCTATGAATGCAACTGCCGCGGCGGCAATTCCAAGGACAATTCCAAGGCTGATTTTTTCCTTATGCTTGCATAAGCCCTTCCATATCTTTCTTAATTTATCCTTTTTATTCATCCCTGTCTCCTTATAAGTCATAACCAATATGTCTCAACAGCTCCCGCACTAATATCTCAATTCGAACGTGACTGTGACAATAAAGTTATACAGCTGCTGCAGCAGCATAATCAGCAGAATGCTGATGAAGAACATGATAACAACACCTACCAGCGTCAGTACAATCGACATCAGTGTCTTCTTAAAGCTATATTCATGGATCTCCTGCAGCCCCGTATACGCCATGGCAAAACACCAGACCTGTGACAGGATAACAAGATAATCCAATATCATCTGCTCTTCCCCCGTCATAACCACGCTTAAAAGCACCGTAACAAAGCGGACGATGATATACGGGAGCAGGGAATAGGAGGCAACGATACAGATATCCTTTAACTTTCCCTTCCCGTCCAGCAAAGTGCAGAAGCACCAGTTGGACAGGCAGACCATTACATACATAATAATCGTGATGACGGCAACTCGAAGCAGGCTGACATCCTGATAGATAAACGGATTCATATCGAATGCCATGGCCGAACGGTAGAATAATTCTACAAAGAGCCAGGCAGCAAGTATCATAAGCATTACCGTCATGGAGCCTTTTTTATTGAATTTCATCTCCTGAAATCCATCCCTTGGATGTAGTATCGTATAGAATGGATATCGATACGGACTCATCTCCTGAAAGCCGGAACGTTTCATGCTCTCACCCCTCCCTCAAGACCGCTCCGATAGAGCAGTGCTAACTTGGCGATTAATTTACTGGTTCTGTTGCCCATACCCATGTCCTCCACGGCACTCCACTTAATCAGATCCAGCGTGTTGTACAGAAAGTGTGGCTCCATCTGAAACTGCAGCGCCATGGACTGAAGGGCCCGCATGGATTCGACACGTTCCTCCAGCTCCTCATCCACCTTTTGTTTGCTTCTTAAAGTGCTTAAAATATTGCTGGTAATATACAGCAGTTCATTGGATTGCCTGCTTGTCTCCCCGGTCATATGCACACGAGGTTCCTCAATCACTTCCACAATCTTTTTAACCGGACCGTATGTAACGCGGGTAATGACATAGGCGGCAAGAATTCCCGACACGGTACCGGTCACCAGCATCAGTACAAGAAAATCTTTGAGCGCGCCCACCTCTTCTTTATAAGTAGGCCGTTCCGTTATCAGAGCATATTTCCAGCTTTGATGCTCGGATTTCACCACGGAGACAAATGCAGAATCATCCATGCCGTACAAGCCGCTGCTCCCGGGCTTCACCTGCCCAATTGCCTTCCGATATCTGTGTTTTTCCCTCTCACTTGCGGTAAAATACTCCGGCTGATTACAGTACAGAACCTGGCCGGCACTGTCCACTACAAAGAAGCTGCCTGTCTGCATAAGATCCTCGCTCTCTAACAGTTCCTTGACCTTCTGCAGATTGATATCAAAGACAATGATACCGATAGTTCCTCCGTTCACCGCAATCGGCTGACAGACCAGGATATTATTCTCACCACTTACCAGCGTATATTGGGAATCCATCTCTATCTTCTTATAGACCGGATACCAGATGTCCTTCTTCCCGTATTTCTGGATATTGCTGAAGGTCGTGCCATCAATAACCCGCTGATTCACATCCGAATATATGTAGATGGAGGTAATATACCGATTCAGCTGTCTGTACTGGCATATGAGTGCGGCAACCTCTTCTACCTCGGCATACTCCCGCTTCCCGAATTCTTCGGTCTGCATTACGGACAATACAACCTCTTCCCCGGATAATTGCTCTAATACTTCCATAATATCGCGCATGACATTATCCGTTACCACGGCGCTTTTCTGCAGCAGTTCTTCGTTCATGTCCGCCATACGATGATTCATCTCTTCGCTGAACTTCCGGTACCCGATAAAGACCAGCAACAGCAGAGGGAGTGCTACAATCAAAATTGCTCCCGCAAAGTTCCGCAGCATCAGGCTGTTAAACTTATACTTCTTAATATAATTCCAGGCTGATTTTGTCGTCATAGCAGCACGCTCCGGCAATAATCCGTCGGGGTATATCCGGTATACTTCTTAAAGACTCTTCCAAAATAGGACTGCGTACCGTACCCAACCTTACTGCTGATCTCAGCGATATTACAGCTGCCGCTTCGCAGCAGGGTAACCGCTTTCTCCATTCGGATTCGTAAGACATAATCCGACAGATTCTCTTCTGTCATCTGTTTGAAAAGCCGCCCCATATAACCCGAACTCAGCCTGAATTTTCTCGCTATGGTTTCATTTCCAAGATCTCCCGATAGATTCTGCTCTATATACTGGATAATGGCACCCACGACATCGGAATTATAATCCATCTTTTTCTTCTCAAGCGCCGTATGTAAGAACCAAAATACTTCTTTCATTGATGCCGCCAGATCATTAAAATCCGTCACAGACTGCAGAACGTTATAATCGAACATCCCTTCCGTAAGCTTCCATACGTCGAGTTCCCGCTGACCATACTCTTCCGATATCATGGCAAATAGATTCTTTACAATGAATTTGGCCTGTTCAATTGAACCGACCAATAATTCCTGTACCATATTGTCAATCATTCTGGAAATCTGATCCATATTGCCCAGATCCAGTTCCATAACGAACAGCTTATATCTCGAGAGCAGCTTCTCATAGAACACTTCCTCTACCTGACCGATGTTCTTTGCATATTCTCCATCCTCCGGCACATCCAGATTTCCCACCAGATCACCGACCCGCTGCACGGAATGCGTCACCTTGCAGAACACCTTACATTTCACCTGATCATTCAATTTGCGTATGAATTTGTAAATCTTCTGACCACAGTGACTCTTTAACCGTTCCACATCCTGCTGCTTTAAGGAGAATGCCACGATTCTCCACTGAACATTGCTTTCATCGATAATCAGATACATATAATCCCCGCTTGCCGATATGAAGCCCTCTCTTAATTTTTGATCAATAATCTCAAAATCCTCCTCCATATACATCTGCATATTATCCTGGGGCGCAAACGTTACTTCAAAGGCCATCATCGGATAACGGATAATATCCTCTTTTATTCCCAACAGCTTCCGGTAGGCATTGAATTCATCCTCCATCTTGATCTGCGCCGACAGCAGCATCTTCAGAAAGCTTTTCTGAATCAGTTCTATTGTCTCCCCCGTACTTACGGTCTGCGCATCGCGTTCTTTTGCTTCCTCATCAAGAGTCTCCCGAATTCGCCGAAAGACTCTGATCAGTTCATCATCATCAACCGGTTTTAAGAGATAGTCCAATACCTGGCACTGCAGTGCCTTTTTTACATAGTTAAAATTACTGTACCCACTCAGGATTACAATCTTGATATTGGGAAGAAATTCCCGTATATTCTCGATCATCTCCAGACCATTCATTCTGCCCATCATAATATCGGTCAGAATAACGTTGCAGGAATTTTCTTTCATATACTCGAGCGCGTCCTCCCCATCATCAAATGCCTCTTCCACCTCGAATCCCCATATCTCCCAGGGAACGCAGTACTGCAGCGCCCTCCTTGTATTTTCCTCGTCTTCGACTATGAGCAATTTGTACAATTTATCACCTCTGACCTTTCTTATTCTCTCCTCTTTATATAATAATATTGACGGAAAGATTCAACAATCCTAATATACCGACATTCTCTCACTTTACCGACTTTTTTTCCCTTTGCGAAGAAGGGGATTGCTGGAAAATATCAAAAAAATTCCTGCCAATCTGCATTCCTAATATCCCCGCTAAGCCAGTCCGCCAGGCACAAATTTACCGCCTATTTCCCCGGATTCGATTGACAGTACCTCTCAGATACGATACTATTAATTATCAGTTTAAAAGAAAGGCGGAACACATATGGACAGCGAACTTACTCTTTATCACGGACGCCCTGCCGACGAGACAGGACGCCTATCCAAAGAACTGCGTGTGTATGATCTCCTGGATTCTCTTGCGATCCCGTTTGACCGTCTGGATCACGAGCCGATGGCTCATATATCAGACTGCGAGAAGGTGGACCGGTATCTGGGAACCCGGATATGCAAAAATCTATTTTTATGCGACGCGAAGCATTCCTCCTATTATCTGCTGCTGATGCCGGGCGATAAGAAATTCCGAACTGCCGTCGTGTCCAAATTAATTGCCGCTCCTCGTCTTTCGTTCGCAGAGCCGGAATACATGGAGCAGTTTCTTGACGTAACTCCCGGTTCTGCCACCGTTATGGCACTGATGAACGATCCGGACTGCAAGGTAACCCTGCTCATTGACAAAGAAGTGGCGGACTGCCCGTATTTTGCGTGCCATCCCTGCATCAATACCTCCAGCATCCGATTCGCGACTTCCGATCTGTTCGAAAAACTTCTCCCCGCCATGCATCATAAAGCAACCCTGCTCGAAATTTAAAATTTTTACATCAAAATGCGATCTTCCGGAAATATTCCGGAAGATTTCCTGTCTCTGTAAGTGAAGGGAGGTTTTCCAATGGATGATGGGAAGATTATTGAATTGTTCTGGGCCAGAGAAGAATCCGCTCTTGCGGAATGCCAGGCAAAATACGGCCCTTTGCTCGGCCGGATTGCCTTTCAGATTCTGGCGAATTATCAGGACAGCGAGGAATGTGTCAACGATACTTACGTGCGGGCCTGGAATACAATTCCGCCCACAAAGCCGGAGAGTCTGACGGCGTATCTTGGCCGGATTGTCCGCAACCTTGCGATCAACCGCTGGCAGGAACGGCGTACGGCCAAACGGGGCGGCGGCGCCGGCGTTCTGCTCTCAGAATTATCCGAGTGCGTTCCCTCTCCCAGAACCGTGGAGGCGGAGATCGACGCGAAGCTTTTGACGAATCACATCAGCGACTGGCTGAATTCACTTGATACCGACGATCGCGTCCTGTTCTTACGAAGGTACTGGTTCGGAGATGCTCTAAAGGATCTGGCCGCGGAATGCCGGACAGCTCCCAATCAGCTCGCCGGACGGCTTTACCGGCTCCGCGGAAAGCTAAGAGAGTGGCTGGAACGGGAAAATGTAACGATCTGAGTTCAGAAAGGGAGACTGCTTATGAAAGAAAAAAAATTATTTGATGCAATTACAAATGTGCCCGATTCCCTGGTGGAAGAGGCAAAGAACACGGCCCTGCTTCCGGAACAACGCTCCGGTATCTTTCGCGCCCGGTTCTTACATTCCGGTCGGAAACGGGCGGTTGCTGCTACGGCCTGCGCGGTGCTGGTATGTGCACTTGCGGTACTGTTTCCGCTTAAGAAAAGCACGGATACGGCGCACGGCCTGATCTTCGAGGTTTCTCTGCCAAGGGCATACGCATTTGATGACTATGAGACCAGGCGCGCGGTTCGCGATGAGAATCCAATCGAGGAATCCTTTTTCCTCGCGGTAATTGATTTCTCATATGAGACTGCTTCTGCGCTCCTTTCCGGCGAATCCGGCAATCAGAATTTTTCGCCGCTTTCGCTGTATTATGCGCTTGCGATGGCGGCTTCCGGTGCGGATGGCGAGACGCAGAGCGAGCTTCTTACGCTCCTTGGAGTCGATCATGCGGATACTCTTGCCGTACAGTGCGGAAATCTGTTCCGTCGGTTATACCGTGATAACGAAATCGGCAGGCTCACCCTCGCGAATTCACTTTGGATCGATGATTCCGTCGATGTTGTCACGGATTACGCAAAACTCGCGGCCGAGAATTATTATGCGTCGTCCTTCCATGTCGATTTTGCCGACGAGGATACCGGAAGGCAGATGGCAGCCTGGATCAAGGAGAATGCAGAGGGTTCCATCAGTCCGGAGTTCACCACAGATTCGGAGCAGATCTTATCCATTATCAACACGGTGTATTTCTGCGACGAATGGCAGGATCGGTTCAATAAGTCAAATACTGCTGCGGATACCTTCTATCTTGCAGACGGTTCTGAGATTACCTGTGATTTCATGAATACCGTATACGGCAGCCATACATTTGCCAGGGGAGACGGTTTTACCCGCTCGAAGCTGAGTCTGAAGAACGGCGGAGCCATGGTGTTCATTCTTCCGGATGAAGGCATCTCCCCCTACGATCTCCTCTCCTCCCCGGAGCGTCTGCGGGAGACCTTTGAGGGCGGTGCGTCTGTCTGCGGAAAAGTAACCTGGCAGATTCCCAAATTCAGCTTCGCAAGCTCACTCGACTGCAGGGAGGCCTTAGAGCGTCTCGGAGTCGTATCGGCTTTCTCAGGTAACGCAGATTTTTCCGGACTGACCGGCGATGCTGCGTTTATCTCAAGCGTACGTCAGGAGACGCATATCGGAATCGACGAGAATGGCGTAGAGGCGTCCGCATTTACAAAGATTGACTATGCCGGCGCGGCATTACCGACCGATTACGCGGATATGATTCTGAATCGGCCGTTCCTGTACGGAATTACCTCCCCGAACGGAGATCTGCTGTTTATCGGCGTCTGTGCTTCTCCAAACGACAGCAGGTGATGGATGCCTTTTTTCAGATGCCCATCTTGCAAAACGCTCCTGACTGTACTATAATAACGGAGGATGTTCAGGGAAATAGGTGGAATTCCTATACGAGCCCGTCGCCGTGAAGCGCATCTATGTGTATCATTCTTACCCCGGGCCGCAACCGGGGGACAGGTCATTGGAACAATCTGAGAAGGCCGGATGATAACGCGCCAAGTCGAAATATCTGAACACCCTTCCATCCTCAATCTGATAACCGCGAGTGCCGGTTCCTGAGGAAATACACATTATAACAAGGAGAATGCAATGATGCAAATGACACGAACCAAAAAGTCGTTGTCGTTCATCCTTTGTATGGTGCTGATTGCGGCTATGGCACTGACTACAATTGGCTGCGGCGACAACAAATCCAATTCCGATACCTCGTACCAGGGAACCACTTCGATCTCTGCCGACGGAACCGTCGTCATGGGCGAGGGAGATACGGAATTCCTTTTTACCGTCACGGACAAGGACGGCAACGAGACCGTCTTTGAGATCCACACCGATAAAGAGACGGTAGGCGATGCTTTGCTTGAGCTCGAATTGATTGCCGGAGAGGACGGGGACTATGGCCTGTATGTAAAGACGGTGAACGGAATTACCGCCGACTACGATAAGGACGGCGTCTACTGGGCCTTTTATGTGAACGGTGAATATGCCACATCCGGAGTCGATTCCACGGACATTACCGAGGGTGCAACCTATTCGTTTAAGGTCGAATAATCTTGAAGCTTACTGTAAGAGAGCTTGTGGTATTCGGAATGCTCGGTGCCGTTATGTATGCCTCCAAGGTAATCATGGAATTTCTTCCGAACATTCACCTGATCGGAGTCTTTATTATCGCGCTTACTGTCGTATATAGAAAAAAGGCGTTATACCCCATATACATCTTTGTTCTGATTACCGGTATGTTCGCCGGATTTGCCTCCTGGTGGATCCCTTACCTGTACATCTGGTCTGTATTATGGGCGGCAGCTATGCTTCTGCCGCAGAACCTTCCGTCAAGATGGAGACCTCTTATCTATATGCTGCTGTGCGCGGCGCATGGCTTTTTGTACGGAACCTTATATGCTCCGGCTCAGGCGCTTCTGTTCGGCCTAAGCTTTCAAGGCATGATCACCTGGATAATTGCAGGGCTGCCTTATGACTGCATCCACGGAATCGGCAATTTCTTCTCAGGTATCTTAATTGTTCCTGTGATATCCGCACTGAGGCTTGCGGAAAAAAGCACCCGTTAACAGTACGCAGGCCTAAGATTAGGAATACAGGCACATAAAACAGGGAGCTCTGCTCTTACCGAATGTCTCTGATTCTGGTATGGAGCAGGCTCCCTTTTCTAATATATCATTGATGACTCTTATCTGCCGCAGTCTATTCCTTCGGAACCGCACAGATATCAGCATAATCAATCGTGATCGGGGTCTCCTTTCGTACTCCGTATTCCGATTCTCTATGTATCTCAACAATCCAGACATCTCCGGCATTCGCTTCCTTCGGAATCCGGAAGGTATAAATCCGGCTGCGCGTCAGAACGGGCGGTGTCGGTTCACAGGTACCAAGAAAGGGTACCGGCACACTGTTCACGTATACCCGAAGCGCGTCTCCTGCATTCCATCCATCCTCTCCTTCCGACACTCCTTCGATTCCGAGGTTCAGCGTCACCTCGTCCGTCTCTCCGATTCCTCCTGCCGCGATGCGCAGGAACATCGGCTCTCCAGGCATTCCTGCTGCCGTCCCGGCAAGCGTTCTCGGGAGCTGTGCACTTTTCTCATGCCCGAGCGAAGCGGTATCCGTATAGGTCAGAATATACCGGCGCGGAACATGAGCAATTCGCTCGGTATCTCCCGCATTTGCAAGGAAATGAAGCATTCCCTCCGGTTTGAACAGATCGTTCTCCTTCGTATCCCGGCGCGTCTGCGGCGTAATCATTTCCTGTTCAAAGGACATATAATTGAACAGATAGAGCTTATCTGCGCCCTGTTCCAGAATATTGGCAGCGGTTCCAAACGCTGTCTCGACTGTATTCACGGCGCGCATAACCTTGGGCGGATTGCCGGTCGGCTTCGGACTTGCGCCGAGCAGAATCTCCGCGCCTCCCGCAACCGGAACTCCGTACGGCTCGAGCATCTGCTTCCAGAGACGGATTGGCATATCATTATCACTCGTTGCCCAGCGCGGTGCCGCGATGTACAGATCCAGGTATCCCCTCTTTGCCCATTCTAAGATGTCAAAGCCGAATTCGCAGCAGGTCACGGGATTCGGATGCGCCCGGACCGCAAGCTGGATTCGATGGCCAACACGCGACTCATAGCGCTTCAGCAGTGCTTTCACCGCTCCGATGAATTCCGTCATGACCTGTGCCCCGGCACGCTCCCTACCGATTCTAAAGCACCAGAGCTCTCTCTGCAGATCCAGTTCAATTCCCTCGACATCATACCGCTCAAGTGCCTCTTCGATATGCGCAAGCCATTCCTCTCTCACCTTGGGCAGCTCAAAGTCCCTGCACCGGTCAAAATACTGCATCTGCCTGCGGTGGCGCACGCGCGAATTCTCCTCAAAATGTTCATAATATTCCTTCGGTACCAGGAAATTGGGTACATCAAACTGGATATGCGCGTCATTCAGCCGGAAGGAAAGCCACGGAGCAATCCCGTTCTCCCTGCAGCGCCTAATCCAGATTCCATACATATCCAGTCCGTTCTCCACCCAAATATGATAGGCCACCTCGCAGACCGTCCCGCTGTAGTCAACCGCCTTTCCCATCTCTTCCTTCACCAGGTATTTATCCCCGTAAAAGGTCTTTTCTTTCGACGGAAAGGAGGACATCATTGCGCTGACGCACAGGAACAGGTCCGTAATATCCGTATTCTTGTACTGGTCGATGAACGCAAGCAGCGTCTCCTCATCCACCTCGCGCCCCATATCAGTCTTAAGTCTTGTATTTAAAAAGTGATCTCCGTCTTCGTTGAAGATAATTCCTCTTTTTAACATGCTGATCTCCCTTCTTTTCTTAATTGAATTCTGCCTTTTTATTCCGGAACGGAAGCTAAAAGCTGTCTGGTATACTCATGCTTCGGATTCGCAATCAGCTCTCTTGGCGCAGCGGTCTCCACAATCGTTCCCTGTGTCATGACGCAGACGCGATCACAGATCTGATAGATTACGTTCATATCATGAGAAATGAACAGGTAGGTCAGATTGTGCTGCCTGCGAATTCTCTGCAGCAGATCCAGAATCTGTGCCTGAACGGTCACATCCAGTGCCGATACCGGCTCGTCCAATATCAGAAGCTGCGGACCGGTAATCAACGCCGCTGCGATTGCGACGCGCTGGCGCTGCCCTCCGCTTAAGTCCCTCGGATACCTGGCCGCGTATTCCACAGGAAGACCCACCTCCGCAAGCAGTTCCTTTGCCTTTGCAACCCGATCGACCGCGCGCTTCATTCCCTGCATCTTTAAGGGTTCTTCCAGAATCCATCCAATTGTCTTACAGGGGTTCAGGCTCCCGTACGGATCCTGGAACACCATCTGCGGTTTTCGATTGTCCGGCGTAATTGTTCCGGTATACGAGTCGATTAATCCGGCTATCGCCTTAGCGGTCGTCGATTTCCCGCAGCCGCTTTCTCCAACCAGCCCCAGGATCTCCCCCTTATAAATATCAAAATCAATGTGGCTGACCGCCTCTGTCACGCGGCGCCTGCCAAACAGCCCCTCTTTATTTCCCTTATATGCAACCGTCAGATCCCGAACGGATACGAGGATATCCCTATATTCCGCGGCCGCAGTCCCGTACGCTCCTGCTGCCTTTGCATCGTCCCGCTTATGGATTCCCGGCACCGCGTCCAGGAGAGTCCTGGTATAGTTCTCTTTGGGATTCGAGAAGATCTCCTCAATCGATCCACGCTCCACAATCTTTCCCTGATACATTACAAGCGTTCGATCACAGATATTCCGGATAACTCCAAGGTCATGAGAGATCAGAATCACCGCCGTCCCGTGCTCCCGGTTCAGCTTCTTAATCAACGCAAGAATTCTGGCCTGAATCGTTACATCCAACGCAGTCGTCGGCTCATCCGCAATCAAAAGCTTCGGCTCGCATATCATCGCCATCGCAATCATAACGCGCTGGCGCTGTCCGCCGGAGAGCTGGTGCGGGTATTTGCCCCATACCTCGGCGCTGTCCCGAATTCCTGCCTCTTCAAAGGCCTGTATCGTCTTTTGCTTCCTCTCTTCCTTCGACAGGTGCGCGTGGAGCTTTAACATCTCCTCCACCTGGTTTCCCACCGTGTACACCGGATTCAGCGAGGTCATCGGCTCCTGGAATATCATCGCCATGCTTCTTCCCCGAATATCCCGGTATTCCTCCGCCGATACCCGGTTCAGATCCTTTCCGTCAAACAGAATCGCATCCGCACTGCGAACCGCTCCTTTTTTGAGCAGTCCCATCAATGCAAGGGCGGTCATACTCTTTCCGGAACCGGACTCTCCTACGATTCCCAATACCTCACCCGTTCTCAAAGAAAAGGAGATCGTATCCACAACCGTTGCCTCTCTCTTTCCTCCCGGAAATGCAACGGAGAGATTGCGCACGGCAAGAAGCAGGTCCGAACCTTCCCGGCGATTCTCACCGGTATTCTTCTCGGGCCTTCCCCCTGGGTTCTTCCGTATATTCTCTTGAATGTTCTCATACATTCTCTCTGACATACATTCCTGCCTTTCTTTTTTCCCGTAAGCCGCGCTTTTCCTCAGCCCGCATCCTCGTTCACCATACTGAAGCCGAGCACCGTTAATACAATCAGAATTCCCGGCGCCAGCGCAACCCACGGTGCGGAGAACAGATAGGCCTGCGCTTCCGAAAGCATTCTTCCAAGGCTTGCGTCCGGCGGCTGCACGCCAAGACTCAAATAACTCATTCCGGCCTCTGCAAGCACCGCGTTATTAAATCCAATCGTTAAGGAGGACAGCAGAATCGGACGCGTATTCGGAAGAATGTGCACGAACATAATCCGAAAATCCGACGCTCCCATCAGCTTCGCGTTCTTCACATAATCCATCTGCTTCTGCGTAATATATTCACTTCGAACCACACGCGCGAAGCTTGGAATGAAGATAATTCCAAGAGCCAGAATAATGTTGTATTTGCCGGGTCCTAAGATACTGACGAATACCAGCGCAAGCAGAATACTCGGAAACGAGGTCAGACCGTCATTCAGGCGCATCAAAATCTCGTCAAATAATCCGCCGTAATACCCGGTAACCGCTCCGAGCAGCGTTCCGATGATTCCTCCGATTGCAACCGTGCACAGTCCTACAAAAAAGGTCGTCCCGGCTCCCTTCATCACGCGGCTTAACACATCGCGCCCGAAGTTATCCGTTCCGAAAGGATGCGCAAGGCTCGGAGCCGCGTTCTTAAGCGCACCGTTCATTCCGTTCGGATCATACGGCGTATACACACACCCAATCAGCACGAACAGCACCACAGCACATACAATCACCTTGCCCACTCTGTAATTGAAATCATTTCTCTTCTGTCTCATACCATTCTCCGTTCGAAGATCGTTTCACTCTGCCCTACGTGCCGGACACCTCTGCGCCAAGGCGGCCTTCTCTGCCGCCCCAACCGGATTTTAACTCCGACACAAATCCGTGTGTGAAATCAGCGCATTCGCGCGATCTCTCACTCTACGCGCGGATCCAGCCAGCGATACAGCAGATCCACCAGAAAGTTAATCAGTACCACCACAAATGCAATATATAAAATGATCGCCTGCACCACCGCGAAATCACGATTGGAGATCGATACGACCAATAGTCTTCCAAGTCCCGGCAGGTTAAATACCTGCTCAATAATAATACTTCCCGCCAGCACATCCGCCGTCACCATCGCAAGAAAGGTAACCACCGGAATCAGTGCGTTCTTCAGCACATGTCTGACAAGAACCGCGCTCTCTTTATTTCCTTTGCTTCTCGCGGTACGCACATAATCCAGGCTCAGCTGTCTGAGCACCGAACCGCGCAGGAATTTGACCACCATCGCAATCTTTGGAATGCTGACCGCCATAGCCGGAAATATCATATAATGGAGAAACGCAGAAAAATCCTTGTCCGGCGCCACGTATTTGCCCGGAGTAAACCAGGACAGCAGAATGCCGCATACCAGCGTCAGAATAATTCCTAAGAAAAACGGCGGTATCGCCATTGTAATCTGGGTAATCAGGGTAATCATCCGGTCGAGGATTCCACCGGAGCTTTTCGCCGCAAGAATTCCAAGCGGCACAGAAATGACCGTAATCATCAGCATGGATAATACGGCAAGCCAAATCGTAACCGGAAGCCTGTCCGCTATTAACTGGGACACCGGCTGTTTGTATTGGGAAGAGGTACCGAAATCGCCCCGAACGGCACCAGCCATCCAGTCTGCGAAGCGCGCGGGGATACTCCTATTCAGCCCAAGCTCCTCGCGCATCTGCTCAGCCGCCTCTTCCGTAAAATCCGTTCCGAGCGCCAGGGTAACCGAGTCGCCCGGAATGACCTGAAAGGCGATGAAAGCCGCACAAGATACCAGCAACAATGTGATAATGAGAGTGATTAGTTTTTTAACAAGGTATTTCATACGGTCACCGCCTTTTATTTTGTATCATTTTATTCGTTAACCTGTGCTTCTCCGATATAGTATACCGAAGCCATATCCTGAACATACACCGGATAGAACGTATATCCGCCGAGGTTCGGGTTCACTGCTACTAAAAGTGCCGGTGCCTGAATATAGACGGATGCCGCATCCTCGGTTAAGAGCCTCTGAATCTCTTTGTAATAAGTCTCCTTTTCCTCGTCCTTCACAGTCGCAAACGCTTTTGCAAACAGCTCATCCACTTCCGTATTCTTATAATTCAGGAAATTATTCGACGCGTTGGAACGATATCGTTTCAGAATATCGCTCGGAACCAGCTCCGCGTCCAGTCCTACAACCGTTGCCTCGTAATTGCGGCCCTGATAGACATCGCTCAGCCAGCTTCCCCATTCGATCAGCTGAATCTTCGCCTCTACGCCGATCTGGCGGTACTGTTCCACCAGCACCTGCGCGGTCTCCACATGGAACTGATAATTAGAGGGTACGGTAATCGTGAACGTAAAGCCATCCGCATATCCTGCCTCGGCAAGCAGCTCCTTTGCCTTTTCCGTATTATACTCATAATATGTCTCAAGCTCCGCATCATAATATTGGGTAAAGCTTGGGAACATGTTGGAGCCAATCACATGGCCTCTTCCTCCCGCCACCATATCAATAACCGCCTGCCGGTCAGTCGCGTAGCACAGTGCCTGACGAACTCTTACGTCCGCAAGCGGCCCCTCGGCGTTATTCAGGAACAGCGCCTGAACCAGGTTCATGCTGCCTTCCATAATCGTGTAGGTGTCCTTTAGCTGGCTTGCCTGCTCCGCGGTCAGATACGGAAAGATATCAATCGTTCCGGCCATCAGCTCCATGAATGCAGCATCTGTATTCGCCGAAATCTTAAAGGTCACCTTATCCAGATAGGGCTTCCCTTCCAGATAATAATCCGGATTCTTCGTCATCACAAGCTCCGTCAAAGGCGTATAGCTCTCAAAACAGAACGGCCCGGTTCCCACCGGCTTCGTGTCCTGTTCCTTATAATCCTCCGGAATAATGCTGCAGGTAAAATACCCGATTAACTCTGTGCTTGGCTCTCCCATGACTACCTTAACGGTCTTCTCATCCACCTTTATAATGTCGGAAATAGCAGAAAGCGCCGACTCGATTACGACCCCTTCTTCCTGGGGAGTCAGTAACCCCGAGCAGCGCTTCAGCGAATATATAACATCCTCCGCCGTAACCAGATCGCCGTTGTGGAATTTCACCCCGTCGCGAAGTACAAACGTGTACTCCGAACCATCCGGTGATATCGTATAGCTCTCTGCTAAAGCAGGGACCAGATTCCCATCTTTGTCAGCCTTAACAAGGCCTTCAAAAATATTATACAACACCTCTTTTGTTCCTGCCGCTACTGCTTTGTGTGGGTCAAGACTATCCAGATCCTGTGTAATTCCGACAACAATGGAGCCCCCATATACAGCATCTCCGGTCGACGTCTCATCCCCGCCGGCGTTCTGGGTCTGGGTCTGTGAAGATCCGTTCGAAGTATCCTTCCCTGTCTGATTGTCACCGTCCGAGCATCCGCCCAGTACGACTGTCACAAGAACAAGGATACTCATGAGAATTGATACCTTCTTTCTCATAAGATAATTCCTCCTTCATGAAATCTCTCACTATTCAACATTCAGTTGTCGCAATCATCATATACCCTTAAAGAAAATATTGCAAGTGTTTTTTATGAAAACGGCTTCCTCTTTTCGGAATTCCTGCGCCAGGCGCGGCCGCAGAAAGAAGAAAAGCACCGTGAAGCAGGCTCTTCGGCATCCGTTCCCTCTTCGAACCAATGTCACAAAATTCCTGCTCCGCGGTGCCTGCCGGTACCCTGCTTCTGATTCCGATATGTAAATTAAATCTTCTCGAAGCGTTCCACATCGATTACGAAAATGGTCGCTCCGCCTACATCTACACTTGTAGGATAAGAAGTGTAATTGTTGCCTGCACCCATGATCGGGACCGGATTCACAACAATCTGCTTTCTGGGACCGCACTGATCCTGAATAATCTGGATAACCTGATCCACCTTCTCCTCGTCCGTTCCAATCATTAACGTAGTATTGCCGGAACGTAAGAAGCCTCCTGTGGACGCCATCTTCGTTACGCTGTATCCGTTCTTGTTCAGCTTCTCCATTACTCTGCTTCCATCTTCGTCTCTGACAATTGCATAAATCAACTTCATGTGAATGCCCCCTTCCTATTACTGTTATTATACACAATTATTGTTCAAATTCCAATAGAAAATTAGCTTTTTCAATAAATCTTTCTCGATTAGGCTTTGAAATTTGAGTCCATATGAGGTAATATATGCAATGGGAAGTTCCACAGCAGCTTCCGCCGCCCGCTCAGCAGCGGGGCGCAGCCGCAATAACAGCTCACAGCTTGTTACATCTCGACCAACACCGATAGAGAGGAGAACGCTTATGCCATCCAACTACAAACTTTTATTTACTGATGTTGACGAAACCATCCTCCCCGCAGGGGGGCAAATATCCGATGCGGATCGAAGCTTTATCGAAGCGCTGACCCGGCGCGGAATTCATGTTACCGTTTCCTCCGGGCGCTGCCGCGACATGGTATATCCGATTGTAAAAGAACTGGGGCTTGACAAGGATCCGGAGGGACTTACGCTGTCCCAGAACGGCGGACATATCTTCAAGAATGCAACCGGCGAAACCATCTCGACTGCTCCGATTGAGACCGCTCTCGTTGCAGACCTGTTCCTTTATGCAAAGGAATTCGGAATCCGGTGCCGCAGTTATTCTGAAAATCTGGTATACTTTAATCATACGGACCCGGCAATTGAGGACTTCCGGAAAAAATACCGCTGCGACTGCCGCCTGCTGTCCGATCCGGCCTCGCAGATGACCGAGCCTCCCATCAAATTCATGGTTATTGACCCCGATCCGGCGCGGATTCATCAATATTATCAGAATACCCTTCCTCTGACCGGGGACATTCTCCGGGCTGATTTTTCCTCTGCCACAGCCATGGAATTTACCGCAAAAGAGGTCACAAAAGGCTCGGGTCTCCGCAAAATCTGCGAATATTACAAGATTCCGGTCTCCGAAGCCGTAGCAATCGGCGACAGCGGAAATGACCTTACGATGATCCAGACCGCCGGGCTTGGCATCGCAATGTACAATGCGCTCCCCGTTCTCAAAGAGCACGCCGACCGAATTACCAGGCTTCCCTGCGCTCAGAGCGGATTCTCAGACGCTCTGTCGGAGATCTTTTAACCTCCACACACGGATTTCCGGAAAAGCTGCGTACTTTTTTATCCAACCGTAACAGTATCGTTTGACAAATTACCCAAAATAAACTATACTAAAAACGGTTTTATAATATTATTCCACAACAGGAGGAATTTCTATCATGGACAAGAGTCTGAGTAAGAAACTGCTGCTTGGTATCCAGCATGTCTTTGCCATGTTCGGCGCCACCGTGCTCGTTCCCGCCATTACCGGTCTGAATCCTTCGATCGCCTTATTCAGCGCGGGCTGCGGCACCTTAATCTTTCACGCAGTGACCAAACGAAAGGTTCCTGTATTCTTAGGTTCCAGCTTCGCATTCATGGGAGCCATCGCAACCGTATATTCCCAACAGGGAATCGCAGCCGTAAAGGGCGGATTGATATGCGCCGGCCTTGTGTATTGCCTGTTCGCCCTGTTAATCAAATGTATTGGCTATGAGAAAGTGAACCGCCTGCTTCCGCCGATCGTTACCGGTCCCATGATTATCGTTATCGGCCTTCGTTTAAGCGGAACCGCAATCAGCCAGGCACTCTATCGCACAACTGACACCGGAAGCGTATTTGAACCCAAGTATGCCCTAATCGCAGCTGTCGTTGTCGCAATTATCATTGTAATTACCGTATTTGCAAAGGGATTCTTAAACCTGATGCCGATTCTGATTGCCATCATCGTCGGATATCTGCTGTGTATCCCGTTCGGACTTGTTGATCTGACTCCGGTTAAGGAAGCGCATTTCTTCTCCTTCCTTGATCCTGATATTATGAAGGAATTCCTCGCGGTTCCCGAATTCAACGCTTCCGCGATTCTTGCTATCGCCCCGATCTCCATCGTAACCCTGATTGAGCACGTAGGCGACATTACTACGAACGGCGCGGTTGTCGGTCAGAATTTCTTTAAAGATCCCGGTGTTCACAGAACACTCATCGGAGACGGTCTTGCAACCTCGTTCGCAGGCTTAATCGGCGGTCCCGCCAATACTACCTACGGGGAGAACACCGGTGTACTCGCGGTAACCAAGAACTACGATCCTGCCACCATCCGCATTGCGGCGGTAATCGCGATTCTTCTTGGCCTCTTCGGCAAATTCGGCGGACTGATCACCGGTATCCCGGATCCGGTTAAGGGCGCAATCAGCATCGTACTCTTCGGTATGATATCCAGCGTCGGTGTTAAGATCTTAGTCAGCAACCAGGTTGACTTCTCCGACAGCCGCAACCTGATGATTGCTTCCCTCATCTTCGTCCTCGGTATCGGTATCACCAATGATATTCCGATTACCGCAACCGTAAGCATCTCGGGCCAGGCAATCGCAGCCTTCCTCGGAATCATCGTTGCCCTGATCCTTCCGGAGAAAAAAGCAGAGGCCTGACGGCATCATCCACCATATTTCTGATTTTTCAGAAATTAATTGACAAAATCAAAATTTACGGTATAATAAAACTATCAAAGGAGATAACGCAACTGCGTTGTCTCCTTTTTTGTTCCTCTCCTTCCTGCTATGCCGCTGCTTTCCCAAATCTATTCGGCGGTATAGCAGAGATCCTATAATCACATTTGTTTTGCAAAAGCAGCCGGATATCACCATTCCGGCTGCTTTTGTCTTATCCTATTCCTACTTTGTACTGCCCCTTTTCCCACGGCACGGTCTCTTCATACAAATTTTATAATTAATTTCTTTTTTTTATCCGCCAGCTATGGTAAAATTAGTCTAAATACATCACGAACTTATTTTTATACGGAAATGAGGAATTGAACTATGCCTAAGCAAACCCGTTTGAACGACTCTGCCGAAATCTACAATCGGCACAGAGAAGAAAAGACCGAGAAAGAAAAATGGAGCGAGATGAATCGAAAGGAACGATATGAATATTTTAAATCCTACTATCTCCCCAAAATCGCTCTCATTGCAACCATTATCGTACTTGTCGGCTCGCTGCTCTACTCGATGCTCAAGCCAAAGCCCGATACGCTGATATATGCCGCGATCTTTGACTATGCCATGACCGAAGACATGGTCGATACGATTGAGACTGAGTTCTCAGAATATATCAATCTCGATCCGGAGACCCAGGAGATCTACTTCGATACCTCCTTTGTCCTGAGCTTTGATGACGACTATAGTCTCCATCAAAAGCTGTCCACCTACCTGTTTGCGGGAGAGATCGACGTCATGATCGGCAGTGAATCTCAGATAAAGCAGCATATCCAGTCCGGCTACATCACCCCCCTGTCTGAACAGCTGCCGACAGAGCTGTACACAGCCTTAAAAGACTGCTTTGTATACGCCTCCGTCCCCGTCACAGATGACCTCGGCAACATTACCGAATGGGGTGAAGAAAAAGTATACGGCCTCTACCTTGACGGCTGCGCAATCTACGACGGCTACACGCTCATTGAACGCCCGATACTCGCAATTGTAGCCAACTCCGATCAGAAGGACAATGCCGTAGAATTTATTAAGTATCTGTTTGATAAGTAAAGACTCCTTTTGGTTTTTACAAACAATATCTGCTTACGATATACAGCCGAAGCGGCATATTCTCTTTAGATTCGTCCTTTCCGTGAGACGATATCTTAAGAGAATATGCCGCTTCGGCGTCCTCTGTCAAAATTCAATATGCAATTACTTCGCCTGAATATATCCCTGCGCCTTCAAAAGCTCTGCGATTAAGACCGCTCCGCCTGCGGCTCCGCGCAAGGTGTTATGGGAGAGACCGACGAACTTGTAGTCGTATACGGTATCTTCTCTGAGACGTCCTGCGCATACACCCATTCCGTTCTCCGTATTGCGGTCCAGATTTGCCTGAGGACGATTATCTTCTTCGAAGTAGGTAATGAACTGCTTCGGAGCGCTCGGGAGTTCGAGTTCCTGGGGCAGACCCTTGAATTCCTTCCATGCCTTTAAGATCTCTTCCTTCGTGGGCTTCTTTTCAAAGCTTACGAATACGGCTGCGGTATGTCCATCCGATACCGGTACGCGGATACACTGGGTTGTGATAACCGGGCCTTCTGCCTTTACGATCTGGCCGTTCTCAACCTTACCCCAGATTCTTAACGGCTCCTGCTCGCTCTTTTCTTCCTCACCGCCGATGTACGGGATTACGTTATCTATCATCTCAGGCCAATCCTTAAAGGTCTTGCCTGCACCGGAGATTGCCTGGTAGGTGGTTGCTACCACTACCTTCGGGCCATACTCGCGAAGTGCGTGAAGCATAGGTGTATAGCTCTGAATCGAGCAGTTCGGCTTTACTACGATGAAGCCTCTAATTGTGCCAAGACGCTTCTTCTGGCTCTCGATTACTGCAAGATGCTCCGGATTCAGTTCCGGCACTACCATCGGTACGTCCGGGGTCCAGCGATGCGCGCTGTTATTGGAAACTACCGGGGTCTCGGCCTTTGCATAGGCTTCCTCAATTGCTTTGATCTCATCCTTGGTCATGTCTACCGCGCTGAATACGAAGTCAACTTCAGAAGCAACCTTCTCTACCTCGTTAACGTTCTTTACAATCATCTTCTTTACTGCCTCAGGCATCGGAGTTGTCATCTTCCAGCGATCGCCGACCGCCTCTTCGTAGGTCTTGCCGGCACTTCTCGGGCTTGCTGCTACCGTTACAACTTCAAACCACGGATGATTCTCCAGTAATGTGATAAATCTCTGGCCAACCATTCCGGTTGCGCCAAGTATTCCAACTCTTAATTTGCTCATAATAACCTCCCTGTATTTGCATTCGCCGCTTTAAAGATGGAGCTCTTTGTAATCAGCTCTTTTTTCATCCGGCGGCCCGCCGTCGGATGAAGCTGATAGTAACAAGGATATGCTCTCGTGTATTTCTCCCGCGGACATATGTTTTTCTTGTAAGTATACTACACTCTTTTTCTCAAAAAATCAACATTCTTTTTCTTTTTCGTACACATAACCAATGACCTGCCCGAAATCGCGGGTTCGTTTGTGTTATATGCTCAATCGTCCCGCTCGAAGACCGCTCCATCTCGTTCCAGGCTTTCCAGATAACGGTCGAGCAGTTCATATAAGGCATCCAGCGTCTCGATCTCGTTGACAAGGCTGCGGATCCTCGCGGATTTGGGATATCCGGTTGTATACCAGGCGACATGCTTGCGCATTTCCCGAATTCCTGTGTATTCGCCCTTGCATTCCACCTGCATGACGGCATGGCGCTTCACTGCGGCAATCACCTCCTGGACAGAAGGCTTCGCCGGTACCGGCCTCCCTGCGAGATATGCCTTTGTCTGCGCAAACAGCCAGGGATTGCCCTTTACGCCGCGCGCAAGCATGACTGCGTCACAGCCCGTCTCCTCAAGCATACGCTTTGCGTCCTCCGGACAAAAGATATCACCGTTTCCGATTACCGGAATGTCCACGGCTTCCTTGACTTTGCGGATAATCTCCCAGTCTGCTGTTCCGCTGTAATACTGTTCTCTCGTTCTGCCATGTACCGCTATCGCGGCTGCACCGTTCTGCCAGGCAGCAACCGCTGCTTCCACCGCGAGCTCTTCTCCCTGACGGAATCCCTTTCGTATCTTGACTGTCACGGGCTTCCTTATCGCTCCCGATACCGCGCGCACAATCCGGCCGATCTTATCCGGATCCTTTAACAGTGCGGAGCCCTCGCCGTTATTGACAACCTTCGGCACCGGACAGCCCATGTTGATATCCAGGATATCAAAATTACGCTCTTCGATACTCTTTGCGGTCTCCGCCAGGATATCCGGATCCTCTCCGAACAGCTGCAGACTCACCGGCCGCTCCTTTTCCTCTACCTCAAGCAGACATTCCGTATTCTTGTTGCGGTAGCGGATTCCCTTCGCACTCACCATCTCCGTGTATATCAAATCTGCTCCCTGTTCTCTGCAAAGCAAACGAAATGGCAGGTCTGTTACCCCTGCCATTGGTCCAAGAACCAGATTGCCATCTATGTTTACAGTTCCAATCTGAAATCCCACTCTGTCTGTTCTCCATTCCGCCGGCACTCAGGAAGTCCCGCTGCCAGGCACTTTTATGCCGCAGGCACTCATTATCTTTTACATTTATTATAAATCAGCCGAAGCCCCTGCAGGGTTAAAAGAGGGTCATAGACGTCGATGATATCCGTGGAATCCGCAATAATCTTACCAAGTCCGCCGGTCGCCACAACCTTAAGCGAGTCAAGTCCCGCCTCCTCTTTAATTCGATTCACAATGTACTCGGTCTGCCCAATACATCCGTAGACCAGGCCTGCCTGCATACTGCTGATCGTATCGCGCGCGAGGATCGAATCGGGCTTCTTAATCTCAATCTCCGGAAGTCTCGCTGTCTCATTCCACAGCGCGTTGGCACAGATCTGAAGTCCGGGGCTGGTGATTCCTGCTGCAAAGCTTCCGTCCTCCAGAATCAAATCATAGGTGGTAGCGGTTCCAAAATCAATCACTACGACAGGTCCGCCATACATCTCATAGCCCGCAACCGCGTCCACTACGCGATCCGCGCCGATCTCCTTCGGATTCGCGGTATTGATCTTAAGCCCTGTCTTGGTTCCCGCACCGACAATAATCGGCGTCTTACCCAGATACTTGATAATTCCGCTGGTCAGCGAATACATAATCTTCGGAACAACGCTTGCAATGATGACATCCTCAATATCCGAGACTGCAATCTCCTTCGTCTTGAACAAATCACAGATAAAGATTCCGAACTCGTCCGACGTTCTTGTCATCCTTGTCGTCATGCGGAAGCTTCCGCACAGGCGATCGCCCTCAAATATTCCAAGCGTAATATTGGTATTCCCAACATCAATTACTAAAAGCATGTCCTCTTCCTTTCCGCCCTCTTCGGCTTGTAACTGTGCTCAGTCCTGTTCCTTTCCCAGCAGATCCGACGCATCCTCATTCAGGAAGAACACCTTATAATAGAGCTCCAGCGCCTCTAAAAGCTCCTTCTTCTCTTCTCTCACCTGCTTGATCTTGAGGACGCTTCCGATCTCGTCAAATAACAGATCTCCTTCGTCACTGGTAACCTCAAACAACAGCGTGCCGTCCTCATCATACTTTAACGTCAGAATTCCTCCGACATCCTCCGTATACAGCACGCACATGATCTTTAACTCATCCTGGATTCCCTGCGGAAGTCCGTTAAAATCTTCATTCAGATAATATTTTCTGTCATAAGCGCTGCTTGCGCATAATACAACCTGTTCCTGATACATAGTAATCTCCATTCTCTCCAATACCTGCGTACTTTTATTTTACCGCAATACTTCCTAAAACACAAGATGCTTTTATTGTCACCACCGGAGTATTCTCATCCGTCCACGAAGGATTCTGACGCCTCTCTTTGATCTCTCCGAGCACGCAGCTCCCATCCATAACAACCCGAACTTCCTCCGGAAGACATATCTCAATCTCTCCGAGCGTACAGCTCGCCTCGATTACCACGTCATCAATCACAAAGCTGTTGCGGATATCTAACTTCATATCTCCAAACGTACAGGACAAATCCGCCCCGTCAAACCGTTCGTTGTCCACGTTAATCCGCTTGTCTGAGAACAGGGACGAGTACACCAGGATTCCCGTGCCTCTCCCGTTCTTTTTTCTTCCGCCCGGCGCTGTATCCTCCCGTTCGAAGTCTTCCCGCTCCTGTTCGTAAGCATCTCCGAAATACCGATCGCTGTCCGGTGTATTATGCAGAAAGGTCCCGTTTCTTTGCTCTTCTTCCTTCGTCTTTCCGAACCTCTCCACGCAGGAATGCACCAACAGCATCGCCGCCGCCAAAAATATCAGCGTCTTCACCGGAAGTACTTTCTGACAGATTAAAAATAATATCATTCCAATCGCAAGCTTCTTAGAGCTCGCTCTTCTGGTATTCTCCTGAAACATCCCGAGAAAGCCCGGAACAATTAAAAGCAGCGTCCACAATCCTTTTGTAAAAAACCACGATATCGGAAAGGAAAATCCAAACATGTTTCCGACAGCCCAGATTCCAATCAATATCAGAAGAATTCCTGTCCGCCGGGAGTTCGATTTTTTCATAGATACCTCCGTTCCTATCAGCAAATCCTATTAGTCCTGCTTCATGCTATGTCTATATTATATCATAACCGATTTCGCTAAAAAAGCAAATTAAGATTTTATTAGAGAATGGATTGGATAAAAAAGGGCGACAGAAGGACGCCCGCCCGAGCCGACTCCCTGTCTTGCTGCGCCTGGTTCTGACGAAAGGGCGCGCGAAGCAGGAGCGGCTCGGGCGGGCTGGTATGTTCCGGAGGCTCAGTGCCCTTTTTCTCTGAAGGAAGCAGGCAGGAGCTCCGGTTCGGGTATTTTTGTTTTGGTGATTAGCAGTTGCCAAGGGTGGCAACCATAACTGCTTTAATGGTATGCATGCGGTTCTCTGCTTCGTCGAAGACTACGTCGGCGTATTTATCAAATACATCAGCGGTTACTTCGTTGCCTTTTACTGCGGGCAGGCAGTGCATGAAGATAGTCGAATCTTTGCCGGTTCTTGCCATCAGCTCTGCATTCACTTGGTAAGGCTTCAGGATGGCGATACGCTCGGCTGCAAGGGCTTCCTCGCCCATGGAGCACCATACGTCTGTGTATACGGCATCCGCACCCTTTACTGCGTCTAATTCATCCGACAGGGTAATGGTACTTCCTGCTGCTGCCGCATATACCTCGCACTCTTCGACCAGTTCCTTGCCGGGCCATAAGGACTTCGGGGCAAGGATTGTGAAGTTCACTCCCATCTTTGAGCAGCCGATCATCAGGCTGTTCGCCATATTATTACGACCGTCACCGACGAATACAAAGTTCAGTCCTTTTAAGCTTCCGAATTGCTCGGTTAAGGTCAGGAAATCCGCCAGAATCTGGGTCGGATGATAAGTATCGGTCAGACCGTTCCATACCGGAACACCGCTGTACTTTGCAAGCTTCTCCACGTTCTCCTGCTTGAAGCCGCGGAACTCAATGCCGTCGAACATTCTTCCGAGTACACGCGCTGTATCCTCAACGCTCTCCTTGTGGCCGAGCTGGATGTCATCCCGTCCAAGATATTCCGGATGGCCGCCCTCATCTACACAGGCTACGGTAAACGAACATCTTGTTCTTGTCGAAGGCTTTTCAAATATCAGGGCAATGTTCTTCCCCTTCAGGCTCTGTCCTGTAATTCCCTGCTTCTTCTTTGCTTTTAAATCTGCAGCCAGATCGACTAATCCCTGGATCTCTTCCGGCGTAAAATCTTTCAATGTTAAGAACGAACGTCCCTTTAAGTTCATATTATGTGCTCCTTTCCTTTATCCGCATCTATGTGAAATATTTATTCTCACGAATGATAAAATATACATTACACCTAAACACAGCTCTTGTCAAGCAGTATTTTAGCTCTCTATTTCTCTTCTATTACTATTATTTTCAGTAAAAGCAGGACAAATATCGGGAATGTGTTCCCTTCTGCCGCCTGCTCTCTGGATGCATATTTTTTCACTATTTCGTATATTAATTCATCTATGGTGTATATTTTGTATCTGGCAATCCGAAGGGTCTTCGCACAGACCTCCAGGATTGTCAGATACAATTCCTCATAGGTCCATTCTTTTGTCAGCTTCAGCTCTTCGGCAATCATCGGGCAGACTCTCTCCAGAAGCTGCCTGGTATAGAGCTCCTCCCTTGTATAGTCCAGACGGTAATATTCCAACAGCGCCATGACGACAGCAGGATGAAGTCCGAGAAATCGCTCCAGATACCACTCCTCGCTTTTCTTTGCATCCAGATAGTACCGTTTTCCCTTCAGATTTCGGAAACACCGAAGGCCGTCGCAGTATCCAATCTTCATATTTTTGATGCTCTTCTTCCCATCGAATTCAAGAAAGGTTCCAAGATCTGCTTTGGGAGAAATCTCGATTACGTTCACATTCTTTGGAATCCGAACCGGACGGTTCAGGCCCGGACCGTAGATTCGGACCACCACGATATTCTCATAGCCCCGTTCGATCAACATATCAATCGGAACATTGTTCAGCATTCCGCCGTCCACATACCGTTTGCCGTGCAGCCGCATTGCTTTGAAAAGCGGAAAATATGCGCTCGCAAGCAGGAAGTCCTTCAGATATCCTTCCTCCGCCTCTTTTGCGGTAATCTCCACTTCTTTCATACCGGTGATTGAAAAGGTTCCGAGCACGAATTCTATCGGGGAATTCCGTATCTTTTCCTCGTCCACATGCTCCTCAATCAGCTTCTTCAGCGGAGTGACATCCACGCCGCCGGTGACTAAGATCTCCAGGGCAGTCTTAACGACTCCGTGAATATCCAGGCTGCCGTAGTTCTTTTTTATCATATTATCCATCTTTTCATCATCTACCACCATCACCTGCGAGTATGTGATATTTCTCCAAAGCTCTTCTGCCTTATCTAAGTCCCCCATACACATCAGCGCGCCGTTCAGAGCTCCGACCGACACGCCGGATACTCCTTTTATCTTTACGCCGCATTCTAACGCTGCCCGCCAGACTCCAATCTGATACGCGCCCTTCGCTCCTCCGCCTTCCAATACAAATCCATATTCTTTTGAATTATCAAATTCCGGCATATCGTCTCGCTCCTTTCTTTCCCGTTATGAGTATACCCAAAAAAGAACGGCCGGAGTCTAGACACATCCGCCAGACTCCGGCAAGCTCTTCTGTATCACTTTTCAATTCCTGCTGTGGATTCCCGGTACAAAAGCTCCTCGGTTCCTCAATTAATTCTCCTTGCCGACCTCAACCAGCGATTTGGTAAGTCCTGCAATTCCCTGAATCTCGGAAGGGATAATAATCTTGGTCGCCTTGCCGTCCGCCGCCTTTCCGAACGCCTCAAGACTCTTTAACTGCAGAACTGCGCTGCCCGGCTTCGCCTCATTCAGGTAACGGATACCGTCCGCCTGTGCCTGCTGAACCGCCAGAATCGCCTGTGCCTGACCTTCCGCCTCGCGAATCGTCGCTTCCTTCTTCGCTTCCGCGCGGAGAATTGCCGCTTCCTTCTCACCTTCCGCCTGGAGAATTGCGGATTCCTTCTGACCTTCCGCAACCAGAATCGCGGACTTCTTCTCGCCCTCTGCTCTTAAGATCGCCTCACGTCTTTCACGCTCCGCCTTCATCTGCTTCTCCATCGCTTCCTGAATCGCCGCCGGAGGAATGATGTTCTTTAACTCAACACGGTTAACCTTGATGCCCCACGGGTCGGTTGCCGTATCCAGGGATACTCTCATCTTGGTATTAATAATCTCTCTGGATGTCAGTGTCTGGTCAAGCTCCAGGTCACCGATAATATTACGAAGGGTGGTCGCAGTCAGATTCTCAATCGCCATGATTGGATTCTCAACGCCGTATGCGTACAGCTTCGGGTCTGTAATCTGGAAGAATACGACCGTGTCGATTCTCATCGTAACGTTATCCTTCGTAATAACGGGCTGCGGTGCGAAATCCACAACCTGCTCTTTTAACAGTACCTTCTTTGCAATCTTATCAATGAACGGAGCCTTGAAATGAATACCAACGCCCCAGGTTCCCTGATATCCGCCGACACGCTCCATAACATAAGCCTGCGCCTGCGGAACAACCTTAATACAGGAGGCAAGAACCAACAGTACAATTACAATAATCGCAATCAAAATACACGGACCCATTACAATACCTCGCTTTCTTCTGCAACAATCGCCTTCACACCTTCAATGCGCTTTACTACTACCCGCTTCCCGGGTTCGATGACACATCTGTCATCTTCCGCCCTCGCTGTCCACTCCTTACCGTCCAGCAGCACGGCTCCGGTCGCATTGAAATTATCAATCTTCTCCGTAACCTTTGCTTCCTGTCCGATATAGCTCTCGTAGTTCGTTCTGACACGCCCCTTATTAAAATACTTTGCCGCAAGCGGCCTTGTGTAGAACAGAAGCAAAAGAGAGACAGCAAAGAACACAATGAACTCAATCAGGATGTTATCCACTGCCAGGGATATCAGAAATGCAGCAAGCGCTCCGCCCGCAAACCAGATGGTTGTCAGCCCCAGCGTGACCGCTTCTATTACCAACATCACTGCCATTGCTCCCAGCCAGAAAATAGAATTCATATGCCCAGCCCCTTTCTTTTTTACTTGCTTCTATTCTACTTTAAAATCCGTATTTTTACAAGCAATGTTTCATAATATTAATTTCTTTCTAATCTTTCTCTCAAAACGTATTTCTTATCCAACGAAGGGATTCCATTTTATGGAATCCCTTCGTCCTGCGAATACGCTTTTCAATATTCTGTTCGTTCTCTTATTGTTCGGCCTTCAGAGGATACTTGTCAGCAAGCTCCTTTGCGGTCTGGAATTCCACTGTGCACCATTCCAAAACATCGCCGATTCCAAGATCCTCCAGATCCTCGCCTGCCTCTTTCCAGATCTCATCGAATTCCTCGTCACTGTCAGCAACAAAGAGCTCCCAGCCGTAGCTTCTCCAGGTCTCAATCAGAGCGTTATTCAACTGCTGGATATCACTCGGCATCGTATCCATCATACTGAACGCAGTCGACTGAACGGTAATATCTCCCTGCTCCACTGCCCAGTCATAGGTTGTGGTTACGCCGTAATCGCTTCTCCACTCGTCCCATCTGGTATCGGTCTCCAGGAATTCGTCCCAGTACTCATGGTACAGTCTCTGACCGGTTGTCGGATTATAGGTGTAAGCCGTGTATGCCTGCGCGTTAATTACGTTCTGACCTACGAACAGCTGCCCCTCACCGGTAGAACCGGGGATACCGACTCTCTCGTTACGATACTTCTGAATACCGTCTTCTGTAAAGGTCATCTCTCCCTCGTCATTGTACTCCCAGAGATAACCTTCCGGACCGTTCTTTGTTACGTTATAGTAGGTCGGGCTATAGAACCAGTTCAGGAAACGAAGCGCACCGTCTAACTTTTCCTGATCCTTGGCAACACTTGCCGCGATTGCAATACTGCTGTTGCCGTTAACGGCGCTCGGAGCTGTGATACCGATATCGAACTCCTCTGCGTTCACCATTGCAAAGCCGGTGCCCTCGTGCAGGTCGTTATACTTACCGGCCATCCACTCGGCAGCCATGAACAGGCCCTGGCCGTTATCCGTCTTCGGCTTCGCGACCTCATACTTCTGAGTCGGAGTATCCGGATCAATGTAGCCATTGCGCCACAGATCATTGATGCACTTCAGAACCCGGTACAGATCCGATCCCTCCTCGAGCTGAGTCCCCATATCCGATCCGTCTCTCTTTGCCCATATTGTAGTAGTTCCTCCGACATTCTGATATCCCAGCATCCACATCAGTCTGTCCCACAGAGCGGTTCCCCAATCGGACCAGCCGCAGTATACATATACCGGCTTACCCTCCTCCGTGGTCGGATGAGCATCCCTCATCTGCTTTAATACATCAATAAAGTCCTCAAGGGTCTCCATCTCAGGAGAACCGATCTCCTTGTAGATATCGTAGCGAATCATTGGTGCGCAGCAGGTCGACGCATTGACACCAATGACCAGGGGTGCGTTATACAGGATACCGGTATCACCGCTTCTGTTATCCTTGTTGAACTGAATCGCACTCTCAAGAATTGTATTATTGAAAAGGTTCGGAAGCTGATCCTTATATTCTTCCAGATTAAGCAGCAGACCGGATGCCGCTGCCGAGTTCAGAAGATCCGCTTTGGAGAATCCGACGATATCCGTAAGCTCTCCTGATGCAAGCATGGTATTGATTGTCTCCGACGTAGCCGCCTGACGTTCAAAGGTAACGCCGGTATACTCCCTGACAAAATCCTCCCACCAGGATACATCCGCGGTCAGCTCACCCGAATACTGGGTATGTATGGTAAGGGTAACCTGCTGTCCGGTCCATTTGGTATCTCCCATATCGCTGTTCCAGATTCCGGTCGCATCCTTTTCCCAGCTTACATTCGCTGTTGTCGCTTCTGTTGTTCCGGTCTCTCCGGACACCGCCTTGCCTGTGCCGTTAGAAGCAGCATCCTGCCGTCTCCTCCGCAGCCGATTATTGAAACCGCCATCAAAGCAGCCATGGCAGCCGCGGTCGTACGTTTCCAAACATTCTTTCTCATATTTTTATTCTCTCCTTTTGAAGAAATTATTACATAAGTCATCCTTTTCATCTGCAGACAGGAAAAAGGGACGGCGCCTTTTATCTTTCAGATCCTCCTTTTCCTCGGAATTGAGTATACAAAATCGAAATATTGGTTCAAAGTTCAAAAATCGCCTTTCTGATTTCAATATTCGATTTTAGAAACCTTTTTGTGAGATTAGGGTAATTTTCCTGTAAATATTTATTTTCTTTCTTGTTATATATGTAAAATAATTTTATTATTATTTTAAATGTAAATTTTTAGATCGAATAAACTTTTATTTAGAGATCCGGATGAGGTAATCTCTCTGCCTCTTATATTCTATCCGTAAAAAGCGATGAAGGGAAAGAAAAAGGAAAAGCAGCCCCTTCGATTTCAGTCGATGGAACTGCTTTTCCCTCTTTTACTTATTTTTAGAAAACTGAAAGATGGAATGTGCCAGCAGACATTGTGCCGGGAAATAAGAGAACAGACAAAGCGTATCCGTAATCTTCGATGCATCGGCAAACACATTGAATACTAACATCAGGTCTGAAAAATAGAACAGAACACTGCCCACAACCGCGATTGCCGTTACTGCATTTCGCTTTCGAAGCAGATTCGAACATGCTTTTCCAACCATAAAGGATATCACCAGGGCATACAACATACAGATTCCTTCCATCAGCGCAGAGCCGAAATCAAATATCGGAACCAGTGTGATAATCATTGCTGACACTGCAAAAATAAGTATGCTCAGAATCAAGTCTCTTGCTTTGAATTCCATCAAATTACAGTACGCCGCGAAGTAGAATATATGACCAACTGCAAATATGAGCGCACCGGGAATAAAGGAAAGATTGAGCACCACATCCCCGATCATGGAAAAAAGCAGTCCCATTGCCATCAAAAGCGGGAATCGAAGATTCCCTACCTTTGATTTGATCGCATAAATCAAATTCACCGCTCCGACCAGAACAAATCCGAAGGCGGTCAATCCTTTCCGTTCAATTCCTCCGAACTGATAATAACAGATACTGCTTATCAGTGTTGCCGCTATCAGAACGGCATTCAGTATTGTAAACGTCTTTTTCATCCGATATCACCTCGTCAAACATTATCCTTTTCTTTCGAAGAATTCCTTTTTTATTATATTTTTCTCTATATTACCTTAAAAACATCTTCAAAAGTGTTCCGTATAGGCCCTTTTTATAGGGCTGATACCGCATGGGCAGATCCACCCATGTCTTTTTGTCCACAATACTCTTCGTGTGGGAAAAAGCGTCGAATCCATCCTTGCCGTGGTACCCGCCCATACCGCTTTCTCCGACGCCTCCAAAGCTCATCTCACTGGTCGCAAGGTGGATAATGGTATCATTAACACATCCTCCGCCGTACGAGCAGCGTTCCGTAACCTCGCGTATTCTGCGTCTATCCTCCGAGAAGATATAAAGCGCAAGAGGCTTCGGCTTATCGGCAAGAAGGTCATATATCTCATCAAAGCGGTCGAAGGTAAGGATTGGCATGATCGGGCCAAAGATTTCCTCCTGCATCACAGCATCCTCCCAGGTGATGTGGTCCATTACGGTCGGAGCGATCTGCAGGGTATCCCGATTAACGGTACCGCCAATCACGGTTCTCTTTTTGTCAATCAAACCGCACAGACGCTCAAAGTGCTTTTCATTGATAATCTTGCCGTAATCGGGATTCTCAAGCGGCCGTTCCCCGTATTGCTTTTTGATCTGAGCACAAACTTCCTTTACAAATTGGTCCTTTACACTGCGGTGGCAGAGGATATAATCGGGCGCCACACAGGTCTGGCCGCAGTTCAGATATTTTCCGAACACGATTCTCTTCGCAGTCAGCTTCAGTTTTGCCGTGCTGTCAACGATACAGGGGCTTTTGCCGCCCAGCTCCAGAACCGCAGGGGTCAGGGTCTCCGCTGTGTGCCGCAGCACTTCTTTTCCCACACTCTGGCTTCCGGTGAAGAATACAAAATCGAATTTCTTTTCAAGCAGGGCCGCGTTCTCCTTTCTGCCTCCGGTTACAACGGCAACATACTCGGGCGAAAAACATTCACGGAGCATTTTTTCAATCACGGCACTCGTGGCCGGAGAATAGGCGCTCGGCTTTACAATTGCGGTATTGCCGGCAGCGATCGCATCGGCCAGCGGATCGATGGTCAGCAAAAACGGGTAGTTCCACGGACTCATGATCAGCACATTTCCGTAAGGAGACGGCTTTTTATAGCTTCTTGATGCAAACTGCGCAAGAGGCGTATGCACCCTGTGTTCCGAAGCAAACTTTCGGGTGTGTCGAATCATATAGCTGATTTCGGTTAAGACAAGCCCCGTCTCACACATAAATCCTTCAAAATCGCTTTTTCCCAAGTCTTTGGTCAGCGCTTTTCCAATCTCGCCTTCATATTTTTTTACAGCGGCATACAGCTTTTTCAGCATCGCAACTCGGAATTCCACCGGCAGTGTGGCGCCGCTTTTAAAATAGTTACGTTGGCTTTCCAACAATTGATCTACATTCATATCGCTATCTCCAATCTGCAACTTTATAGTAGAACTGCTCCAGTTCCTTCGCACTCATAAGCTTCGGAACAGGGTACAAGGGATTCGCTTCCTTTGCAGCATGCTTTGCCATTCCGGGAATATCTTCTTTTTTAATACCGGAAAGGGTCTCGGGTATCCCCATTCTGCGGTTAAGTTCCCGGATCGCTTGGATGAATTTCTCCGCGCCTTCCTTATGTGAATCCTTTTCGGACGCAACTGAGGCTGCGATGCCGAGTTCGTGCAGCTTCTTATGTGCAGTATTCCCATATGCTTCCAGGACAATCGGCATAAGTACGGAATTCGCCAGGCCATGCGGGATATTATACTGACCGCCGAGTGAATGTGCCACTGAATGAATATATCCCACATAGGATTTTGAAAAGGCAATCCCTGCTTTATAGGCCGCCTGCAGCATATTCTTACGCGCTTTATTGTTCGTGCCGTCCTGATACGCTGTCTCAATATTTTCAAAAATCAGTTTTACAGCCTCTAAGGCTAACCTGCGCGTTTCTTTTGTCGTGGAACGTCCGATATATGCTTCCACGGAATGCGTCAGGGCGTCCATCCCCGTTGTTGCGGTAAGCGAGGGCGGCAGCGTATAGGTTACGCGCGGATCAAGTACCGCATACGACGGAATTAGGGTAAAATCGTTCATCGTGTACTTGTATTTTTTCTCGCTGTCGGTAATAACGGCGGTAACGGTGACTTCACTCCCGGTTCCTGCTGTAGTAGGTATCGCGACCAGCGGCGGAATTCTGCGGAGGACACGAAGCAGGCCCTTCAACTGATTTAACGACTTTTTCGGATATGCGATGCGGGCTCCTGCTGCCTTGGCACAATCCATGGACGAGCCGCCTCCGAACGCAATCAGCCATTCACAGTTTTCCTTTCGATATAATCTCCTTGCCGCCTCCACATTCCTGACGGTAGGGTTGGGCCGGGTTCCGTCATACACCGCGCACCTTATATGATTATCTTCCAGCAGCTCCTCTAAGGGCTGGGTGATGCCCGTTTTTCGCAGCTGCCGATCCGTAACCAGCATGACGGATTTGATTCTTCGCTTTTTTAACAGAGCTACCAGCTCATTGATGCTGTCAAACACCTGCGGCTCTCTATATGGCAAAAACGGAAGCGCCGCATGAAAGGCAAATTGGAATACTCTGCAATATACTCTTTTTATTGGATTCATTATTCTGGAAGTCCCTCCTTACTCAATTCCCGCAGATTCGACGCGATCGATACCAAGGCTTCATAAAAAATGGCACGCTTTTCATCGGTAAGATCCTTTCCTGCAAGCTCAACAGCAAGGCTTGCCCGCCGGCGTACATGCTCTGCGGCAGGTCTATGCCGGTAGCCGGAAATCTCTGACTTTGCCTGAAAGGATGTTCCAATCTATCGACCGTACCATGTCCCCTTCGTTCGTTCATTTAAAAGTTGACAATTCAACATCTCCCATTATATACCAAAGAAGTTGAAATGTCAACGTCTCTGCTCCTTGTAACTTTTCACGTGCTGCGAATAAAAGAAAAAGGGATGCCGCTGCGGCATCCCTCTGAAAGGATTCTATTCTGTTCTGATTGAATATTTGTTCTGAAAGAATCGTCCATTACAGACGCTTTAACAGTTCTTCTCTCTGAGCCTCGAAGCCGGGCTTGCCAAGCAGAGCGAACATGTTCTTCTTGTAGCTCTCAACGCCGGGCTGATCGAACGGATTCACGCCGAGCATGTAACCGCTTACGCCGCATGCGAACTCGAAGAAGTAGAACAGCTGGCCAAGGTAGTACTCGTTCTGCTCCGGAATGGTAACCATCAGGTTCGGAACCTGTCCATCCGTATGTGCTAACAGAGTTCCCTTCATCGCGCTCTTGTTGATGAAATCAACGCTCTTGCCGGTTAGGTAGTTCAGACCGTCAAGGTCTACCGCTTCCTCTTCTATGATCACTTCACAGGAGGAGGTCTCAACATTCAGTACGGTCTCGAACATTGCTCTCTGACCATCCTGGATGAACTGACCCATGGAGTGCAGATCGGTTGTCAGGTCAACGGATGCCGGGAAGATACCCTTCTGATCCTTGCCCTCGCTCTCGCCGTAGAGCTGCTTCCACCATTCGGATACATAATGCAGGCTGGGTTCGTAGTTCGCAAGAATCTCGATTCCCTTGCCCTTTCTTAACAGAATATTGCGGACAGCCGCGTACTTCACAGCGTCGTTGGATGCGAACTCGTCGTTCAGGCAGTGCTCTCTCATGCTTGCAGCGCCTTCCATCAGCTTATCAATATCCGCACCGCTTACTGCGATCGGAAGAAGGCCAACCGCGGTCAGTACCGAGTAACGTCCGCCGACATCATCCGGAACAACAAAGCTCTCATAGCCCTCTTCGGTTGCGAGCTTCTTTAATGCTCCCCTTGCCTTATCGGTTGTTGCGTAGATTCTCTTCGCGGCTTCCTCTCTGCCGTACTTCTCGATCAGCTTCTTCTTGAAGATACGGAACGCAATCGCAGGCTCGGTCGTCGTACCGGACTTACTGATTACGTTGATGGAGAAATCTCTGTCACCTACTACCTCAAGCAGATGGGTTACATAGGTGCTGCTGATATTATTGCCTGCGAAATAAATCTCAGGGGTCTTTCTAATCTCCTTGGACACGCTGTTGTAGAAGCTGTGTCTTAAGAACTCGATGGCCGCTCTTGCTCCCAGATAGGAACCGCCGATACCGATTACGATTAAAACTTCCGAATCAGACTGAATCTTCTCAGCCGCCTTCTTAATCCGTGCAAACTCTTCCTTATCGTAGTTAACAGGAAGATCGATCCAGCCAAGAAAATCGTTGCCTGCGCCTTCTTTTGCTACCAGCTCTGCCTTTGCGCTCTCGGCAGACTTCTTAATGTAAGCAACCTCGTCATCGCGGATGAACTTTGCCGCTGCCGAGTAATCAAAAGAAACCTTTGCCATGATGATATACTCCTTTGCTAATATAATCCCCTGCTCTGCAGGGTTATCCGGCCTCGGCGCCCGATACGTACATCCGGTGTCGAAACCGCTCCACTTCTGTCTTATTTTATCAAATCACGGCTATAAATTCAATATCTAAAAGCCCAGCCGTCTCAAAAATCACTCACAAAATCGCGCCCTGATTCTGCGCAAATCCTGTACAAATTTCTGGAAAATGAGGCATTTGCCGGATATTTTGGATCTTCGCGCCCTGCCCCTTCCTCCGGGCACCTGCCATCTGTCAATTCTGTTTCTTCTCAGGATAAGAATTCCTTCAGCACATCTGCAATCAGCTTGTCCTCCGCTTCCTTTGCAGCCGCGGTCTGCATGGCCGGTTCATCCTCTTTTCTCAGGCGGATAATCGAGCCCTTGCCGGATTTAGTCGAATTCTCCACATCCGGAATTCCGGCAGTATCGGCCTTGGCCGCCGCCTGGTTCTGGATCGGGTTCTGGGAATGTGACGAAGACTGCGGCTGTTTTGCCTCCGCTTTCTTCCCGTTCTGCGCCGGAGATTCCTCCGGCTCCGAATCTCCGCCCTGCATGCGAATCAGCTGCTGCCTTCTGCGCTCCATCGCAGCCTCTTTTTTCCTCTGGGCTGCCAGCTTCTTTTCTTCCAGCTCCGCAAGCGCCTTCGCTTCCTCTTCCCGCTTCTTTTCATCCGCGAGCAGTCGCTTCTCCTCTTTCTTCTGCAGCTTTTCTTCCTTGTTCAGACGCTTCTTCTCCTGCTTTGCAAACTTCTTTGCCTGCCGTCTTTCCTTTCGGCTGGTCGCTTCTGACTCCGAAGAATACGCATACTCCTTCTGAATCGCTTCATACTCCTCCGGATTCTCACAGCGAACCTTCAGAAAATTCTCCAGATAATCCTTCAGATTCAGGCACAGCAGTTCTCTTTTCTCCACAGGAGCACTGATATTATCCACAATTATCAACAGCACCGCCATCCAGATCCCGGCACAAAATGTGGATATAATCTCATTTTTTCCACACTCTGTCACCAGACCGGTAATCCCGCCGATCGATGCGGCAATCAGGCAGAAATACTTCATCTGACTGCTTATCAACTCCCATGTGGATAACAGTACTCCGCAAAACTTCTGCTTGTACACATACTTATCCACAAAGATATCCACATTTTTCACACCGATTCCGACCTGATAGCAGGCTTCGAACCTTGCCTTCAGCTGCCTTGCCCATTTGTTCTTTGTCCGTCCCATCTGTTCGGACGCTTTGACCAGACGTCTGTATATCAGCGCCAGGGTCACGCGCAGCAGCACTCCGATACCGGCAAATCCGGCTGCTATGTACAGAAATGCGCCGCTTTCAAATAACTCCTTCATCATATCCGAGTTCCTCTCTTTCCAAAATTTTACAGTCATTATACTATAGGAATTTCTTTTTGAAAAGAGAGGAACGGTCTATTTTAATTGACAAAATATTCTCTTTTTCAACAGTAAATCTCATGTTATGCTGATTTTTTTGTCATTTTTTCACGAACGAATGAATTTTGCGGGCAGCGCGGCCGAAACCTGTCCTACGAATTTTATCGGACATAAGGCTCCCAATATGGACTTGTTATTCTTTTTCGGAACCGTTTCTCTGTTCCCTCACCCCGTTCTGAATATAGTTGTTGAAAGGTTCCATTTCCAATGCTATAATATATGCAACATTGTGAAGAAAACGCTCCCTATCACAACCAATTTAGGAGGTCCTGCGCTATGCTGAAACTTTATCCCACACCGCAATCCATGCAGCTTAAAGACGGCATGTATACCTTTACCGCCGTCTCCCTTGCAGGAGATTACCCTGCAAAGCAAGTCACCGATGCCCTTGCGCACTATCACATTACCGCTGACAGCTCCGCCCCTGCCAACATCACCTATGTAAAGACGGAGGGCATGGGGAATGAGGCCTACATTCTGACCGTCAGCGAGACCGGCGTTACGATTACTTATTCCAAAGACGCCGGCGCTATGTACGCTGCCCAGACCCTGGCACAGCTGATCCGGGAAAAGCATGTCCCCTGCCTTTCGATCACTGATTCCCCTGCCCTTGAGAACCGCATGCTCTCCTTTGATATCAGCCGCGGCAAGATTCCTACAATGGAGCATTTTAAGGAGATTATCGACCATCTGGCAGCGGCGCGCTATAACACCCTGATCCTCTATTGGGACAGCCAGGTGCTCCGTTTCGCACCCTTTGAAACGTATTGCGTGCCCGACGCCCTCACCACCGCTGAATTAGATGAGCTCAAGCTCTACTGCAACGAACGCAATATTAAGTTTTCCATCAGCGTAGAAACGTTTGGACACCTCGCGAATTTCCTCTGCTACGATGAATTCAAACATCTGTCCAATTCTCTCGACCCCGATCATCCCAATGGCGACCTGAGTCCTCTGGATCCCCGTTCGATCGAATTTGTTGATATGCTGATCGAGTGTGTTATACCTTATTGTGATACCGACTTTCTGCAGGTCCACGGCGACGAGATCGCCTCTCTGAATACCGGAAAGTCCAAGGATGCCGTTGCCGAAAAAGGTGTCGTCGCGGTGTATATGGAATATATGCAGAAGGTCTGCGATCTTACCTGGGGCAAATACCACAAGATCCCCATAGCCTCAAGCGATATGTTCATCAAGGCAAAGCATAGCGATGCGGAAAATGAAGCTGCTCTCGATCTCTTCCCAAAGAACGCAATCCTCGACGATTGGGGCTATGAGTCGGAGTACGAATATCATCCCTTCGACTGAATCTGTACGCTGGTCGAGAAAAAGAAGATCCCTTTCGTTACTGTATGCAGTACCGGTCTCTATGACCAGTATATCCCCCGTACCTATAACCTGACTCTCAATGCGGAGAACTGCTGCCGCGCCGCATATCGGCACGGCGGCAATATGGTCATGCAGTCCACCTGGGGAGACACCGGCAATTCTCAATTCATGGAGATGGAATATCCCGGTCTCTACGTGTTCGGCACCACCTCCTGGAACCCCATGAACTTCCAGCTTTCCACCGTCCTCGACTACCTCGATCGCTATGTCTACTGTTCCGAACACGACAGTATGGCGCGCGCCATCTGTGAGATTAGCGACGCCGCCTGGTTCTCCAAGGGGAAGGTTCCGGATTGCCACATCTATAATTTTGCGAACAAAGCCACCTTCGAGAACGGTCTGCTCTGGAACGGCCGCCACGACCACGCCGGCATCCCGCAAATCTATCTCTGGGATGTCATCGACGAATACGGCTCCGAAAGAGCTCTGAAGCATATCGAGCATTGCCGCGAACGGATTGCGTCCATTCCTATGGGCTGCAAAAACGGCGATATTGAGCGCGAAAAGATTCTGCTCAACCTGACCATGTTTGAAACGGTGGTAAAATCCTGCTATCTGAAGCTGTGCGTCCTGCGTCTGAAGGATGAGGAGACCGAAGCCCGCCTGATCCCCGAGGTTCTCGAAGGCTGGAACATCGTCCTGCGCGATTATAAACGACTGTGGCTGACAGAAAACCGCGAAAGCGGCCACGAAATCTTCCTGAATTTCGTACAAAAGAAAATAATGGAACTCGAAACCTATGTAAATCGCAAATAATAAGACCTGCCGAGGGAATAGGCGCTTTGCGCCGCAGAGGGCCTAAGGCTTCTTTCAGACGCCTTAGGCCCTCTTTTCACTCTAATGTCTCTGTCTGTGCACCTCATACATTAATACCGCCGCCGCGACCGCCGCATTCAGCGATTCCACCGCTCCTTCCATCGGGATCCGAATCCGGATATCCGCAGCTTCCGCTGTCTCATCGGTCAGGCCGTTGGCCTCATTTCCGATGAGGATGGCGCAGGGAGAGATGTAGTCCGGTTCATCGTAGCAGACGCTTCCCGCAAGATGGGCCGCGCAGGTTCGGATTCCTCTCTTCGATACCTCTTTCACCGTCTGGGTAAAGTTCTCCACGTAGACGAACGGGACGCGGTATATTGCGCCCATGGTTGCCCGGATAACCTTGGGACTGAAGATATCCACGGATTCTCTGCTCAGAATGATTCCGTCGATTCCGGCTCCCTCCGCTGTTCTGACAATCGTTCCGAGATTGCCGGGATCCCTTAGATTCTCAAGCATCAATACGGCCGGGTTCCTGTTCTCTTTGCCGGAAAGAATGTCTTTTAGCGTATATTCCGGACATCTCACAAGCCCAAGGACTCCCTGCGGTGTCTTCGTTTCCGACGCTTTTGCAAATACCGAATCGGAGAGTACCTCATAGGGAACTGTGAGTCTCTCCTCGATTCTTTCCCGATAAACCTGATCGCTCAAAAAGCTCTCCGCAAAATACGCCTTCACCAGCGCTCCGGGGCGTTCCATAACCTCTAAGAACATCTTGATTCCTTCGCATACATAGAGTCCCTGCTCGGTTCGTTCTCTGCTGCTTTTCATCAGCTTTTCTATATTCTTTACCTGTGCGTTCGAGGTGCTGCTTATCATTCTTGCGTACTCCTTTGCTTACTGATTCTTCAGCTTGTTCAAAATCTCATTCTTGCCGATTACAATCAGAATATCGTCCTTTTCAAGCGGCATATCAGCATCCGGATTGATATTCAGCTTACCGCCTCTCTTGATTCCGATTACGTTAATCTTGTTCTTCGCACGCAGATTCAGCTCACGCAGGCTGTGTCCCGCCCACTCCTGCAGCGCGTCCAGCTCCATCATGCTGAAGGTCGACGATAATTCAACCGCGTCGAAGAAATTCCCCATCAGAATATTATTTGCAATACGGATACCGGTCTCCTTCTCCGGAAATACAACCATATCCGCTCCGACCTTCTTTAATACCTTTGCATGCAGATCATTCTGCGCCTTTGCGAGTACGTAGGGAATTCCGGCCTCCTTGGCCAGAATGGTGACCATAACGCTCGCCTCCAGATTCTGACCGATTGCCACAATCGCGCCGTCGAAGTTACTGATTCCAAGCGACTCAAGGGAATCCACGTCCGTTACATTCGCGCAGACCGCATGTGTCACGTAATCGGCAATCTCATGAATCTTATCCTCATTGTCATCCACAACCAGAACCTCACAGCCGCTTTCGGCCAGCGTCCTTGCAACACTCGTACCAAACCGTCCCAGTCCAAATACCACAAATTCTTTTTTCGCCATATTCTTAAACCTCCCGTTCTCTCACAGCCCGTGAATTCAGGCTTCCGATAGCATGTACAGGCTGAGCTGTCAAAGGATTCCAATCCGTGGGACTCCTCCCCACTTTTTTATCCGACGATAATCTTTCCATCCGGCAGCGTCCGGGTTCCGCGAAGCCTCTTCGCGTTGAACGCAAGTGCCATCGTAATCGGGCCGACGCGCCCAAGATACATCGTTATCATAATAATGTATTTCCCCGCTGTTGACAAACCGGGCGTCATATTTCTCGAAAGGCCGACTGTCGCAATTGCAGATGTACATTCGTATAACGTATCCAGGAAATCCGCCTGTTCCGCAATCGAAAGCGCCATCGCCGAAAGGAACAGCGCCGAAAGGCTGAACAGCACAACTGCAAGTCCCTTTCTGACATATTTTTCGGAGATTCTCCGGTCAAATACTTCCACGTCATTGCGCCCCTTTGCAATGGAGAGCGCTGACAGCAAAAGCATTACAACAGTGACGGTCTTAACGCCGCCCGCGGTGCCGGAGGGTGAGCCGCCGATAAACATCAGGATCAGGGACAGGAACGCGCCCGCGGGTGTCAGTTCATCCTGCGGAATCGTAAAGAATCCCGCTGTTCTCGTCGTAACGGACTGAAAGAGGGCTGCCAGAACCTTTTCCTTCATCGGCAGCTCCCCGATCGTGGCCGGATTCCGATATTCCAACGCGAATATCAGGATGGCACCGCCCAAAATCAAGACCAGCGTTGTCGTGATTACCAGCTTGCTGTGGAGGGTAACCCTCATCCAGAAACGCCCGGGCTTTATCTCTTTCCTGCCAATCGCTTTTATTACTTCTACTGTATTCCACCATACCGGGAAACCGATTCCTCCAATTATAATCAACAGCATTGTGGTCATATTCATCAGGACATCGCCCCGATAGGAAGTCAGGCTGTCGAGTGTCATAATATCCATACCCGCGTTACAGAATGCCGAGACGGATAGGAAGACGGACTTCCAGATGCCGGACGCACCATACTGCGGAATGAGACGGATGCAGTAGAGCAGCGCTCCGATCCCTTCCACCAGGAAGGTGCCTTTCATAATCCGAATCGTCAGCTTCACCAGGCCTTTCAGGGTATCCAGATTGTAAGCATCCTGAATAACCAGGCGCTCCGACAGCGTAATTCTGCGCCCGAGTATAAGAAATATGGTGGTCGTAAAGGTGACGACTCCAAGCCCTCCGAACTGAATTAATATCAAAATCACTATCTGCCCGAACAGGCTCCAGTGTTCCATCGTGTTCACGGTCGTAAGTCCTGTCACGCAGATGGAGGTTGTCGCCGTGAACAGGGAATCTGCGAACGGCGTCACCGTATGCGTTCTGGAGGATATGGGAAGCGCCAGCAAAAACGCACCGATCAGGATTCCTGCAAGGAAACCGATTACAATCATTCGTGTTGTGGAAAACTTAATTATCCTTCTCTGAAACATAAGTAATGCTTCATAACCTCCCTTCCGGATTACAGAACATTCCTCCAAGCGTCAGAGATAACGGAATCCGCCAGCGCACCCAGGGATCTCTCACAGGTATTCTGGCGGATTTCCTCGTCCGCTTATTCACTCTCGTTCATATTGGCCAGCTTTGCCGCCTGATCGGCCGCAATCAGGCTGTCAATAATCTCCGTCAGATCTCCGTTCAGCACCTCATCCAGTCTGTGCGTGGTCAGCTTGATTCGATGATCAGTAACACGGCCCTGCGGGAAATTATAGGTTCTGATCTTCTCCGAACGATCTCCGGTTCCAACCTGGCTCTTTCTCGCCGCTGCCTCCGCATCATGCGCCTTCTCAAGTTCCAGTTCATACAATCGGGAACGCAGAACCTTTAATGCCTTATCACGGTTCTTTAACTGGGACTTCTCATCCTGACAGGAGATTACAATTCCGGTCGGGATGTGGGTCAGACGAACCGCGGAGTCCGTCGTATTAACGCACTGTCCGCCGTTACCAGACGCACGGAACACATCAAATTTACAATCGTTCATATCCAGCTGAACATCCACCTCTTCTGCCTCGGGCATGATTGCAACGGTCGCGGTAGAGGTATGAATACGCCCGCCGGACTCCGTTACCGGAATTCTCTGAACTCTGTGAACGCCGCTCTCGTACTTCAGCTTCGAATACGCGCCGCGTCCCTCGATCATGAAGATCGCTTCCTTGAAACCGCCCAGACCGTTCTCGTTCAGGTTCATCATATCGATCTTCCAGCGGTTCGACTCCGCGTATTTGGAATACATGCGGAATAACTCGGCTGCAAAAAGTGCTGCCTCGTCTCCGCCCGCGCCGCCGCGGATCTCAACGATTACGTTCTTCTCATCATTCGGGTCCTTCGGAAGCAGTAAAATCTTAAGCTCCGACTCGATACCTGTCAGGCGCTCTCTGCACTCCGCCAGTTCTTCCTTGGCAAGCTCTCTCATCTCTTCATCGCTCTCCTCGTCCAGAATCGCGAGACTGTCCTCGATCGCTGCCTTGGTATCCTTATATTCCTGATATTTCTCCGTGATCGGACCCAGATCCGCCTGTTCCTTCATCAGCTTGCGGAACCGATCCTGATCGTTAATCACCGAAGAATTATTCAGTTCATCCTGAATCTCCTGATAGCGAATCAGTAAATCCTCTAATTTATCAAACATCCTTTTGCATCCTCCATTCCTGCCGTCCGCTTCTTCCTTCTGCTATTATACCAAACGTCCGGCCGTCACACTCTATTCTTTGCACAATCTTTTGATTGATTCTATCGGTATCCTGCCCGGTCATGCCAGCCTCGCGCAGACCACGCGGTCAAGTCCCGCGTAATCCTTTACCACTCGGATGTCCCCATACCCGTTCTCTCTTAAGAACCCGGACACCGCCTCCGCCTGCTCACATCCAATCTCCAGGAACAGCTGCCCGCCCGGATTCAGGTATTTACCTGCCTCGGCTGCTATTCTGCGATAGAATACCAGTCCGTCTCCGCTTCCATCCAGAGCAAGTCTCGGCTCGTAATCCCGAACCTCCGGCATCAATTCTTCCAACTCCGCAGAGGCAATATAAGGCGGATTCGAGACAATCACATCGTACCGTTCCGCAACCGGTTCAAACAGGTCCCCCTGCAGGAACTCCACCTCCACGCCCAGCCGCTTTGCATTCCGCTCCGCAATTAAAAGCGCTTCTTTTGACAGATCGCAGGCCGCCGCTTTCGCCGCTCCCGCAAGCTTAGCAAGGCTGATAATGATACAGCCCGAACCGGTGCATACATCCAACACCGACGCTCCCTTTGCCGCCTTCATCGCCTCGCACACCAGAATCTCCGTATCCTGTCTCGGAATCAGCACTGCTTCAGACACCTCGAATTCCAGTCCCATGAACTCCTGTGTTCCAAGAATATATTGCAGCGGAACATGGCGCTCCCTTTTTGCAATTCCTTCCAGATATTGAAGGGCTGCTTCTTCTTTGAGCTCCCTTTGCGGCTCTGTAAAATACTCGGCTCTGCTGATTCCTGACGCAGCCGAAAGCAGATACCAGGCATCCAAGGCCGCTTCCTCAATTCCTGCGGAAAGCAGCCTCTCTTTTCCTTCCTTTAACGCAGTCTGACAGGTCATCCCTTCGAATCTCCCTGTGTATCATCAAAATAACGGTCAAGTGCACGAAGGATCTCATCCTCTTCTTCCTCATCCTCATCTATCATGGAGACAGGACGCATTCTGACCTTAGCCTTCTGCTGCTCCCGGCGCTCTCTTGCCGCTGCTTCCTGCAGCTCCTGCTCGGATACGGCAGTCTCCTTCGACATGGCTTTTGCAGACTCTTCCACCACAGCCGCAGCCTTTGCCGCCGTCTCTTTTAGCGCCGTCTCTTTTACCTCCGCATCTTCTCGTCCGTTCCGGACAGCTCCGGCCCCTGCATTCTTTCCGTTCTTACTGTTCTTACCATTCCTGCCATACCTATCCGTCTTTGCGGCGTTCGCAGACGTTCCGGAATTCTCCTCCTATCCGGCTTTCCGGTGCTCGCGCTCTTTCCGGAAGCTCCGGTCTTATCCGACTTTCCGAACTTTTTCGCATATTTCTTCACGCCGTTGTCCGCCAGATACTGTCTCCAGTCAAATACAGCCTCAACAGACGCGATTGCAACCTCAATCATCTCATCGTCCGGTTCCCTTGTCGTAAGCCCCTGCATCCACAGCCCCGGCTTACTTAAAACCGCGACAAGCTTCGAATCACTTCTTCCCGCAAGGCGGATAAATTCATATGAAACCCCCGCGATTACCGGAATCAGCAGGATTCTGAGCAGGATTCTAAGCCATAGAATCTCCGTATTAATGAACACAAAAAATACCGCGCTTACCACCATAACGATCAGCATAAAGCTCGTGCCGCACCGTCTGTGCTCCTTCGAGGACTTTCTGACATTCGCTACGGTAAGATCCAGTCCGTGCTCAATACAGTTAATCGTCTTATGCTCCGCACCATGATACATGAACACCCTTTTGATATCCTTCATCTGAGAGATCAAAAGAATATATCCAAAGAACAGGAGGATTCGAATCACACCCTCTACAACGCGCAGCAGAATCTGGGAGGTAATCAGCTTTCCGAACAGTCCCGAAATCAGGAATGGAAGCACAATAAATATTCCAATCGCAAGCACTACCGCAAATACCACGGTCGCCCCCATCATAACGTTATCCTTCTTCTCCTGCTTTGCCTTCTCCTCCTGAGTCTTCGCCTTTTCTTCTTCCTCTTCATAAAATCCCGCCGAATACGTCAGGGTCTTCATTCCGAGAACAAGCGACTCTATGAACGAAAGAACTCCTCTGAAGACCGGAAGCTTGAACAGCTTTACCTTTTCAGAAAAGCTCGTGTAAGTATCTAATTTTACCTCAATCTTCTGATCAGGCGTACGCACCGCCACGGCATACTGGTTCTGATTCTTCATCATAACGCCCTCAATAACCGCCTGACCTCCAATACCCGAAGACTTCATCTTAAACCCTCCATTCCTTCCATTCGAAAAATCGCTGATTTTTCCGATTCGCCTGCGAATTTAAAAATAGGTTGAGATTAGCACATAACCTCAACCTGATTTTTAACGCATATATGTTGTATATAAGGCAATATTAGTTCTGACCTAAGCCATACTTACGGTTGAACTTATCAATAGCGCCACGAGCTGCAGCAGCCTTCTGCTGACCGGTATAAAAAGAATGGCACTTGGAGCAAACTTCAACGTGGATATCGGACTTCGTCGATCCCGTTACGAACTCGTTACCGCAGTTGCATACAACCTTTGCCTGATAATACTTAGGATGGATTCCCTCTTTCATCTCATTCACCTCTTTAATAAATTCTATTGCTTATGCCCCGGATAGTCCGAAGACACTGTTTCTTTACCATACATTTCTCCTGTGTCCATAAAACAGCTTTTTTATTATAGCACAGGTGAATTCGATTTGCAATACCTAAATTAATTTTTCCGGCATTTTTGATTTAATCAGCACCTTGATGAATTCATTATTGTTCTTTGTCTTCGTAAATATATTAATGATGTGCTCAAGCGCTTCCTCCGGCCGCTGGCCGCTCAGCCACCTGCGCATCACATTGGCGCTCTCAAAGAAGACCGGCTCCAGCAGAAGGTCGTCCCTTCTTGTGCTGGATTTCAGCAGGTCGATCGCCGGAAAGATTCTCTTCTCAGACAGGCTTCTGTCCAGAACGATCTCCATGTTGCCCGTTCCCTTGAATTCCTCGAATACAACATCGTCCATTCGGCTTCCGGTGTCCACCAGAGCGGTTGCAAGCACCGTAAGGCTTCCGCCTTCCCGCATATTTCTTGCCGCACCGAAGAACCGCTTCGGCATATAAAGGGCCGCCGGATCAAGACCGTCGGAAAGGGTCCTTCCGCTCGGCTGGATCGTCAGGTTATATGCGCGTGCAAGTCTCGTAATACTGTCAAGCAGAATCACGACATCCTTCTTGTGCTCCACCAGACGCTTTGCGCGCTCAATTACCATCTCCGACACCCGCTTATGGTTCTCGGGCAGTTCATCAAAGGTAGAATAGATTACTTCTACGTTCTCTCCCTCGATGGATTCCTTAATATCGGTAACTTCCTCGGGACGCTCATCAATTAACAATATAATCAGGTTCATATCCGGGTAGTTCTTTGTAATTGAGCCGGCGATCTGCTTTAATATCGTTGTCTTACCGGCCTTGGGCTGGGATACGATCATACCTCTCTGCCCCTTTCCAATCGGGGAGAAGATATCAATCATCCGCATGGTAATGCTACAGTCCGGAGTCTCCATGTAGATTCGCTCCTTCGGAAATACCGGAGTCAAATCCTCGAACTTCTTTCTCTTCTGCGCCTCGGACGGGTGGAAGCCATTCACGCTTTTAACATATAAAAGCGCGCTGAACTTCTCGTTCTGGCTGCGGATTCTGGTATTACCAACGATGATATCGCCTGTCTTAAGATTGAATCTGCGAATCTGCGCAGGCGATACATACACGTCGTTCTCTCCCGGCAGATAATTATCACAGCGGATGAATCCGTATCCGTCCGCCATTACCTCCAGGATGCCCTCCTTGGTCTCGCCGCTGTCCAGCTCCGCCATCTCGGTCGGAACTCCTCCCTTGCTCTCGGCAAGGCGATCCTCCGGCTTTTTATAGTCCGGCGTTCCCTCCGGTCTGATATAGTCCGTACGGCTGCCATCCGTGCGATTCTCCTGACGGCTGTTATCCGTCCTGGTATTATCTGCCCGGCCGTACTCCTGACGGCTGCTGTCCTGACGATTGTAATCTGTTCTGTTATAGTCCTGGCGGTTATAGTCCTGACGGTTATTATCCTGGCGATTATTGTCCGGACGACTATTGTCCTGACGGTTATTATCCGGACGGCTGTAGTCCGATCTGCCATAATCCTGACGATTATTATCCGGACGGCTGTAATCTGTTCTATTGTACTCCTGGCGGTTATTATCCTGACGGTTATAATCCGATCTGCTATACTCCTGGCGATTGTTATCCTGGCGATTATTATCCTGGCGATTGTTATCCGATCTGCTGTACTCCTGGCGGTTATTATCCTGACGGCTGTATTCCGATCTGTTATAATCCTGGCGTTTGTAATCCGGCCTGCTGTATTCCTGGCGATTATTGTCCTGACGGCTGTATTCCGATCTGTTATAATCCTGACGATATCCCTGTCTATATTCTCTGTTGTGAGCATACTCACTTCTTCTGCTTTGATAATCGGGGCGTTCCGTTCTTGCCGGCCGCTCTTCCTGCGTTCTGTCATCCGACTTCTGGGAAGATTTGTCCACCGGCTTCTCTTCCGCTTTGCTTTCCTGCTCTCCGCCTTCGCCAGCGCTTTCGGCATTCTCTGCCGTCTCCTTTTTCTGCTCTTCTTCGGGTTCCCCGTCAAATACCTGCACCGTATTCTCTTTTGCCGGCTCTTCATACGTCTCCGGCTCCGCTGCGTCTGCAGAATCCTTCCCGGATATATCCGTCTCTTTCTCCCCATTCTCTTCCGACTCTGTCATGACTTTCTTTCTCGGCCTTCCTCTTCTCGGCCTCTCGATCTGCGGCTTTCCCCTGTTCTCTTTCCCGGAATTCTCCGCCGCTTCCTGGATTATCGGGTCTGCCTGGGCTTCCTGCTTATCCAGCTTCTGTTCTTCCGGCTTCTTCTCTTCCTCCGCCGCTTCTTTCTCATCCGCTGCTCCGACTAATGCTCCGCCCTGCGTTCCATTCTGCTGCAATAATTCGATTAGTTCATTCTTTCTAAGCTGAGTTGTCTTTTTCAGACCCATCTCCCTGGCAAGCTCCTTTAACTGCACCAGAGACATTTTCTCATATTCAACTGCCATATTGTGCTCCTATACTCCTTTACTTGATTCGATCCATTCCTGCTCTGTTTGCCTGACTTAAGGATTGTTATACCGGATAATAAAGACTGGATAACAGATATACCGCACGATCATTCGTGAAGTGCTTTTAAGATGCCTGAAATGCATCCCATCCCGATCTGATCCTATTATACACCTTTTCTTTCAGAAAGAAAAGATCTTTCTCTTGTCTTTCTAATTTTTAAGTGCTATGATGTTCTTACAAGCTTTTCATTACGGGAGGGGACTGAATATGAGACGGGACGAATACGAACTGACATCCGATGTGTTCCGGACACGAACACAGGAATCGGCGGGCTGCGCGGAAAGGATGCGTGTCTGCTGATGGAACGATATCGCTCGCTGTCCCGATATTTAAAAGAGACCTATGGCGAACCGCTGTATAAGCTTGCGCTGAACGGCGGAATGACCTGTCCGAACCGTGACGGTACGCTTTCTCATTCCGGCTGTCTCTTCTGCAGCGAAGGAGGAAGCGGTGATTTTGCTGCCTCTCCTCTTCTCTCGATACCGGAACAGCTCGCCCAGGCCAAAGAACGAATCGCCCGAAAGTATCCTTCCGGACGTTATATCGCTTATTTTCAGGCTTATACCAACACGTACGCCCCAACGGACTACTTAGAGCGCATTTTTCGCGAAGCAATCGCGGATCCTTCCGTTGCTGTGCTGTCCGTCGCCACACGGCCCGACTGCCTTCCGGATGAGGTACTTGCGCTGCTCTCGCGGCTGAACCGGATCAAGCCAGTCTGGATTGAACTCGGCCTTCAGACGGTACGGGATGATACCGCGGTTCTCATTAACCGTGGTTATCCGCTTTCCTGCTTTACGGAACGTATACAAAAGCTTAACGAACGGTCCATCCCGGTTATCGCCCATCTGATTCTCGGACTTCCCGGAGAGACGCTTCCCGACATGCTCGCAGGCGCGGATTATCTGTCAGGACTTCCGGTATCCGGTGTCAAGCTTCAGCTTCTGCACGTTCTGAAAGGCACAGGGCTCGCCGCGATGTATGAAGAAAGCATCCGCCTGGATGACGGACGGTTCGCTCTTCTTTGTATGGATGCTTATGTGAATGCGGTCATCTGCTGTCTGGAGCATCTCAGACCCGATATTGTCATTCACCGCCTCACCGGCGACGGTCCGGCCGATTCTCTGATTGCGCCGCTGTGGAGCCGGAACAAGCGCGCGGTTCTGAATGAGATTGGACATCAGCTGAAAGTTCGGGATACCCGTCAGGGAATCTATCTGGAAGGTGTCCGTATCAGCGGCCTTGATTAGACCGCAGGCTTTGCCAGGTTCTTTTTTTGTAACAATCGTTGTATGCCCGTAATCGTTCCTCTAACGGGTAGAAATGGAGGTTTTTTATGCAGCCGGAATCGCTTATGCTGAACAAGCTGATTATCCTGTATATCTTGAATAATGTAAATTTTCCGCTGACCAACAGCCAGCTGACGGATCTGATTTTAGACAAGGAGTACGCGAGCTATTTCAATATCCAGCAGTCTCTGGCCGACCTGGTTGAGGATGGCTATGTTCGTATGGACACCGTGCGCAGCGATTCTTTGTACAAGATAACGGATTCCGGAAAAGAAACTCTTTCTTTTTTTTCCAACACGATTTCCCCCGCTATTCGCGCGGAAATTGACGAATACCTGCTGGAAAAAGAGCTGAATCTGCGCGAAGAGGTCTCGGTTCCTTCGGAATTCTTTGAAGGAAAAAAGGATGAATTCGTTACAAGGCTCCGGGTGATTGAACGCGGAAGCTCTATTTTTGAAATCAATCTCGCAGTCCCTTCCAGGGAAGAGGCGGAGTTAATCTGCCGCAACTGGAAGGAAGCCAGCTCAGAGCTGTATGAGCTTGTGCTTGCAAGGCTTTTACATCATTAATTTTTACTTTATCGCAAACGATGCGGTTACAGCATGGTTTCCCGCATCGAAATGGCATGATCGTGTGAGAAGAATATGCCTTTCTCACACAGCGAATTGTGTTCCGCAGACACAGATTCGCAGAATGCCGACAGAATGGAGGCTGCTATGAAAATTGTAATTGTTGGTGACGGAAAGTTGGGGAATACCCTGGCCAAACAGCTTTCGGGCGAAGGCCACGATGTCGTTATCATCGAAAAGAACGCACAGCTTGTGGAGAATTCCATGAATCTTCTGGACATTACCGGTGTGGCCGGCAACGGAGCGACGATTCAGATTCAGAAAGAAGCTGACGTTGATAAGTGCGATTTATTTATTTCCGTTACCGCAAGTGACGAGCTGAATCTTCTCAGCTGCATGATGGCCCGCAAGCTCGGGGCCAAGCACACCGCTGCCCGCGTGCGCAATCCGGAATATACGGAGCAGATTGCGTTCATGAGACAGCACTTCGGTATCAGTATGGTATTGAATCCGGAATTCATGGCTGCTTCGGTGATTTCGCAGAATCTGCGCTTTCCCGCCGCGGATCATCTTGAGACCTTTGCAAGAGGCCGCGCGGAGCTGATTGAGATTAAGGTTGACGAAAAGAGTAAGCTCAACGGGCAGAAGCTGTCCGGCCTCTACCGGAAATATCAGGTTAAGGTTCTGGTCTGCGCCGTTCAGCGCGGCGACGAGATCATTATTCCAAGCGGTGATTTTACTATCATGGCAGGGGATAAGATCAATATTACAGCTTCTCCTTCGGCAATCTCTTCCTTCTTAAGGGCGCTCGGCATGTATCAGGACAAGATCCGCAGCGTCATGGTAGTCGGAGGCGGGCGAATCGGACATTATCTGTGCAAGATGCTGTCCGACGCAGGAATGTCGGTCAAGCTCATCGAACAGAACGCGGAGAAATGCCGCCGTCTCTCCGAGGATCTTCCGAAGGTGTCCGTTCTGAACGATGACGGCACCAATCATGAGATTCTGCGTGAGGAAGGAATCGATAATATGGATGCATTCGTATCGCTGACCGGCATTGACGAGGAGAATATCATCCTGTCCATGTATGCTTCTTCCAAAGGAGTCCGTAAGGTTGTAACCAAGATTAACCGTACCAGTCTCATTAAGCTCCTGGACGATTCGATTCTCGGAACTATCGTATCTCCTCTTCTGATTACGTCGAATCAGATCGTTCGCTACACGCGTTCTGTCCAGAATTCGGTCGGAAACGGAGTCCGCACCCTTCACCGCATTATCAACAATCAGGTAGAGGCGCTGGAATTCGGAATCACAGAAAAGACGGATCTGGTCGGGGTTCCGTTAAAGGAACTTCCCACCAAAGACAATCTTCTGGTAGCCTGCATCATCCGGAATAATAAGGTTATTATCCCGGACGGTAATACAACGTTCGAGTATGGAGACAGTGTGATTGTTGTAACAACAATTCCGTATCTTCAGGATTTGAAGGATATTATTAAGCAGTAGGAAAGGACACGCCGCATATGAACCACAAAATGATTCTTTACATCCTCGGTTATATCATGAAGGTAGAGGCCGCACTGATGTGCCTCCCTCTCGTTGTGGCCCTATTGTATCGTGAGTCATCCTTCCTCTCCTTTGTGATAACCATTGCTCTGCTGCTTGTGCTCGGCACAGCCGCAAGCTTTAAAAAACCAAAGAATACTGTTATTTATGCCAGAGAGGGCTTTGTAATTGTCGCTCTGGCATGGATTTTGTTATCCGTCTTCGGAGCGCTTCCGTTTGTATTCAGCAGAAGTATCCCGAATTTTGTTGACGCATTCTTCGAGACAGTATCCGGCTTCACAACGACCGGCTCCACGCTTCTTACGGATATCGAGGCACTTCCGAACGGAATGCTGTTCTGGAGAAGCTTTACACACTGGATCGGCGGAATGGGCGTTCTCGTATTTGTGCTGGCTATTGTTCCGCTTGCGGAGGGCCGTTCCATGCACCTGATGCGCGCAGAGGTTCCCGGACCTACGGTTGGAAAGCTGGTACCCAGAACCAAGTCGACCGCAATGATTCTCTATGGAATCTACATCGTGCTGACCATCATCGAAGTAATCTTCCTTCTGTTCGGAGGAATGTCCCTCTTCGACAGCCTGATTCATGCGTTCTCAACTGCCGGTACCGGCGGCTTCAGCAACAGGAATTCCAGCGTTGCCTATTATAACAGCGCTTATATTGAAGGAGTTATTACCGTGTTCATGATTCTCTTCGGTATTAACTTCAATCTGTTTTATTATATCTTGATCCGCAAGGCTTCCCTTGCCTTTAAGAATGAGGAGCTGCACTGGTATCTGGGTATTATTGCGGTCTCGATTGCGATCATTACCTTTGATATTTTCCCGGAATATCAAAGCGTAGGAGTTAGTTTCCGCTACGCTTCCTTCCAGGTTGCTTCCATTATTACGACAACCGGCTTCGCCACAACGGATTATAATCTGTGGCCGGAGCTGTCAAAGAGCATTATCTTTGTCCTGACCTTCCTTGGTGCCTGTGCCGGTTCGACGGGCGGCGGACTGAAGACGTCGCGCCTGATTCTGATTCTGAAGAGCATTGCCAAGGAGATCCGGCATATGCTTCACCCAAGAAGTGTTACGACTATCCGCCTGAACGGCAAATCGGTGGACGGCCAGGTGCTGCACGGGGTTTCCAGTTATTTCATGGTGTATATGGTGATTACCTTCATCTCCTTCCTGCTGATTTCCGTGGACGAGCTGGATTTTGAGACAACCCTGACCGCAGTGGTGACATGCATTAATAATGTCGGCCCTGGATTGGGGCTGATTGGTCCGGTGAATAATTTTTCGATTTTTACACCGTTCTCAAAGCTGGTGCTGTCATTGGATATGCTGATTGGAAGGTTGGAGATTTTTCCGATTATTATGCTGTTCATGCCCAGTCTTTGGAAGAAAAAGTGATGGTTCGGCTCCCGAAAGGCTCAAAATCTCTGACGGCTTCCCTGGGAACGTAACACAGGAACATCGAAACGGCTCCTATATTGCGAGCTTGCGGGCCTCCCATTCCGCTTTGGTTTGGCGGCTGAAGTGTTCGATCTTTTTTTCGCCCATCCACTCTTTTTCGTACTCGGTATGATGGGGATAAAAGCCGCATTTCTCCTGAACGCGATTGGACTTGGTGTTGCCGTCAAAATAGCCGTACCAGACTGCGGTGCAGTTCAGCTCGGTAAAGCACCGGTGTAAGAGAGCTTCCAGCGCTTCCGGGATTAGGCCCTGCCCCCAGTAGGGGACACCGATCCAGCAGCCGAGTTCGGCTTCGGTTTCGCTCATAGGCGCTCTTTCCTGCTCGCCTATCATAATTCCGACGCTTCCGACCGCACGGCCGGTTTCTTTTAGGATAACGGCGTAGGTCTCCGGCATCCTCGTCTTGCCAGGGGCGCAGGATAAGCCGTTCTGTTTCAATCTGCATGGTGGTTCCTCCTTTTTTTGTATTGCTGCTGCCCGGTGAAGGTTCCTGTTTGTTCCGAGCTTCGTTTGCGTTTGATGCCTTTATTTCAGGCGCAGTCCTAACATTGTGATATCATCGAACTGAGGCGCGCCTTTTCCAAATGTGTCGATATCGTCTCTTACCGTTTTGAGCATAGTATCTAATGGCTGCTCTGCGGATTGCTCCAGAACCGCTTTCAGCCTTTCTGTTCCGTACATCTCCTCGTGGATATCCGTTGCTTCGGTCACGCCGTCTGAATAGATATAAAGGATGTCTCCTTTCGCCAGCGAGAGCTGCTGGTTATGGTAGCGTACTCCGTCCATTCCGGCTAAGATGAAGTCGGGGCGGGTCTTGATGTAATCGAATGTCTCGCCTTTTTTCTTCCGCACGGGCGGGTTATGACCTGCGTTCGCAAAGGTCATCTCGAAGGTATCAAGGTCCAGGATTCCAAGCCATGACGTTACGAACATACCTGCATCATTATTCTCGCACAGCTGGCGGTTAACGTTCTCAAATACCTCCGCCGGAGATTCTCCGCTCTGTGCATGATTCTTGATCAGCGTCTTTGCGATGACCATGAATAAGGCCGCCGGTACGCCTTTGCCCGATACATCTGCAACAACGACCGCAAGCTTTCCCTGCTTTGTCAGGAAGAAGTCATAGAAGTCTCCGCCGACTTCCTTTGCCGGGTTCATAACCGCATAGATACTGAATTCTTCGTGATCCGGAAATGGTGGGAAGATCGAAGGGAGGATACTTGCCTGTATCTGGGTCGCTACATTCAGCTCTGCGCTGATTCTCTCTTTCTCCGCTGTAATCCGGGTCAGATTGTCGATGTATTCGTTGATATCCCGCTCCATCCGTTTGACGGAATGCGAGAGGTTCTCAATCTCGTCTCCGGTATGAATGTTCAGCTCGGATATCGCGGTACTCGCTTTTTCTTTGTCCTGTATGAAGCTGCCGGTCGCCTTGGCAAGGCGGTTAATTGGATTGACGATGGAGACGCTGATTAAGGCTGCAAGCGCCAGAATCGCAAGGAGCGCGGTTATCGTGATCGCAATTCCCATTACCATCAGAAAATCGTGGCGATCCTCCATTACCTCGTTCATGGAGATGTCTACGCATGCAATCGCCGCGACGTCTCCGTTCGAGTCGAATATGGGCTCACAGGAGGTACAGATCCAGCCGAAGTCCTCGGTATCTGTGATAAAGGGAGGGATGCCTTCTTCCAGTGTATCCAGATACGGGATCGCGGTCTCCGCGATGGGTCCGGTCTCTCCGAGCGGGCATGCCGTCTCCGCCACATCCGCATCAATGATATAGGTGCCTGTCATTGCCTCCAGATCCAGCTTCTGGATATACAGCCATTCGACATCATTGTTCTCCTTGATGTCCATCAGAATATCATACATTCGATCATATTCCTCGTCCGTCTCCATCGTGACCAGATAATTGCCGAGAACGTCTCCATTCATCTGGGAAGCCGCCGTCTTTGCCACGTTGGACGCAAGCTTTTTATAGTGGTCATCCATCGTATCACAGTAGATTCGGTAACTCAATACGATCGCAACCGTTGCAAGCAGCGCGGAAATTAGTGTAATTGCAATTACCGTCTTTTTTCGAAGCGACATTTTCAGTTTGCCCATTCCGATTCTCCTCCTTTATACTTTTACCGTAAGTGTATTAAAGCCCTGATATCTGCGGTAGAAGAATTCTTTCGCATTCTTTACTACGATCAGAATTCCGACGGATTTCATCTCCTCCTCGGTATTGTCATCCCCGAGCTCAAGCTTTTTCATCTTCATGCTGAACGGATTGAAGGATACCGCGCTGTCACGGATATGCAGAGTGAATTCTCCGTTCTCCTGCGCGATCAGCGTCAGCTGGATATAGTCCTCTCTCCCCTTGCCGAACGCATTCTGGATAATTGCCATGCAAAGCTCTTCCACTGTAAGCGTCACGTAATAGCTCTGCCGAAAATCCGCTCCCCACTTCCCGCAAAATTCCTCAATCTCTGCAATGGTGTCCGCGATCTCTTCTCCGGCATTTCCGAGGGTCCTTCGGTACACCCGATCCCTGGCAAGCTTCAGCAGCGGCTTCTTTTTATCCATTTTCTTCCCAATCATCCATATGAGGAGCGTTGCCGCCTCTGCTGCAGGGAACGCACACCAGAACCACTGCAATCCCAGCCCCGCGAACAAAAAGCTAAACAGCAGAATCATAGCAAACGTCCGCAGGAAATTGATGAGCAGCACATATTTTTCCTTGTCAATCGCCTGAAAATAGTATCCAATCATTACATTGAAGCCAGCGAAGAACGCGCTCAGATAGTACATCCAAAGCGCCCCCCGTCCGATTTCATGTGCATAGGGTTCGGTGAGGCCGAAAAGATTCAGAATTCCTTCCGTTGTAAGGAACAGGATTGCCAACATTCCAATTCCGATCCCGGTTCCCCAGCCTAAGGACATATTCCTCACCCGTCTTACATCGTCCCCGTTTTGCTCTCCCAAGAAGGTTGCCGCAAGCGGCTGCAGGGTCGCCCCGACTCCCTCATAGACCGACAGCGCAATATACGATACATTCGTCACAATGTCAAATACCGCAACTCCGGTCTTCCCTCCAATCTTCATGAGCAGATGATTCATGATAATCAGGAAGAAGAACTGGAAGATGTACTGGGAAGAGGAAGCAAAGCCTGTCTGAAAGCATTCCCAGACCGGTCTCCACTCCCATCTCACCTTCTTTACCCGCAATAGGTATGATCGTTGAAACAGATGCGGAAGATAAAAGAATAACGCTGCGATCTGCCCGATCACCGTCGACCAGATTGCCCCCTCCACTCCGAAATCCAGTACAATTACAAATACGTAATTCAGCACGATATCCAGTATATTTCCGACGACCAGCCCGACCGCCGCCCCGGTCTGATCGTCGTCACACCGAATAAAATGGTACAGGGACAGGTTGATGAAGATTAACGGCGCGAACGAGAACAGAACCCGCGCATAGGCCTTCACCATGTCGTAGACCTCCCCGTGGCTTTTTCTTGCTCCAAGTATCCACAGAACTCCCGGCATCAGGAGATTGCCGAATACCGCAAAGAACAGCCCTAAAATCGCCGTTGTATGCAGCACCTGATTGAACAGCCGAATTCCTTTTTTGGCCTCGCCCGCGCTTAACAGCTTTGAAAAATGAATCGAACCGCCGATTCCGAGTCCCAGATCAAAGATGTTAAATATCATATATATCGGGCATACCAGGCTGATTGCCGCAAGTCCGGACTCGCCCATCCGATTGCCGACAACCAGCGCGTCCATAATATTGCCAAAGGATAGGCCGATCGACGACAGCAGGGAAGGAACCAGGAACCGATAGAACATTCGGCCCGCGAAATAATTATCTCTGATACCCGACTCCTTTTTCATAGCTGAGCTTTCCTTTCCATATATTATTATACCCGGACGGATGCAGACGCTCCTTATAGGTCCGAAGCCCTTCGATTCCAAGGTCCTCCTCCAGATTAATCGTCCGAATTCGTTCCGGAAGCATTCTGTAATATTCCTGTTTGATATAATAATCCAGTCCGACAATCGGCTCCGCACATTTGGCAAGATGCATATCGTGGATTTCTTCGCTGATATCCGAGCCAATTACAACGGAATAATCCCGCTCTCCGTCATGCACCAGGCACCCGGTGCAGGAAAGCTCTTCAAAATAGTCGAGCAAAAGCCCCGCAGCCGACATATCCGCGTAATGGGAACCGTCCTCACTATGAAAATCGCCCCATTGTTCAATCACCTTTCTTGCCCGGAACAGGTTCTCCTTCGTAAGCGGCTCTGTCTGCCAGTTCCCGCTTTTCTCAAACTGCCGGAGCTTGTGCCGGATATATTTATTCTCGCTGCCCGCGAGCGCAGTCTGTTCTTCCCTGTCATACAGATATTCCCTTGCGTCCAGATCCTCCTCACAGGTGAATTCGTTCGGAAAATGCTGCCTCATGTACTCCACATCTTCCTGTCTCATATAATACAGACGGATTGTACCTCCCCGCTTCCGTGCTTCCCTCAGAAAGCTCTCCTTCGCCTCATCGCTTCCGACCGGAAAAAAATAACGCTCGTCACGGTATTCCCCGATTCGCACTGCGAACAGCTCCTCCCGCAGCAGAACCGAAAGCTTCATCGTCTCCTTCCAGATAAAAAGTGACGCGAACAGATGGGAGGACAATCTGTGTCCATAAGTCCGGCGCAGCCGCTCGATCCCGTCTCGATGATATATCGCAATTGCCTGAAATTCTTCCATAATTACCCGCCATTCCTGCATGCTCTGAAACTTCTGAAGCGGCGTACCTTAACGCCTCGGAAGCTTCTTTTTACTTATCTTATACTTTCTGCTTTGCTTAGTCAAGAGTCAGATTCAGGTACGGCCGCTCCATCCCCTCCGTGTGAGGACCGTATCCTACGCCGAATTCCCGGAGTATTCCAGGCAGGCTGCTCCATTCCGGAAGCCTTACGCTCACCCGGCTGCACGAGAACACGGCGGCCAGTTCGGAGAGCTCCTCCTTCAGAGATTCGTCCGGAATCATTGCCTCCTTCACCTGCAATTCACCATCCATAATGCCTCCGACCAGCGCAATATGCGGCAGGCGTGCGGACCAAAGTCCGCCGTCTCCGCCTGTGGTCCCTCCGGTATAATATGCGCCGCCCCCGGCAAGCTCACACTCCGCGATTGCGTAACGGATGTGGGGAAGGCCCCATTTCACATAGCCATCCCCCGTAAAGAAGGAATCTCTGACTCGCAGATAGTCTTCCGGCTCTGCCCGACGCAGACCGGATGTCTCCATCAAAGACAGCGTTCTTCCGGCCTCGGTCTCAAAGGAATACTCTTTCACCGGGAACAGATCCCGATACCCCATTCTCCGATAATATTCGAACAGGCCCGGCCCCGGCTCAAATATGACTGCTTCATCGTGAGCGGCCGCCTCTTCCCTTCTTTGGCGCATCAGCTCCGGGAACAGACCGCGTCCTCTGAATTCCGGAGCAACTCCTCCGGCGTATTGATAGCGGAGCGGATAGCGTGCTCCCTTTCTTACCAGCTCACAGGTCATCTCGGATACCATGCCTGCAATTCTTTCTTCCTTCAGCACCCACGTGGTTCTTCCCTCCCGGTATTCCCGGAAATAAAAATCCACATACGCCTCGTCATCTCCAAAGCATTCCATCCACAGCGTTCGAATCGCCGGAAGCATTGTATCCGCCATTTTACAGATTCTCTTGTTATCGCCCATTCCTATCCCCTCGTTTTCCTGCACCTTTCCTCGCTATTTCCTGGGATCTTCCGCTGACGGCCGCACTTGTGCTGCCTCGCTTCCATTCTCTGCGGCCACGGTCTATCTTTTTTTATCATACCTGATTTTATGGCAGAAATCCAGTCATAACAAATATAAACAGATTTTCCGCAAAATTTCCAAATAAAAGCAGGCGGGTACTGCTGTTCCTTTCCCGCCTGCCTATCTGTATCCTTTTCTTTTTTCGCCGTAACCGACATGCCGGAGCGCTCTGCACGAATACCGTGCAAAAGGAATCGTGAATGCACTTCTCCTGCGCTTTTCGTCTAACCCTTCAGTGCCGCCCTGCTTCAGCCCGGAAGCGCCGCTTGTGCCCCGCGCAGCTCAATTCTCGGGCCGCCCTTGTGCTCAATGTAGTCCCTCGTAATCGTCACACGCCCGATTGCATCGTCCTTCGGAATCTCGTACATAATATCCAACATGAATTCCTCGATAATCGCACGAAGCGCTCTTGCTCCGGTCTTTTTCTCTAACGCCTTCTCCGCGATTGCCTCCAGCGCATCCTCCTCAAAGAGCAGTTCCACCTCATCGAGTGCCAGAAGCTTCTGGTACTGCTTTAAGATCGCATTCTTCGGCTCCTTTAAGATCTTAACCAGCATCTCCTTAGTCAGCCCCTCCAGCGTAAATACCACCGGAAGTCTTCCGAGGAACTCCGGAATCATGCCGAATTCTCTCAAATCCTCCAGGCTGACCTGTTTCAGCAGATTCGGATCGCGGTCGTATTTATCCTTCAGATCCGCTTCAAAGCCGATGGAAGACTTTTTGTTCAGCCTTGCCTTGATAATTGCCTCAAGCTCCGGAAATGCTCCGCCGCAGATGAAAAGGATGTTGCGCGTATTGACCGTTACCATCGGCACCATCGCGTTCTTGTTCGTCGCCCCGACCGGAACCTCAACGTCACTTCCCTCCAGAAGCTTTAACAGTCCCTGCTGCACCGATTCTCCGCTGACATCTCGGCTGTTCGTATTGCGCTTCTTTGCAATCTTATCAATCTCGTCAATGAATACAATGCCGCGCTCCGCCTTCTCCACATCGTTGTCCGCAGCCGCAAGGAGCTTCGAGATGACGCTTTCCACATCGTCTCCGATGTATCCAGCCTCGGTTAAGGAGGTCGCGTCCGTAATCGCAAGCGGTACATTCAGAAGCCTTGCCAGGGTCTTAACCAGGTAGGTCTTACCGCTTCCGGTCGGTCCAATCATCAGCATGTTGGACTTTTCAATCTCGATATCGTCCATCGCGTTCTCCACAACGCGCTTATAATGATTGTATACCGCTACCGATACCACCTTTTTCGCATAATCCTGGCCAATCAGGAATTCATCCAGTTCGCCTTTAATCTTGTGCGGCGCCGGGATGTCCTTCAGCGTTAAGGGCTTCTCCTGTTCTTCCCCGTCCTCCTTCTTCTTTGCCTTCGGCTTGGCCTTGACCTTCGGCTGCTCGGGCATGTCGTTCATCGGGAACTGGAACATGACCGGATTCATCATATCCATATATCCGTTTGGCATATTATTGAATTTGTCAAATACATTCTGCATGCATTCCTGGCAGACACTGATATCATGCGGAAGCTTAATCAGCTTTCCGACTACGCTTTCCGGACGTCTGCACATATAACAAAAGCCTTCATAGTCCTTGTCTTGCTTATTTGTCTTGTCCTCTTTCTCCTCACTCATATTACTGGTTCCTTTCTGCTTTCCCTGTTCTTATCAAATCAGCTCTTTTTCGTGAATTCCCTCCTGCATTTCGGGCAGGTCACACAGATCTTTCCCTTTCCCTTCGGGATACGAATTCTCTGTCCGCAGCCGGGACATTTGTAGATATGATGGGTCTTTCTTGTCACCCTGTCGCGCCTCTGCTGATCCATCCATCTGCGGACCGGCGCCGTAAGCTCCAGATATTTCTGGTTCTCTCTCATTCTTGCCGTTCGATTTCTGGAAAACATTCGAACATAGCAAATAACCAGCAATATCATCGACAGCAGCGACAGAATTCCTCCCGCCACAAACAAGGATAGAACGATACAAATCAGCGCCGCTGTCAGGCAGGCTCTCGAAAGCTCATCCACCCCATAGCGCCCGGACATGAACTGCGCCAGCTTATCTCTCCAGTTACCTTTCATGAAAATCCTCCATTCTTACAGACAGCCCGCAATCGAAGCCGCCCGCTCTAAAATTACCGTATACAAAGAGAATACTAATACGCATTCTTATTCACAAATCCATGGAAGAACGTCAGGAACAGAATCTTAAAATCAAATCCCAGCGTCCAATTCTCAATATAATACAAATCATGCTCAATTCGTCTCCGGATCGAGGTATTTCCTCGATAGCCATTCACCTGTGCCCACCCCGTCATTCCGGGTCTGACCTGATGCTTAATCATATATCTGGGAATCTCTTCCTTGAATTTCTCTACAAAATACGGGCGCTCCGGACGCGGTCCAACAAGACTCATATCTCCCTTCAAGACATTGATCAGCTGCGGGAGCTCATCAATACTGGTCTTACGGATAAATCGTCCTATCTTTGTCACGCGCGGATCGTTCATGACCGTCCAGGCCTTCTGTTCTTTTGCCTGCGGCTGCACCTCCATGGAACGGAACTTGTACATCTTGAATTCCTTATTATGCAGTCCCACGCGGACCTGGGAGAAGATAATCGGCCCCGGCGAGGTCTTCTTAATAATAATCGCCACAATGATCATCGGGATTCCGAAGATCGTGAGCGCACACAGCGCGCCGAAGATGTCCACAGCCCGCTTGATCACCTTGTTGAACATGCTGCTCAGCGGGACATTCCGGATATTGATCACGGGCAGCCCGTCCATATCCTCAAAGGTCGGTACGGTCGGTACGATATCGTTATAATCCGGAACGAACTTGGTATGCACGCCCGATTTCTCGCACATACTCACGATTCGGCGAAGCTTCGGATACTCCTCTATACTTAAGGTAATAACAATCTCATCCAGGTCGTTATGCTGGAGAAATCTCGGCAGATCGGCAGTTGTTCCGACCACCTTAATCTTCTTGTACATGGTTCCGGGCTCCATCGTATCGTCCAGAATTCCATGAATATAATACCCCCACTGCGGGTTCTCCTTAATTCGGGTAATATATCCTTCCGCAGTCCGGCTGTATCCGACCACAAGCACATGCTTTAGATTGAAGCCCCTCTTTCGTCCCTCCTTCAGCGCAACATCCACTGCGGTTCGGAATAAGAAGTCAAATAAAATATTGCATACAAAGAATACCGGAAGGAACTTACGGGACAGATCCAGCTCTCTTGCCAGGTACAGGGCCAGCGCGAAGAACGCAAGTCCCATGACATTGGCCTTGAACAGATTCCACAGCTCCTTTCTGCGGCCGCCCCCTCGCTTGGGCTTGTACAAATTGCACTCCGAATATAATATAAGGTAGACCGGCACCAGTACAAGCAGATATTTCACAACCTCTGCCAGTCCATAATACGCCTCCTGCGGCCCCAGCTTGAAAAACGAAAAATTGGTCAGCACTCCAAACCGAAGCAGATACGCCGTAATATAAGACACGACGATCAGAATGGCATCTATTACGATATGCATCTGGTTAAACGTCTTCTGATTATCTTTTATCATATACTCTATCTTCCTCCAAAAAAGCCTCCGTTCCTCCCCGTTCTCCGTTCCGGAAACGTCAGCCTGTCATTGTTATAGCTGCTCCCGCCTGCTAAGCTTCTTTTATCCGCAGGCCTTTACTGCCTATTATCATACATGATTTGATCTGTTTCCACAATATCTAAATTATTAAAATTTTGTAAGCATTTTAAAACACACGCTTTTTTTAACGATTGTTCACAATAAAAACATAAACTCTTGCTACACTATAACCAGATTGAAATCAGAAAGGAGATTATTTTATGTCTGATAATTGGAATTCTTCTGAGTCTGACCAGACCCCTTCCCAGGGATACAGCTTCTGGGCAGAGCAGATATCCAAAGAAAATAGAAATAACGAGAATACGAATGCGGATTCCTCTGCTTCCTCCGAGCAGCCGCAGAATACAGAAAGCCCGGAACCGGCCGGAACGGAGCCGGAGTCGAATTCGAATACGCCGAATTTTGTTTTTGTTGAAAGCGCGGCGGCGAATGAAAGCTCTTCTCCTAACGATACCGTACCCTATCCAAGGAATTATTCTTATAGTAATGGGGCAATTCCGGAAGAACCGGCCGCAAAGCCGAAGAAGAAGCGGTTCCGCATGGTTATATCGATTGCCGCGAGTGCTCTTGCATTCGGTCTGATTGCCGGTGCCTCCTTCGTTGGCTTCCAGCACGTTTATTATCGGCTGAATCCGGATGCCAAGCCGGTTCTCTCGAATCAGGAACCTTCCCGTGAGATTCCAACGCTTGCATCAACTCCTCTTGCACAGGTTACAAGCACGCAGGAGGATCTGGTTTCCAAGCTCGTAGAGCAGGTAGAACCTTCCGTTGTTACGATTACCAGCACTTTTGTACAGAGCTATTCCTTTTTCGGTCAGCAGTTCGATAACGAATCGAGCGGAGGCGGTTCCGGAATTATTGTCGGTCAGAATGATACCGAGCTCTTAATTGCCACGAATAATCACGTAGTGGAAGACGCTTCCAAGATTGCGGTCGGCTTTGTAGACGGTTCCGAGGGACTTGCGACAATCAAGGGCCGTGATTCCGTTGCGGATCTTGCCATTATATCGGTTCCCTTGGACAGCCTTTCCGCCGATACCAGGACAGTTATTCAGATTGCTGCGCTCGGAGATTCCGAGGATGTTAAGGTCGGCGAGATGGTAATCGCCATCGGCAACGCGCTTGGCTACGGTCAGTCCGTCACCGTCGGATATGTCAGCGCAAAGGATCGGGAGGTAACCGTTGACAGCAATACCATGATACTGCTGCAGACAGATGCCGCAATTAATCCCGGCAACAGCGGCGGTGCTCTGATTAATACCCGCGGTGAGGTAATCGGAATCAATTCCGTGAAATACGCCGCGAACGAAGTCGAGGGAATCGGATTTGCCATTCCGATCTCCAACGCCTACCCGATTCTGAATGAATTCATGAATCGTGAGGTGCTCTCGGAAGAAGAGAAGGGCTATCTTGGCATTACCATTAAGAACGTAACCGAGGAGCTGGCAGAACTGTATCAGTGGCCGGTCGGCGTCCTGGTATACGGCGTTACCGAGGACGGTCCCGCAGCCCGCGCCGGTATTCTTGTTCAGGATATTATTACCAAGGTTAACGGCAGTACCGTAACCGATATGGATCAGCTGAAGGAACGGGTGAACAGTCTCAGAATCGGTACGGAGGTAACGATAACACTGCAGCGTTATCAGAACGGTTCCTTTACCGAGATGGAATTCCAGGTTGTCCTTGCGGCCAACCCGCAGCCCACTGCAGCCCCTACCCCTACTCCGACTCCCGAGGCGGACGGCACAAAGAACGGTCAGGGAGGAGCTCCCGGACAGGGCCGACAGAATGACCGCAGCGGTCAGAATGGCCAAGACGGCCAGAATGGCCAAAACGGTCAGAATAGCCAAGACGGCCAGAATAGCCAAGACGGCCAGAATGGCCAGGCCGAATCGGAGGGCGGCTCTGCAGATTAACTTCAAACGCTCTCAGAACCATGTGGCTGTCGCCGCTGGTTCTGAGAGCGTTTTTCATGCTGCTTTCCTGCTATCTTGCCATCTCCAGCCGGATTCGTTCCACAATCTTTTGTGCACCGTATCCGTCCTCGTAGATCTCCATCGTTCGGAAGAATTCCTTTGTGGTCTTCCGGTATTCCGCTTCGTCATACCTTCTGATGTTCGCGCATAACGCTTCACTGTCCGCCGCGTACGCAAACGGAAGCGTGTAATAATCAAAATAGAAGCCTCTCTCTGCCTGATAGTCTCTGACATCTCTCGCATAAAGGAACACAGGATGCCCGCTTAAGGCGAATTCAAACATCGTGTTGGAATAATCCGTGATCAGTACCTCTCCTGCCTGCAGCAGTTCATACATGTCCCGGTAATGGCTTGCATCCACAACGGACGGTCCGAACGGAATATATCGGCTGTCCTCCGCCGCAAGAGGGTGAAGTCTTACAAGAACCACCCAGTCCCCGCCAAATCGGTCCGACAGCGCATGACGCAGTCCGGCTGTATCAAGTCCATAGACCTTCGCCGCTTCTTTTCCCTTACAGCCGGCTCCCCGATAAGTCGGCGCATAAATTGCAAGGCGCACGCCTTCTTTGATTCCGATGCGCTCCCGAATCCTCCGGATCGCCTCCGGATCCGGACGCAGCAGACAATCATTTCTGGGACTTCCGCACTCTAAGATCTCTCCCTGATACCAGAATGCACTGCGATACATATTGGTACAGAACCGGCTGTTCGACACATACAGATCCGTCATTGCCGAATCCCGCATAGCGTTCCGGATATATGCCTCACCAAGCTTTTCTCTGCAATCGCCCTCGATCCGCTTTAACGAGATTCCTCCGTGCCAGGTCTGAATATAATACTGCCCTTTTCTCTTCAGAATATAGGGCTCTTTGCGGTTATTATCAACCCAGAGCTTCGCAGTCACCAGTGCACGTATTGCCGCACAGGTATTGCTTTTGAGCACCTTCACTCCCTTCGGCGCGTCGCTGGCGCCCGGATGATTCGTGATGAATATAATCTCATACGGAACCTCCTGCCGAATCAGCTCATCCGTGATATATCTCGCATTATCTCCGTACCCCCAGACATTGCAGATCACAATCCGGTTCGGATCAATCGGGTAAATCCGATACAGCACGCACAAGAACTTGACGCATCGCTCCCGGCACCAGCGATAGGCACGAATCAGAGGTACCGGCACAAGCCTTTTTATGAATTCTCTCACAGACATCGCCCCCTTATAATCTCTGCGAACTGCGCTCCTGTCTTCTCCCAGCTGACTAAGTCAAGCTGCTCCTTTGCCCGCTCCTGGCGCCGCTTCATTCCTTCCGGATCCGCCATTGCGGCCTTCAGCCTCTGATACAGCTCCCTTCCGGATAACGACGTCAGAATCGCACAGTCCTCCGGGAAAAATTCCGTAAAGGTTCCATCCTCGAACTCAATAACCGGAAGTCCGGCCGCCAGCATCTCGTACGGCACCAGGGAAATATTGCTCATGGACGCCACCATTCCAAAGTCTGCCTCCGCGTAAAGCTGATAGAGTTCCTGCTTGTTCAGCATTCCAAGATTGCGTCCTCCCTTACTTGTAAAGTTCTTCGCCTCTCCGTAATACCGGACATCCAGCACAACTCCATCCTTTTTGAATTCCTCCGCAAGCTCTTCAAGCAGATGCGGAATAATGCAGGGCAGCCGCTTCCCGTAATATTTCAGATACACAGCGAAGATCAGCGTCTTTTTCGTCCGGTAGCTTTCAAACTTGCGCTCTATCCTCGGATATTCCTTCTTCTCACAGGGGAAATCCACCACATCCACAGGAGAGACCGGCTTACATTCCCGCAGAATCATATCCCGGTTCCATTTTCCGAGGCTGACCATATGAAGTCCCTGCTCATAGGTCTTCTTTGCAAGCAGGAACAGCTCGCCGAAGGAATAAAAATACGGCTCGTAATCCTGCACAAAATACATCTTATACCCGGGCAGCCGCTTGGCAAAGGACACCGTATCCCACGAGGTTGCAATCACGATATCCGGCTTCCCCGCCGCCAGCTCCTGCCTGGTATACAGCTTTCCCTGATATCCGGCCAGATTGCTCCTCGCGCACAGTTCCATCTCTTCCTTGCTCTGCGCCTTATAGACCGCGTAGCCAACCGCAAAGCCCTGCTTTGCAAGCTCCGTTCCCAGCCGCAGCACGGAGGTCTGCCCGCCGTGGAAGCGTACCATCCGCGTAATGATGAACCAAATCGTAAGGGGCGCACCGTCGCCTTCCGCCCCAATTTGCCCCTGCCTTTCAATCTGCTCCGGATTAGAAATAACCGCTGGATCATAAAACTTTAGGATATCATTGACCCTCTTTCGCTCCGTTCTTGCCTGCACCGCATGAATTCCGCTTAATACTCTTCGCTTGGCTTCCCGCTTGAACGCCTCTATCATTCCGGCCTGCCCCCTCTCTTTCCTCTTCCGCAGCAAATGGACGCTACCAGCTCCACTATCTGTTCCGACGCGGTTCCGTTGTCTGCCGTATTATATTTTTCACGGAATGCCTCCGCCTTTTCCTTCCATTCCTCTTCTTGGTAAGAGGCAATCGCCTGAATCAGCGCCTCCGTCGTCTGTACAATCGGTCCCGGCGCCTCCTCTTCAAAATCAAAGTAAAATCCGCGCAGAATTCCGCGGTAATAGTCCAAATCATACGTATAAAAGAACATCGGCCGGCGCAGAATGCTGTAATCGAACATAACCGACGAGTAATCCGTAATCAGAATATCCGCCGTCAGATACAGCTCCGCAATATCGCATTCCTTCCGGAACGGATACACAAAGCCCTTCCACGGTCCGAAGTCCAGCTTATCCTCTACCAGATAGTGATATTTCACAAGAAGGACCCATTCTCCGCCAAACGCCTCCTGCATCGCGTCAAAATTTAGCTCCGTCTCGAATTTGTACTGCCCGTTCCCATAGAACGCGTCATCCCGCCACGTCGGCGCATACAGCATCACCTTTTTTCCCTGCGGGATTCCGTGCTTTTCCTTCAGCTCCCGAATCCGTTCCTCATTATTCCATGCAAACAGCCTGTCATTGCGGGGATATCCGCACATAAGCATCGTTCCCTTGAAATCAAAGGCTTTCCGAAAGGTCTGAGCTGCGAACGGACTCTGGGCAAGCAGATAATCCCAGGTCGCCGTATTCTTTCGGAACTCCTCCTTATACGCCTGCAGACTGTTCTCCTTCTCCATATGGATCTCCTCCATATCGAGCGCCAGCTTCTTAAGCGGAGTCCCGTGCCAGGTCTGGATATATACGGTCTCCTTCCGCTTCTTCATATAATTCGGCAAACGGGTATCGGAAATCCAGATACCCGCCGCAGCCATCACATAATAGAACCGAAGTCTGAAATTTTTCAATTTGACCGCAGATCCTGGGAGAACAATCTCTTCCGGACGGTCGAAAATGTAGTATATCCGATATTGCTTATCCAGGCCCTGCTGCACCATCTCTTCATATATATATCTGGGATTGCCGGTATAGTTCCGCCCCAGATTGCTCTCAAATACAATGATATCCCGCCGCACCGGCAGCACCGCCGCAAGCATATGATAGACGGCAAGTACGGCGCGCTTGATGAACCATCTGGCCGCGGATATCGCCTTTATCTTTCCCTGTCCCATGTTCTGACTCTCCCGTATCGTTCGGCTCCTGCATCATCCCTCAGCTCTCGATCTTTTTCTCGTAGAACTCCGTTACCTCATCAATCCCGCCGTCCGCAACCAGTCTTCCCTTCTCAAGTACAATGGCACGATTGCACAGACTGCGTACCTGCTGCAGGGAATGCGATACGAACAGCACCGTCACGCCCTTGTCGAACATGGACTTGATGCGCTTCTCGCTCTTTTTGCGGAATTTGGCATCGCCGACAGAAAGCACCTCATCGAGAATCAGTATCTCCGGCTCCACAATCGTTGCAATCGAGAAACCAAGTCTTGCCTTCATACCGGACGAATAATTCTTTAACGGCACATTAATGAAATCGCCGAGCTCTGAGAATTCCACAATCTCATCAAAACGCTCTTTGATAAAGGACTTCGGATAGCCGAGCACCGCCCCGTACAGATAGATGTTCTCCGCTCCCGTATACTGCTTATCAAAGCCCGCTCCGAGCTCCAAAAGCGGCACAATCTTGCCCCAGGTCGTAACAGACCCCTCGCTTGCTTTCAGCACACCCGCGATAATCTTAAGAAGCGTACTCTTTCCCGCTCCGTTCAGACCAAGAATTCCAACGCGGTCGCCTTTTTTTACTTCAAAGCTGACATCCCGAAGCGCCCAGAACTCGTGATACCGAAGCTCCCGCTTCAGCAGCTTGATGACATATTCCTTCAGGTTATCCACCTTTTGTTCACTTAAATTAAAGCGAATCCCCACGTGATCCACTTTTAAAGCCAATTCGTCCAACAGTCTCTTCCTCCATTTGCTAAATATGCAGGATAAACTTATCCTGATTCTTGTAGAACATATACCCTCCTACAATAACAGACAACAGACCGAATACCGCGGCTATCACAACCGCCTCCATGTCCAGCGGCTTTCCGTACAGTACACTGTTGCGGAAGTTCAGAATCAGCGCGTACAGCGGATTCAGCTTCAGTGCCGCCTCAATATGCGGCTTGTTCAGATCTTCCACATGGTAAAAGATTGCGGAAGCATACATGATAAGCATCAGTGCAACGGTCCACAGATATTCCAAATCGCGGAAAAATACCGCCAATGTCGCCAGAATCAGGCTGACGCCAAGCGTCATAACGAACAGTAACGTCAGCGGCACGATTGCCTGGAAAATATAGATCGTAGGCTTTACCTTCAGCACCGCTCCCACTGCAATCAGTACAATCAGCGATAACAGAAAGATAACATACCCTGAAATAACCGATGATACCGGATACATATATTTCGGAACATACACCTTCTTAATCATTCCGCTGTTGCTGCGAATCGACTTGAGCGCCGACTTTGTCGTGGTCGAAAAATACGTGTACAGCAGTCGGCCCGTCAGTATATATATCGGGTACAGTCTGTCCCCTCTTCCCAGACTTCCGGAAAACACCAGCGTCAATACCAGCATCATCAAAAGCGGCTCCAGCAGCGTCCACAAAAGTCCCAGATAGGAATTCCGGTATTTCAGCTTGATATCCTTTTTGATCAGTTCGACCAAAAGGAAACGATACTTTTTAAAATTCTCAAATACTCTGCGCATCTCAATCTCCAATCTCCGAATGAAACTTCCTGTTATGTGAAGAAAAGGGGAGCCATCCTTTCCACGACTCCCCCCAATTAAGTCACTCATTGCCATACATCGGCGTACTTTTCACGCTATTCTCCAAACTTATTCTGTGCCGCAGCCAATATCGCCTGCAGCGCCTCTTCCTCGTCTTCTCCATCGCAAAGGAATTCCACTTCATCCCCGCACTTGACACAGGCCCCCAATACGCCAAGAACGCTCTTCGCATTCACGGTTACATTCGCCTTTCTCATGCTGACCGAAGCCTTATATTCCATCGCAAGCTTGCATAAGAACCCGGCAGGCCGCAGATGAAGTCCACATTCATTCGTAATGCTGACACACCCTTTTACCATAACTCAAACCTCTACCCTTCTGATCCGTTCTCTCTCATCTCTATCTTTTCTGAAAATGTAACTGATACCACACAGGAACCATTTAATGTAATACTGCTGATTGGCGAATCAATGTAAACCTCTTCCTGATATGTAATCCCCGGTTCATATTCCCCTCCGGATAAATCAATATAGGGCTTTATATCAGCAACGGTCAGACTGCCCGCACCGGAATAACCTATCACTTCGATAAGCTTGGTATAGCTGCCTTCCAGATCAATGGTTGCTTCCAGGTTCTCGGGAACATTCCGAATCTCAATATCGCCGGCGGTCAGCCAAAGTCTCTGTCTGGCTTCCTTTTGGAACGTAACCCTGACTGACACCTTAGTATTCGTATCTACGAATACAATTCCCTTATCGGCGAGTTCATCTCCGAAATCCGCCTCCAGATCGATCTCCCCTTCCATAATATGGTTCTCCGAATCTCCGCTTTGTCCCGATATATTGAACACCGGCCGGAATACGGAGTACTCATCAATGGCAGACTGTTCTCCGGCAATTGTAATAACCTCCGGATCATTCTTGATCTCCGCTACCGCATAGCCGTATGCCGCATTTCCTTCCGGTACTACCTTAACTTCAATCTCCTTGGTCGGCACAATATTAACCGCTACTTCCACCTGTTCGGTATCGAACTCAACCCCTTCCACCTCATAGCCGTATGCGTTGTAGGCTTTCAGCTCCACCGACCTCACAAAGGAAGCGCTCTTCCACTGAACCGAAACCTCCGCGACAACTTCTTTGATATCGTCAATCTTGGAGGCTGCTCCCGTTACCGAAACCATCTTCGGTGATGCTTCAGAGCCCGGCATTACATAATAATTGGTTGACGGCTCATCCACAGTTCTGACATTCACACGAAAGTCGTCCGTCTTCTTATCTTCCATGGAAATAATTAAGACTTCATCATTCCTCTTTCCGGTTGTAATCGTCAGCTTATCCTCATACTTCGAAGGCGCCTTGACATCAATCAGCACAGCGCCTACAACCGAGGTCTTTGACAGATCTGCAATTGCAGTAAAATTGGATGCACTCAGGCTCCGAACAATGGACTGCGGCCCTTTTACCGTAATATCCACGGTACTTCCCGACACGATCGTATACACCTTCTCCGCATCTGCAATCGCTTCCTCGTTAATCACCTTAACCGGAATATCCTCGAATTCTTTTGTCTCCACCGGATCGCTGACATTCATAACGATAATCCACAAAAGGAACGCAAGGACAAGCGACAGAATCTTAACATCCATATTTTTAATCAGTTCTTTCTTCATCCTTGCTCTTTCCCTTCCATAACCAAATCTTTTTGGGCTCGGCAGCCTGCTTCTTCTTCTGAATCTCCATCAGCTTCGCCCGCAGATAATCCCCATCCACATTCCGAATGAGCTCACCATTCCTGGCTATCGATACCTTACCAGTCTCCTCTGATACAATAATCGTAAAGCTGTCCGTAACCTCACTGATACCGACGCCTGCACGATGTCTGGTTCCGAGCTCCTTGCTCAGTCCCATATTATCCGAAAGCGGAAGATAACATGTCGCAGCCGTAATCTGATCGCCGCGGATAATCACAGCGCCGTCATGCAGCGGCGTATTATGTTCAAATATGTTAATCAGAAGCTGGCTTGTCACAATCGCTCCAATCTCAATTCCCGTGCGCTCATACTCTTCCAGATTCTCTTCCTGCTCAATTACCATCAGCGCGCCCGTCTTTGCTCTTGCAAGCTCATACGTGCCGCGAATCAGCTCATCAATTGTCCTGTCCGAGAATCGCTCCGGCTTCTCCTTTCCTTCTCCGAACGGCAGAATCGTAGACACCAGATTCTTCTGTCCAATCTGCTCCAGCGCCTTTCGAAGCTCCGGCTGGAACAGGATAATCAGTGCCGTAATACCGACTCCGATACTGTTCATAAAGATCCACAGAATAACCTTAAGCTCCAAAAGCGACGCAACCGCCCAGAGCAGCAGCAATACTGCAAATCCTTTAACCAGCACCCATGCTCTTGTCTTCTTTACCCAGACAATAATGCGGTAAATTAAGAACGTTATCAGCAGGATCTCAACCGCATCCCCCAACTCCAGTTCCGGGAGTATGAGATATTTGCCATATTCTTTTATTAGACTGATAATTCTCTCCATAATCTCTGCTTCCCTTTTTTTGCCTTCCCCAAAGCGTATCGGAAGCGTTGTCCTTCACAGGCGCTATCTCTGTTCCGGCTCCTCCGGATACTCTTCCTCGTACTCTACATTCGAATCATATTCCTCGTCCGGAACATAATCCTCCTCCACGTAGTAACCTTCCTCCGAATCCTCGGAATATTCATCCTGGTAGTCCTCTTCGTAAAGGCCTTCCTCCTGCTCTTCCTCACCGCTGATACGCTTCACATGGAACTGCGGAACGGTAACATCCATCTTCGGCACGGCCTTTACAAAATAATAATAGCTGTCATCCTCGAACTGCACATTCTCTGACGCGGAATAATCCAAAATCTGGCGGAACATATAGATCAGATATACGATTACCGCCGATCCAATTGTCCCCAAAACCATTTTACCAATCTGACCTGATATGTCAAGTCTCAAATCAACAATTAAAAAACCTGTAATATTTACTACTGCTCCAAGCGCAATCGCAATCTCGAAAATATAGTCAAACTTCAGCTTTCGAATCAGGTATACCACGATAATGACCGCCGCAAATACCGCGATTGTCAGGAACATCTCCTTATTGCCAAGCAGGCTGTCCATAACCTCTATATAGAGCTGAAGCAAATCGTCCATATTCATATTCACCTGCTTCGCTGCCGCATCTCTGAGAATCTGGAACAGATAGTAGATAATCACGCCGCAGCCTGTCGGAATAATCGCGAGCGGGGATACGAACAGTCCCATCAGGATCGGAACTACGTAGGGGATTCCAATCATTTTCAGAATCGGAACCGCTACCAGCACATATCCGAGTCCTGGTGTGAACCGGATAAAGAACAGGTACAGAATCACGAACAACAGCGCTGCCAGAATCGCAAGAAACGGCGATACCACATAGATATGCGCCAATGCCAGGATGCCTGCCAAGAATACCAGTACCGACGAGGGCGTAAATGCCGACAGCAGCGATAATACCAATACGATCGGTATCCGCGTCAGTCTCGGATCGCTTCCGAGCGCATTGTTCACCATTTGGAATACTACAAATGCAACAATAAACTTGATAACCGGATCAATATACGTCTCAAATTTCTGATACAGCGACCGGATTCTGGCGCGTATCTCCAATAATTTCATCATCATACTTTTAATCCTCCCTGTCCGCAGCCCGCTCTTCTTCCTGATACATGCGGCTTAATTTTTTGAGCATTTTAAAATACTTCGACAGCTTCTTTCTCGAACGGTTATAGTATATGGTGTAACCAACCAGGGAACTGCTGATGTAGACTGTGAGTATCGCAAGATAGCCCCCCAGTATCTTCAGTCCCATGTCCTTGTAGTTCAGATTAACCGCTTCGCTGATCAGGTATTCCATGTGATAGATACCTATCATCAGCAGAACAAGCAAGTATCCGACGGTGACCGATACGACGGTCTTGAGAATATTAAGCCTGACATAGTCTGTCTTGTAATACTTGCTGAGCCTGATGTCTTCTTTGCCCTCTCTTTTTTCATACATGGCAAGCCGGGTCATGAGCCTGACTTTGTTGTTGTTCAGCATCGTTTTACCTCCATTTATTCGGTATGTACCTATTCTTATCTTGAATTGTCACCGTATTTGCCGGGGATATACAGATTCCGGGAACCTTCAGACCAATCAAAGGACCCTCTGATCAAGCAAGCTTGTCAGCGTACTTCGGCCGGTCTTTCCTCACGGACGGGCGGAGCCCGGCAAAACCTTCGGTTTTCCCGGGTCGCTTCGCTCCTTCAGACCAATCAAAGGACCCTCTGATCAAGCAAGCTTGTCAGAGGGTCCTTTGATTGGTCTGACTCCGCCCTATACGCATATTATACCATAAACTTTTTGTAATTACGAGTCATTTCAGAAAAAAATCTGCATTTTAAGAAAATCATCAGAAAAAAATGCCGAATCGACGCGGATGTGAGGTTTTAGGTTCCTAAAAACATTTAATCCAACCTTTTTCAGTTTTATTTGTGTGGTTTTTAATTATTATTCGTATATTTCATGTATCTCAATTTCTTTGGCACTGGTCAGATCTGGGATGGGCTCCCGCTGGATTTTATTACGGATGATTGTTCCCGTTCCGAATTCTCCGAATACGAAATCCAGGTATATCGCTGTCACGTGGAAGATCCTTGTATTTGTTCACATCAATTATCATCGTATATCCCTTCTCTTCGGCTTTGCTTCCACTCTAAAATACGCCCTGTCACCCCTTAAGACATGGTATAACAGGACGTATCTCAATATAATTATAATTTTTCCAATCGAAAAGGATATAAAATCTTGTTTATTCTTTTCGATGTTTTCTCTTTTCAGGCGCATCTCAGCAGCCGCCCGTTTCCTCCGATTTTTGTTATAGAATCGTTCTTTCCAAGTATTCAAGCGCCAGCCGCACCATCTCTTCCCCAAGCTCTTTGTTCGCCTCCGCGGCGCTCTTCGTGAACCAGTGTGCCCGCTCTCCGAGACGTTCCGGCCTGACCGCTTCCGGATACAGCGCCATCAGAATGGAGCACTCGTATTTTCCCGCGTGATCATAGCCGGTCGCGTTCTGAACCGCTGTATTCATTGTGGGAATTACCTTAATCCAGCCAAACGGGTTGTCGCTTGTCTCAAGATTTGCATAATAGTCCTGATAGGCTTCGCTTCCCCACCAGCCCTGTCCTCTGGTCTTTTCCAGATACGCCATGGTCGCCCGCTTCGCCGCCTTCATGTAACACAGCGTCATCGGCATCAGCGACTCCTGCTCATACTGATGGTGAATCACGACATAGATATTCCGCAGACCTGCGGAGAGCATGCTCATAAATACATAATACACATACTGCTCAAATGCATTTTCTTCCACATGAACCGTTCCGCTCGTCTCGCCGCCAACCGCGTAGCTCGCAGGGCTGTAGCTGATCGAGGGCGCAATTATAATATCCTTTTTCTGCGCCAGCCGCTCAACCAGCCCCTGCGCCACCAGCGTATCACACCCATAGGAGCATTGCGGACCGTGATATTCCACGGTCCCTCCTACAATCACGACCGGCGTATTGTTCTCTTTCGCAGCCTCTATTTCCCTCGGAAAACACATATCCAGATACATTCTGATCCCTGCCTTTCCTCTTCCTTTCCTGCTCGCTTTAAAGAGCAGAAAAGCATAAATCTTACCGTTATTCCGAATACCCAAGCGTCGTATAGTATGCCAGATTGGTCTGCCGGTTATCCAGCCTCCCGTACTGTACAACAATATTGCAGCTTGATACCAGCTTCATCGCATATTGTGTATCATAAGGAATTCTGCGTCCGCCCATATCCTCCGGGTTATTCATCCGAAAGCAGCGAACCCGCCCTTTTTTCACAATCCACTCAATTCCGTTGTCCCGCTCTTCGTCAGTAAAGTAAAGCGTAACCTGAATTCTGGCGTCTGAGTCGCTGTCATTTACAATAATAACCGACTCATGCCCTTTTAAGATTCCTTCCCCTTCCCTGGGAAGCTCGCAGTCCGGAATCAGCCATGTCTTTTTCCCAACTCCATCACACATCAATTTCAATAATTCCCTTCTTCAGATAATCCGTCATCGAGCGGCAGCCCTCCTTCGTTACCACAATTCCCTTCTCCCATCTCGCACCGAAGGTAGGACCCGAAATAAAGGTATCAACCTGGAACGTCATATTTTCCTCTAACGGATAATCGCTGATCGTCTCCATCCAGGGCGCTTCCACCTCGATCATTCCGGTACCGTGGCAGGGGCCGTATACAAAATTATCCTTCAGCCCGTTCTCTTCGTATAGCTTGTAAAAATCCTTTGCAATATCGCTTGCGATCACACCGGCCTTGATGCGGTCAACCGTCCAGTTATGGGCCTGCAGGCAGAACTCAACCAGCCTTCTTCGCTCTCCCTCAAGCTTACCCATGACAACCGGAAGCCCGATGGACGGCGAATATCCGTCAACCTTTGCGGAAAGATTCAGCTGAACAATATCCCCCCTGTTGATCGTTCTGTACCGTGAACGGCTGATTGCGTGACTGGTCGACTTCTCGCTGAATACATACATCGGCAGCCCCTCGTACTCCGCGCCTTCCTCGTATATAACCTGCTGTGCAATACCAACCATCTGCAGCTCTGTGACGCCCGGCTTTAATTTACGGATCACCTCGTCCGTCGCCGCTTCAATAATGCGAAAGCCTTCCCGAATGCAGGCAAGCTCATTTCCGCTCTTGATCTTTCTCAGCTCAACCATAATCTCGCTGCACTTTATAATCTCCGCCTCCGGATATGCGTCACGCAGTCCTTCGTAAATAGGCAGGGTACACTCCACATAGCTGCCGAGGCCTATCTTAAGCTTCTTCCCGGTAACACCGAGCCCCTGAAAGACATCCGCAAATGTATCCGCATGCAGCTCCGGATACGACGGATCCGCCGATTCCCGGAACTCCTTTAACACAAATACCTTATCAAGCTTACCAAAATCCTTCGCAAACAGCGCCGATTCCGGCCCAACCAACAAAGCCGCCTCTCCCGCCGCCGAAATCACAACTCCCGCCCGCTCAAACAACGGCCAGAACCCGCTGAAATACCGTGCATTGGCATAATCCGACTCCGTACTGGACACCAGCATAACATCCAACCCTTTCTCCCGAATCAGCTTCGCCGCCTTTGCAATTCTCTCCTTGTACTCATAATCCGGAATACAAATTCTGTTCGCCATAATCCATTCCCTTCCTTTCATTCTAATCAACCTGCCTTCCAGCACCCGGAAATTAGGGTCTCCGTCACCCTACTTCCCTATCAAAAAAGCCCTCCAGTCCGACCGGACTCTTTGCCGTCTCCGGTATTTCTCCCAGCAGCACTTTTACAAATCCCTTCTGCGTACTCTCCGAATAGGAAAATGCATTGATATATGTCTTCACGAACGGCACCTCATAGATCTTGTATGGATCCCCAAATGCCGTGAAAATCACGCAGGGATGTTCCAGAACGTATCCGCGCCAGAACGCCATCATCTGATCCCACCCCATTCGAAGCGATCCGCCCGGATAATCCTGGCTGCTTATCTTGCAATTAATCAGGATACAATCATAGCTGTCCTTGATTTCCTTAAGCTCGTAATGCCCCGGATTATATTTCACAGTAACCGCAAAGCCCCGCTTCACAAGCTCCTGCTCAAGCGTCTCAAGCCCGCGCACATAGGTAAAGCCATCCTCCGCCTTTTTCTGCAGATTCACGAACAGGATTCTGGCTCCCTTTTTGAGCGTCAGCGGCACCAGATTTTCCAGATTGCGCACAATCTTAATACTCTTTTCTCCGATTTCATCCGATATTGCCCGGGCGTCCATATCACCTGTGATGCCGGCCTCCAGCTCCTGCTGATTTTCAAAGAGCCTCGCTCTCTGTTTCAGCGTCAGTACTCTCCGAACCGCGTCTTTTAACCGTTCCATGGATATCGTTCCGTCTAAAACCGCGCTCTTCAGGTAGTCGAAATCCTCCGGAAGTGCGAACAGCAGAACATCCCCTCCCGTTCTCACGAATTCTGCCGCCAGCTTCTCCCGTTTGATTGCGGCGCTGATTCCAATCATGGAGATCGCATCCGAGACGACACACCCCTCAAATCCCAGCGTCTGTTTCAGCAGTCCGCTTTGAAGGGATTCACTGAGCGTCGCAGGCAGGCATTCCCCTGTCTCTTCAAAACTCGGCAGCGCAATATGCGCGCTCATTACCGATGCGACGTTACTTTCGATCAGCCGTTTGTACACTTCCCCATATGTCCGCATCCACTCTTCTCTGGAAAGCGGATTGACCGTCGTACAAAAATGCTGATTCCGATCATCCATTCCATCCCCCGGGAAATGCTTACAGGCCGCCATTAAAAGCCCTTCCTTTTGCAGGCCGCGAACAAACGCAGACGCAATTTTTCCCACCTGCGCGGAGCTGTCCGAAATCGCGCGAATATTCACAACCGGATTGTTCGGGTTATAATTCAGATCCACCACCGGAGAAAACGTCCAGTGGATTCCTGCTTTTCTGCATATTCTCGCGCAGACCTCTCCCGCTCTCTCGATAAGTGCTTCATCATCGCAGGCGCCCCAGGCCATCTCATTCGGATACAGCACCCCGTCCCTCAGCGCGCTTCCCGGACCATTCTCTACGTCCGCCGCGACAATAACCGGCACCGGTGTGTACCGATTTACAAGATCCGTATAGGTCTTGATGAATTCTTTCTCCTGACCATTAATAAAGATCGCTCCCGGCATGGTCCGCTTTACACATTCTTCGAATCTCTCCGGCTCCATGGACGCGCTGACCTCATAACACAGAAGCTGTCCGCAAAGCTCATCTAATGACATGCGCGCGATCTGCTTTTCGATATCCAGACTCATACTGAGTTCCTCCCTTCAAGATAGGATCCTATCGTTCATGCTTCCATTATACCTGCTTTTCTTTCACGTGTCTTTGGCTAATGTTTAACGGTTTTTGCATAATATTAATTTTTTTGAATATTGATTAAATTATGTCTTTATAGTAAAATATAGGAACAGGAAGAAGTATACCGACGCAGCATACATCTCGTATGCAGATAGGAGTATCCGAATGGAATTTGAATTGAAAGACTTTGAAACGGTTATTGATGTAACGCGTATTGCCAACATTCATTATTTTGAATTCACCCGGCAATACCACACCTTTGAAGATAAACACCCTTTTTGCGAACTGGTATATGTTGATAACGGCTACATTTATGTAAAAGCGAACAATTATTCCGGAATTGTGAACAAGAATCAGCTGATTATCCACACCTCCGAAGAAACGCATTCCCTTACCTGTCCGTCCGATATCGCCCCCAATATCATCATCATCGGCTTCGAATGTAACAGCTCCCGCCTCGATGCATTTTCTCTGGCACCGGTCACACTGTCCGAGCCTCTGCAGAGGCTTCTCTCTGATATCGTCCGGGAAGGGCGCAATGTCTTTCTCCCTCCCTACGATATTCCAAATCTGAAGGACATGAAAAAGCGCAAAGAATACCTTTTCGGCTCTGACCAGATGATCAAGCTGAAGCTGGAAACCTTTTTTATTGAACTGATCCGTGAAGTCTCCCTGCCTGCCCTCCCACAGACGAGCCTGACCGATGCCCTTGCCTCAAAGACCAAGGATATCCACGCTTACATCACGGAGAATTTCAGAGAGAAGATAACGCTGAACGATCTATGCTTTCTGTACAATACCAACAAAACCAGCTTGTGCAATCATTTCCGCTCTGTCTACGGAGTCACGATCATTAACTACCTGAATCAGCTCCGTCTGACCGAGGCAAAGCGCCTGCTGCGAGAAGGGAATTTTAACCTGACGGAGATTGCGATGCAGGTTGGTTTTTCTTCGATTCATTATTTCAGCCGAGTCTTTAAGCAATACGAGAATTGTTCCCCATCGGATTATATTCGGACGATCAAGTCGAAATTAATGCTTTAACGCGGCACAGCCCTCCAGATTATTTTGGGCTTACCGAGGACTTCAAAGAAGCTTTTTTATTGAAAAAGAGCCCGGCAAAACCGGGCTCCTTTCTTACTGTCTATTCTATTTTACAGCTTCTGCAGCTTACCCAGGTCGAACTTAACCTTAAAGTTCATCTCGTTCTCATCCAGGCGGTACTGGGGCAGAAGCTCCGGACCGCAGCTGTTGGAACCGACGCCGCTGTTCATGTAGTCGATGCACAGAACGGTCATTCCGCTCTCCTCAAGCTCGAAGTTATGCTTCTTCTTCGTCAGCTCTTCCTGCGTATAGTGCGATACGTTGAAGGACAGCGGACTGCTCATACGGATGTGCAGTGTCTGATCCTTCGAGTGTGTCTCCACATAGCGGCAGTTGTAATGGCTTCCGTTCTCCTGAGGCATTAAGTAATCCTCATGCATGTCGGCAACGCCTTCTACGAACAGCCCCATATTGGAAGCAAGGTGCTTATCCACGTAGCTCTCGTAAGGGCCGCAGCCATAGTAAAGAACCTTTGCGAAATCCTTCGGCTGGAAGAGACGCAGACCGAATCTCGGAAGATACGAGAATTCCTCGCCCTTCTTCGCGTCAACGGTTGCGATAACCGTACCGTCTCCGGTAATCTCCCAAAGAACCTTGATGTCCAGGATTCTCTGACGGAAAATCGGTGCAAGTGACAGCGTAAAGCTTGCTCTTGCAATTCCCTCTTCGCTCTCCACCTTGCTCTCGTACACTCTTACAAGTGCTCTGTCATAGCCGCCCTCCTGCCATTTTCTTACAATATTTCTGTCATTATCCGTAGGCGCTCTCCAGATATTCCACTCCATCGGAAGCTCCAGGATCTCCTTATTCTCATAGATCATCGAAGCAAAGGTACCGGTCAGCTTATTGATCGTATAGTAGAACTTGTCACCCTTTACATACAGTGTGGTCTCGTTCTCTTCTACGGTAACCGTTCCGGTCGGAACCGCTTCGATCGGCTTGGGCTCGCCTTCTCTTAACAGAATCTGATCAAAGCCAAGCTTGTGGCCCTGCTTTACTAACGACCAATCCTTCTTCAGATAATACGATATCGTCAGGTAATACTCACCCGCCTTCTTCGGAAGCTTGCAGGGAACCTTAACTTCCTTCATAGCGTGGGGCGCAAGGCTCGGAATTGCGAATTCGCCCTTATCAACCGCAACACCGTCGCATAACAGCTCATACTCCGCATACGCGTAATCCGCGATATTGGTGAAATCCAGACGGTTCTCCACCAACAGCTTCTCGCCGTTATAGGTAACGCGAACCGGCCTGCATGCGTTCTTATACTCTAACAGACCGGTATGCGGGGTACGATCCGGATATACCAGACCATCCATGCAGAAATTGCCGTCATTCGGATACTCACCGAAATCGCCGCCGTAGAAATATTTCGCACGACCGTCAACCGTCTTTCACATATATACCGCGTGGTCACACCACTCCCAGACGAATCCGCCTGCAAAGTTCGGGTATTTGTCAATGAGCTTGCCATAATCCGCAATATCTCCGGGGCCGTTGCCCATTGCGTGAACATACTCGCACTGAAGGAACGGCTTTTTATTCTCCGGATTTGAAAGATACTCTTCCACCCACTCAGTCGATGCGTACATTCTGCTCATCACATCGCACGGCTCCACATCGCTCAGATATGCGCCGTCTGCTACCATACTCTCATAATGAAGGAGTCTCGACGGATCGTATTCCTTCACCCATCTTCCCGCCTTTTCGAAGTTCGGGCCATAACCGGACTCATTGCCGAGAGACCAGAAGATAACGGCTGCCTCATTCTTATCCCGAATGAAGTTCTTCTGAACGCGATCCATAATGGCCTTTTCGAATCTGGGATCCTTCGCGATCGTACTGAACTTCTCCAGATAGCTTCCCTTGTTATACAGGCTGCATACACCGTGGCACTCAATGTCCGACTCGCTGATCATGTAGAAACCATAACGGCTGCACAGCTGTGCAAACCACGGGGAATTCGGATAATGGCTGGTGCGGATTGCATTGATATTATGCTCCTTCATCAGCTTCAGATCCGTCATAGCCTGTTCGAGGCTGATCGCAGCGCCCGTGATCGGATCGGAATCATGTCGGTTCACACCGCGTAACTTAATCGGACTTCCGTTAATCAGGAGCACACCATCCTTCACCTCAATCGAGCGGATACCAACCGACTGACGGATGCTCTCCTCACGGGTCCAGATTACAATACTGTAAAGGTTGGGTGTCTCGGCGGTCCAAAGGGAAGGCTCCTTAATCTCGAATTCTGCACGGCCGTTCTCGCCTCTGGTGTAATCAATCTGCTTCTTGTCCGGGCCGTACAGCGCGAATTCCGGCTCCGGATTGCCCTCACACTCGCATTCGATGCGAATCACCGCGCGCTTATGATTGGCATCCAGCTCTGTCGAGGTTCTGAAATCTCTGATATGATTGACCGGACGGCGCAGAATGTATACATCACGGAAGATTCCGGACATACGGAACTTGTCCTGATCCTCCAGATAGCTGCCGTCACACCACTTTAATACCAGAACGGTCAGCGTATTATTACTGTCAAGAATTACTTTATCCGTAATATCGAATTCGCTGGTTGCGTGCGATACCTGGCTGTAGCCGACAAACGTTCCGTTCACCCATACATAAAAGCAGGAGTCCACGCCTTCGAAATTCAGGTAATACTTTCTTCCGTTCTCGTTCGGATTCAGGCGGAACGTTCTGCGGTATACGCCGCAGGGATTCATCGACGGAGCATAGGGCGGATCATACGGGAACGGATAATTCACGTTTGTATACTGATGCTTATCGTAGCCCTCGTTCTGCCAGCAGGACGGCACCGGAATCGGATGGAATCCGGCATCATCAAAATCGGGATTCAGAACCTCTTCCTCGACCTCGTAAATGCTCTCATAATAACGGAAGCTCCAGGTTCCGTTCAGCGACAGGAAACGATCGGAATTCTCACGCTCCGTAATGTCTACTCCGCCAGCTTTAAAATACGGAATATAATATGCTCTGTCCGGTTCCGTACCGACATGAAGCACATCCAGATTTTCATAATATTTTTCCAGCTTCATATATACCTCCTTAGTTCAACGTGTTGATGCTGTCTATATTCTTTTATATTACGGCACTCCCTTTGATAACCATGCAGGAATGCCGGTTAACCCTTACACCATAGGCCTTAAATCATATCCGCAGACCGCATGCAAAGCGGTCATCCGGTACATTGTCTCCCGTCAGATCTGACGCTTCCCCAGATCGAACTTCAGCTTGAAATTCATCTCGTTCTCATTTAGACGGTACTGGGGCAGAAGATCCGGTCCGCAGCTGTTGGAACCAACGCCGCTGTTCCTGTAGTCAATGCAAAGCACAGTCATTCCGCTCTTTACGAGCTCGAAGTTATGCTTCTTTTCCGTCAGCTCCTCCTGCGTATACTGCGATACGTTAAAGGACAGAGGGCTGCTCATTCGGATATGCAGGGTCTGATCCTTCGAATGCGTCTCTACATAACGGCAGTTGTAATGGCTTCCGTTCTCCTGCGGCATCAGATAATCCTCATGCATGTCTGCAACACCCTTAGTGAACAGTCCCATACGGGAAGCCAGATGCTTATCCACATAGCTCTCGTAAGGACCGCAGCCGTAGTACAGAACTCTTGAGAATTCCTTCGGCTGGAAGAGACGCAGTCCGAATCTCGGAAGATACGGGAATTCCTCCCCCTTCTTCGCGTTGACCGTCGCGATAACCGTACCGTCTCCGGTAATCTCCCAAAGAACCTGAATATCCAGAATCTTCTGGCGGTATACCGGCGCCAGAGATAAGGTAAAGCTTATTCTTGCGATGCCGCTCTCGCTCTGTGTTTCGCTCTCATACACTCTCACAAGCGTTCTGTCATATCCGGCTTCTCTCCACTCCTTTCCGATATTATTATCGTTATCCGTGGGTGCTCTCCAGATATTCCACTCCATCGGCAGCTCCAGGATCTCTTTATTCTCATAAATCATCGAAGCGAAGGTACCGGTCAGCTTATTCATCGTATAGTAGAACTTATCCCCCTTGATATACAGCGTGGTCTCGTTCTCCTCCACCGTAACGGTTCCCTTCGGAACCGCTTCGATCGGCTTTGGCTCGCCTTCGCGAATCAGAAGCTGATCAAATCCAAGCTTGTGGCCCTGCTTCATTAACGACCAATCCTGCTTCAGATAATACGAAATCGTCAGGTAATACTCTCCTGCCTTCTTCGGAATTCTGCACGGAAGCTTAATCTCCCTTGCAACATGCGGCTGCAGTGCAGGAAGCGCGAATTCACCCCTGTCAATTACGGTTCCATTGCACAGTAATTCATACTCCGCATACGCATAATTCGCCAGATTCACAAAATCCAGACGATTCTCTACCAAAAGCTTCTCGCCGGTATAAGTAATTCTGACCGGCCTGCATGCGTTCTTATATTCCAGAAGCCCCGTGTGCGGCTTTCGATCCGGATACACCAGACCGTCCATGCAGAAATTGCCGTCATTCGGAAAATCGCCGAAATCGCCGCCGTAGAAATACATCTCACGGCCATTCACCGTCTTCCCCATGTATACCGCGTGATCGCACCACTCCCAGACAAATCCGCCCGCGAAGCCCGGGTATTTTTCAATCAGCCTGTCGTAATCCGCGATGTCTCCGGGGCCGTTGCCCATCGCATGCACGTACTCGCACTGAATGAATGGCTTCGTATTCTCCGGATTCGAAAAATACTCCTCAATCCACTGTGTCGACGCATACATCGTACTATGAATATCCAGCATGCTGGTGTCATTCTTCCGCCCGGTTTCCTCGTAAACGCATGACTCATAATGTGTCAGACGGGACGGGTCATACTCCTTAATCCATCTTCCGGCCTTTTCAAAATTCGGCCCATAGCCCGACTCGTTGCCAAGCGACCAGATCACAACCGCAGCCTCATTCCTGTCGCGAATCACGTTCTTTCGGTTTCGATCCAGAATCGCCTCTTCAAATCTCGGATCGCTCGCAATCTTTGCGAACTTGTCCGCAGACGTCTCCTGTCCGCACAGATACAGCACACCATTGCTTTCAACATCGGCCTCCGCAATCAGATAAAAGCCGTAGCGGCTGCACAGCTGCGGGAACCAGGGAGAATTCGGATAATGGCTGGTTCGGATTGCATTGATATTATGCTCCTTCATCAGCTTCAGGTCCTTCATCGCCTGTTTAATACTGATTGACGCGCCCGTAATCGGATCGGAGTCATGGCGGTTCACTCCGCGGAACTTCACGGCAGCTCCATTTATCAGGATAACGCCGTCTTTAATCTCGATTTTGCGAATGCCGACTGCCTGACGGATACTCTCCTCACGCGTCCAGATTACCACCTCATATAGGTTGGGTGTCTCTGCGTTCCACAGCGAAGCGTTCTTCACGACGAACTCTGCACAGCCGTCTTTTCCCGAAATATAATCAATCTGCTTTTTATCCGGGCCGTACAGCGCGAACTCCGTCTCAACCTCGCCCTCGCAGTCACACTCGATTCGAACCACCGCATGCCTGTAAGAAGCATCCAGCTTCGTTGTAATTCGGAAATCCCTTACATGATTCACCGGTCTGTTCAATATGTATACATCCCGGAAGATACCGGAGATACGGAACTTGTCCTGCCCCTCCAGATAGCTTCCGTCACACCACTTTAACACCAGCACAGCAAGTACATTCTCTGTGTCAAATCGTACTTTATCAGAAATATCGAACTCACTTGTCGCATGTGATACCTGGCTGTAGCCGACAAATTCTCCGTTCACCCATACATAAAAGCAGGAGTCCACTCCTTCAAAGTTCAGATAATACTTTCTTCCCGCGCCCTTCGGGTCCAGACGGAACGTTCTGCGGTAGATGCCGCAGGGATTCTCGGCCGGAACATACGGCAGATCGTACGGGAACGGATATCTTGCATTCAAATATTGATGCCTTCCATAGCCCTCGTTCTGCCAGCAGGACGGCACCGGAATCGGATGAAATCCGGCTCCGTTATAGGAAGCTCCAATCATCTCTTCATCCACGTCATAGATACTGTCAAAATATCGGAAATCCCACTTTCCGTTCAGCGATAAAAATCGATCCGACTTTTCTCTTTCCGTAATGTCAAAGCCATAGGAACGAAAATACGGAATATAATAGGAGCGGTCAGGCTCGGTTCCGACATGAAGAATTCCTGGATCTTCGTAATATTTTTGCAGCTTCATAAGTATCCCCTCCATTACTGAACAATGCGTTCAGATATTTTGTATTCCTCTATCTTTTTTGTTTCTATTTTTTCAAATTAATCAGGCTTTATTATAACACACCCCTTTGTGAAATACCAGATATATTTAAAAAATTTGAGCCGCCGCCCGCAAAGTACTTCTTTGACGGGCAGCGGCTCTTATCAGCATTTCCGCTTCCTTACCGATTACAAATTACTTATTCATGGTACCGGATGCTGCTGTGTTAGCGCTCATAGTACCGGACATGGACTCTTCCTGCTTCTTAATCATCTGACGAACCATCTCGCCGCCAACGGAACCGTTCTGTGCGCTGGTCAGGTCGCCGTTATAGCCCTGCTTTAACGGAACACCAAGCTCCGATGCAACCTCCATCTTGAATCTGTCCATTGCTTCCTTTGCCTGAGGCACTTCCATTCTGTTGCTTCCGCTGTTGTTGCTTGCCATAATTCTTTCCCTCCATATGAGTTCATTATATTTGTTCAAGATAAGCATTTGTACTGTTTATCTTGGTACTATTATCAACGGAAGGCAAAAAAATATTATGGTAATATCTGGTGAGATTTTTTTCTTTTTTTATTTTGACATTTGGCAGCAGCCTCTTCCGCATTCCCGATCGGCCTATTCCGGTCTATTCGCTTTTTCTCCCGCATATTGTGTATCATATCTTTTTCTGTCCGGAGTCTTTGATGGGCCATATATTAGAGTTTCTTTCCTCTGCCAATCAGTTTTTATGGGGCGGACCGCTTCTGATTCTGCTGCTTGGAACGCATCTGTATTATACCATTCACTGCCGTTTTATTCAAAGACGAATCGGACGCGCAATCCGCCTTTCCGTTACCCCGGATTCCCACTCCTCCGGCGGAATGTCCGCCTTCGCCACGCTTACTACCACCCTTGCCGCAACGCTCGGCACCGGCAATATCGTCGGAGTCTCAACCGCAATCGCACTCGGCGGTCCCGGAGCCGTATTCTGGTGCTGGCTGACCGGCCTGCTTGGAATGGCGACCACCTATGCGGAATGCTATCTCGGCGTCTTATACCGCAAAAAACAGCCGGACGGAAGCTATCTCGGCGGACCGATGTATGCGCTGGAATACGGACTTCACTCCAAGCCTCTTGCCTCCCTGTATTGCTTTCTCACCCTTCTTGCCTCTTACGGGGTCGGCTGCTCCACACAGTCCAAAGCAATCGCGGACACTGCAAACCGTCTCTTTCATATTCCGGAGGGTGTGGCTGGTCTTGCGGCTGCCCTCTTTACCGGGCTTGTCATCCTCGGCGGCATCTCCTCCATCAGCCGAATCTGTATGCGGCTCGTTCCCGCAATGGGCGCTTTGTATATTGGAGGCTGCGTTCTCCTTCTTATTATGAATGCCCCCTGGATTCTTCCCGCACTGAAGCTTATTATAACCGCGGCGTTTACCCCGAGCGCGGCACTTGGCGGAATCGCCGGCAGTACCCTGTTACTTGCAGCGCGCTACGGTATCGCAAGAGGCCTATTCACCAATGAGGCAGGGCTTGGAACTGCTGCCATCACCGCCGCTTCCGGACACACCCGCCCGCCTCACGATCAGGCGCTAATCTCCATGAGTGCAACCTTCTGGGATACGGTCGTCATGTGCGCAATTACCGGACTGGTCATTGTCACCGGCATGCTTCGAAATCCATCCCTGTCCGAGGGCATTTCCGCAGGAGACTACACGGCGGCGGCCTTTTCCGCGCTCCCGGTGATCGGCCCGGTTATCCTCGGAATCAGTATTATTGCATTCGCAGCCGCAACGTTAATCGGCTGGTCGTATTTCGGCGATCGGGCGGTCAGCTACCTGTTCGGCGGGCGAGCCATCAAGACCTTCAAGTTCTGGTATCTCTTCATGATCTTCCTCGGCTCCATCCTGCCGCTGACCTTTGTCTGGGAAATGACGGATTTCATCAACGCACTGATGGTAATTCCCAATCTTCTCGCGCTCTGGCTTCTTCGCAAAAAAATACCGCGGGATCCTTAAGCTAAAGGATCCGCGGTATGCTTTCCGCCGATACAGCGCTGTTACGCCATATACTGAATCGAAGCCGCAATCGTATCCGCCGTCTTTTTATCCGTTAACACGGTGATAATCGCCAGCGCGAAATCAATCGCCGTTCCAAGCCCTCTGCTCGTGATAATCGTTCCATCCACAGCCACACGGTCCGTCACACACTCCGCGCCCTTAAGTTCCGCCTCAAATCCCGGATAAGAGGTTGCTTTCTTCCCTACAAGGAATCCATTCTGTCCCAGAACACTCGGAGCCGCACAGATTGCGGAAAGTCTCTTATTCTCATCGGCGTAGCGATGCATCAGCTCCTTTAATCCCGCATGCGCGCCAAGATTCGTCGTTCCCGGCATTCCTCCCGGAAGCACCAGCATGTCGCCATCCGTGCAGTCGAGCTCGTCAAACATTGCATCCGCATACACATTGATACCATGAGCGCCGTGAATCAGCTTTTCCTTCATAATCGAGACGGTTACCGTATCCACCTTCGCGCGGCGAAGCAAGTCTACTACCGTCAATCCTTCAATCTCCTCAAAACCGTCTGCAAGAAACACATATACCTTACTCATATCTTATTCTCCTTTCCAAAATCCCATATTCAGCCCCATTCCGCCCGCTCAGCCCTGACACGCTTTCGCTTCGGAACGGTTCCCCGAATCATGTCCATCCTCTTCTCCATCTGACTATAAGGATATAATTTCCGGCCCGTTTTGTCAATTTCCAATCCGCTTTTTCATAAAATTCTAAGATTTTTGAAATCCTAATTGACAAATCTTATCATCTACTTTATAATCGAATATAATGCAATAAGGGAGTAGTCGGCATACGGAGCATCCGTATGGAATAAAGCCAACATACTGACAGCCTGCTGTCTGGCTTTATAGACCAATATCGAATTGGATGATGAGACTTATCTGCACCACAAGGGACGTGTTTTGCAAGGGAACCCTCTTTTTGGTGTACAGATGGTCTTTTTTTATTGCTCAGGGGCTCCCATCGGCCCCTCCAGGATTGCTCTCCCTTTGTAACTATGCCTAAGATACGCCGCCTGTGCGGCAGAATGTGAGGATGAAGATGAGTATTGTAACGTTACTGTTAACGGCAATCGGCCTGTCCATGGATGCATTTGCGGTTGCCATCACCAAAGGACTGAGCATGCCTAAGATGCGCTGGAAGCATGCGGTAATTATCGGAGCGTATTTCGGAATATTTCAGGCTCTGATGCCCCTGCTTGGATATCTGCTCGGCGTTAATTTCACCGAATATATCACGGCCTTTGATCACTGGATCGCTTTTATCCTGCTTGGAATCATCGGAGTTAACATGATTCGCGAATCGTTCGATAAAGAGTGCGAGGAAGCGGATGACTCGGTATCATTCCGTTCCATGATCGTATTGGCAATCGCGACCAGCATCGACGCGCTGGCAGCCGGTATCTCCTTTGCCTTCCTCAAGGTAAATATCGTGGCCGCTGTCTCGTTCATCGGCGTTATTACTTTCACCCTTTCCATCATCGGCGTCAAAATCGGTAATGTATTCGGATGCCGCTACAAGTCGAAGGCCGAATTTGTGGGCGGCGTTATCTTGGTCCTGATGGGCTTAAAGATTCTGCTGGAGCACCTCGGTGTCTTTGCTTAACAGGCGCGTAAACGGCGTATTTTGTACTGGCACATGTGACCCTTCGAAAAACGTGGATGCCCGGATTCTGAATTCTTCTGCGGCATCCACGTTCTTTGTTCTTTGATATCATATTCTTTGATATCTTATTCTTTGATATCCTATTCTTTGATGTCTTATTCTTTCCTGTTCTGCTCTTTGCAATCCATTCTTCGACATTATTCTTTCTAATTAGTCAATTCTTTCGTCTCCGACGAAGAATAATGCGACAGTTCCGGGGCCTGTATGAGCTCCGATAACCGTTCCGACACTATTGATAATGATCTTTCCCTTCAGCTGCGGCCACTTTGCCTCAATCTTATCCCGTACCATCTCCGCATCTTCTCTGCAGTCAGAGTTACTGATGAAGCACTTACCGGAATATGCAGCCCCATCCTGAACATGCTCCTCCATCGTCTTTACCATCTCTTCAATGACCTTCCGCTTGGTACGAATCTTCTTTCTCGGAACCAGACGGCCATCCTTATCAACGTTCATCAACGGACAGATTCCAAGGATCGTTCCAAGCATTGCCTCTGTTCCGGTAATTCTTCCTCCTCTGCGAAAACTGGTCAGATCCGTTGAGAAGAACCATGCATGTACCTTCCTTCTGTTCGCGCAGCCCCACTCATACGTCTCTTTTAGCGTCTTTCCCGCGTCGCGCATATCTGCAAGGATATCGACCAGAAGACCGTAACCGGACGAGGCCTGAAGAGAATCAAGCACCTCGAGCCTGCGCTCCGGATATTTCTCGCGCAGTTCATTCCGGGCGATGCAGGCTGAATTATAGGTTCCTGAAATCCCGCTGGAAAGGCACACATGCAGAACATCCTTTCCTTCCTTTAAAAACGGCTCCCACGCCTCCATGAATTCCTCCACATTCACCTGCGAAGTAGTGGGCTGTGCGCCGTCCCGAATCATCTGGTAGAACTCCTTGAAGGGCACGCTTTGTCCCAGATCGTCCTCATAATCCTTCTCTCCGATATGAAAATGAAAGCAAATATAAGGAATCTCCCGTTCCTCAAAATATTCCTTTGTCATGTCCGCGGTCGAACAACAGGTTAACACAAATTGTCTCATGATACCTTTCTCCTTTTCTGGTCAAATTCTACTGTCTATTCCAGCTTACCATCATTTCTTTTATACAACAGATTATAACACTATATCATCAGTTATTCAATACCACATCTCAACATTTTCCCATGATAGGAATTCGATTCCAATACCTTTATTTGCACACCTGCCGTCCTCCTGTCTTCTCGGCAAAATGTCTTATTTTATTCAAATATTTCATATATTTCTTGACATTTTTTCCAAAAACTGATATTATTTATTGTGTTACTTTAATGCTTTGAAGCTTCGACGCTTTGTTGCATTGAATGTTCAAATTTTAAAAGAATGTGAGGGTTTACACATCATGGCAGTCAAAATTTTAATGCTCGTCCTGTTCTTCGGAATCATGATTCTCGTAGGAATCCGATCCCGCAAACACGCAACGAATGTGAATGATTTTGTTCTGGGCGGCCGCAGTGTCGGTCCCTGGCTGACCGCATTCGCATACGGAACCTCGTATTTCTCCGCCGTTGTATTCATCGGCTATGCCGGCCAGTTCGGCTGGAAGTACGGCATCTCCGCCACCTGGATCGGCCTTGGCAACGCCTTCCTCGGAAGCCTGCTCGCCTGGGTTGTGCTTGGCCGCCGAACCCGCGTTATGACGAACCACCTTTCCGCGGCAACCATGCCGGATTATTTCGGCAAACGTTACGACAGCAAGGCGCTTAAGATTGCTGCTTCCGCAATCGCCTTCATTTTCCTGATTCCTTATACCGCCTCGGTCTACAACGGTCTGTCCCGTCTGTTCGGAATGGCTTTTGATATTCCGTACACAGTCTGCGTTATTGTAATGGCGGTTCTGACCGGTGTATATGTCATTCTCGGCGGCTACATGGCTACCGCTATTAATGATTTTATTCAGGGCATCATTATGTTATTCGGTATCTGCGCGGTTATCGTATCCGTACTGAACGGCCAGGGAGGCTTTATGCAGGCAATTATGAATCTGTCCGAGCTGGAGAGCGATATTCCCGCAACCCTCGGCCAGAAGGGCGCGTTCACTTCTTTCTTTGGGCCGGATCCGATGAATCTGCTGGGCGTTGTTATCTTAACCTCGCTCGGCACCTGGGGCCTTCCTCAGATGGTACATAAGTTCTACACCATCAAGGACGAGCGCGCGATTAAGACCGGAACCATCGTATCCACCGTATTTGCAATTATCGTATCCGGCGGCTGCTATTTCCTTGGCGGTTTCGCAAGGCTCTTCGATGATCCGGCCATCTACTCCGCAACCGGATCCGTTATCTACGACAGCATCATTCCGTTCATGCTTTCCAAGCTTCCGGATATTCTGATCGGGATCGTGGTTATGCTGGTTCTGTCCGCTTCCATGTCCACGCTTTCTTCCCTCGTGCTGACCTCGAGCTCCACTCTGACGCTCGATCTGCTGAAGGATAATGTGATCAAAAAGATGGATGAAAAGAAACAGCTTCTGACCATGCGGATTCTGATTGTATTCTTTATTGTAATCTCCGTCGTCATCGCGTTAGATCCTCCGACCTTCATCGCTCAGCTCATGGGAATCTCCTGGGGCGCCTTAGCCGGTGCATTCCTCGCTCCGTTCCTGTATGGCCTCTACTGGTAGAAGGTTACCAAAGCGGCAGTCTGGGCAAGCTTTGCAGCGGGCGTCGGCATTACGGTATTGAACCTGTTCTTCAAGTTCATCGCCTCCCCGATTAACGCGGGCGCTGCCGCCATGATCGCAGGACTGATTGTTGTTCCGATTGTGAGCCTGATTACAAAGAAGATGCCGGACAAACAGGTGGAAGAAATCTTTTCCTGCTATAATGAGACTGTTACGGTTCGCAAGAAAAAGTCCCTTTCGGAGAAATAACAACGGATACGCTTACAGGAATTCTTCGTTCTCTCTATAAAAGGTAACCGTATAGCAGGAATCATCCCTGCTATACAAAAGGAGTCAATCGCACACGCTGCTGCAATCCTGCGTGTGCAATTGACTCCTTTCCTTTGCCCTATTTCACGGTAACACCGTATATCTTCTGTCCCCTCGTTCCAACCACAATCGTGTTCTCAAACGCAGCAGGCGAAGCTTCGATATTATCTCCCAGATTCACCTTGCTGTACTGTTCTCCGGTCAATCCGTCAAGCAGGAACATATTGCCGTCCGAATCGCACAGAATCACATATCCGTTGCCCTCCGAATCATACAGAGCAATCGGACTCGACCAGGAATAATGCTCCATCTCGCAGTACCAGACCTCGCTTCCTGTCTTCTTATCGAGAGCCACAATCTTACCGCGATCCTTACCTCCGGTTCTCGCAATCACAAAATACACCAGATCCGACAGATTATTCTGCCCCACTAACGCGGTTGCCTGCACGCCGCCCGATACGCCGTCCACGGTCGAACACAGATATTCTCTCTGCCATACCACCTCACCGGTCGCCGCATTCACCTTCATCAGCGGGATCTCGCCCTGACTGTTCTTATCCCTTGTAAAATGAAGGGACGGCGCCACATACAGATATGCGGTCTGTTCTTCCTCCACGATATCCAACACCGGCGTTGCGTTGGCATCATCCTTCACATCCTGCGTCCACACAACCTCCATCGTATTCAAATCAATACACAGCAGGTCCGCGCAATTATCTACAATATACAGATAACCGTTCCAGGTCACCGCCGAAGCCTCCATACCGAGCCAGTACGAATCCTCACCCGAGCGCGCCGTCGTATAGCGCAGCTTCACCGGCTCCTCCGGATCAATGCTGACGCTTGTCCCATTATAAAAGGTATTCAGCTTCGTCGTATACAGAATTCCGTTCTCGCCCGGCTGAATCAGCGTATCCGTCTCCACATCAATCAACGGAGACGAGTCGTACGCGTGGAACCGGTTATTATCCTCTCGAACCGAGAACTCATCCTCCACGCCATACTCATAGATAATCTCGCCGCGAATCAGATCTACTACAAAGGTCCTCGCCCCTTCTTCCCCCATGGAATCGCCCGCACCGACAAAATACAGCGGCGTTCCGTCCGGGTATAAGCTTCCCGTTCCCTTTACCGGGAATCCGAGCGATATCTTATCTCTGGTCGGCTCTCCGTCTTCCAAATCAAGGAAATAGATATTGCCGTCCATCGTCGCGTAAATCACCTCAACGAGCCCGTCCTTGTTCTTCTTCTCCTCATATAGATTCATGGCAAGCCTGGTCTCCTCCGGCCAGCGCACCAGAAGCGGCTGTCCGGTCCAGCCGCTTCCGGTCCAGTACCCGCTCTTTACCGTCTTTTTTAAACGCCCGGTCTTTACGCTCCAGGTCTTCTCAAGCGTCTTTTCTACAATATCCGCGACCCCGTAGGACGGATTCCTGCGGTAATTATCGCCGCGGAATGTAATCACACCCTCAAGCTGCGTATAATCTCCTTCGAACGTAATCGTGTCCTCTCTTACGTACGAATCCACAAGGCTGCCGTTCAGCAAAAGTGCCGTATCAATTCCAAATATCTCCGGCAGGGTAGCCGATGTCGCCACGGGCTTGCCAAGCTCCAACAGCTTCTGCTCCGTGGTCAAATCCCCGCTCTGAAATACCGTAACCGCATCAGTCCCTTCCTTGGGCTCCGACAGCGGCTTCCCGCAGCCTGTTATTAATATCGACAGGGAAAGTGCGCCTGCCGCTAATATTCTTCCTGTTCGTCTCATCCTGAATCTCCTTTCCTACGCCACAGAAGTTCTCTACCTGCTTATCATATCACAACGACCGCTCAAAAGAAAGCACCTCCGCAAAACGTAAGAAAATATTTAGAATATTTTCGTGTTTGCCGCTTCCGCTTTCTTCTCAACGAACTCATCCGTTTCTCCCTCGGACGTTCGTTTTTTGGCAGACGTTCGCTTCCCCGCTGGCGTTCGTTTTCCCGCGGGCGTTCATTCCCCCTCGGACGTTCGTTTTCCCGCAGACGTTCGTTTTCTGGCGGACGCTCGTTTTTCGGCCCTTTGCCCGGACTTTCCTGCCGCAAGAACCAGTTTCCCCTTTTCTTCCTCAAGCAGGCACGCGCCTCCCTTCTTCAGACTTCCGAATAACAGCCCGTCCGCCAGCAGCGGTTTCACCTCCGCCGCAATCACCCGATCAATCTCTCTTGCGCCGTATTCCTGCGTAATACCGGCTTTCCGGATCCATTCCTTCGCTCTCTTTGTCACAGTAAGCGTCACATTCTGCTCTGACAGACGCGATTTCAGTTCTTGCAGCTTCTTCTCCGTAATCTGCTCCGCCATTCGCTCATCCATTCCGTTAAAGATGACAATCCGGCTCAGACGATTGCGGAACTCCGGCTGAAAGGTCTGCTTTACCGCCTCCTCGACTGCTTCCCGGTTATAGGCCCCGGCGCCAAAGCCGATCTTCTGCTTTCCCAGTCTGCCCGCACCGGCGTTGGAGGTCATAATCAGAATGACATTCCGGAAATCCGCCCTGCGCCCCTGATTATCTGTTAACGTCGCATAATCCATCACGGAAAGCAGCACATTATAAATATCGGGGTGCGCCTTCTCAATCTCATCCAACAGCAGTACACAGTGCGGGTGCCTGCGAATCTCCTCTGTCAAAAGGCCGCCTTCCTCGTAGCCAACATATCCGGCCGGTGCGCCGATTAATTTGGCAACCGCGTGCTTTTCGGAATACTCACTCATATCAAACCGCACCAGCGAGATTCCAAGCAGGCTTGCCAAAGCCTTGGCCGACTCCGTCTTTCCCACGCCGGTCGGCCCTACGAACAGAAAGCTTGCAACGGGCTTACCCTCTTCATTCAGACCCGCTTTCGCAAATTTGACCGCGTCACAGATGCGAAGCACCGCTTCCTCCTGCCCGAACACACACCGCTTCATCCGGCGTTCCAGGGAAGCGAGCAAAGCCCTGTCATCTCTCTCCACCGCCCGCTTCGGCACCTGATACGACTGCGCCAGAATCTCATCAATCAGATCCTTTCTCACATACTGCATCTTCCCGGACATCGGATTCAGCTTACGCATTGCTCCGGCCTCGTCAATCAGATCAATCGCCTTATCCGGAAGGAAGCGCTCATTCCCGTATCGCATGGAAGCCTCTATCGCATATTCCAGAACTCCGCGTGCGTAGACAACACCGTGAAACGCCTCATACCGCGGCTGCAGTCCTTTCAGAATTGCAAGTGCCTCCTCCTTTTTAGGCTCCGGAATATCAATCCGGCCAAATCGCCTCATAAGCCCCTTGTTCAGAGACAGATGCTTCTTGTACTCCTCGTACGTCGTAGCCCCGATGAAGCGAATGCGGCCGCCCGCAAGATAGGGCTTCAAAAGATTGGACACATCCAGACTTCCGCCATTAACTGCCCCCGCGCCGACAATATTATGAATCTCATCCAGATACAGAATCGGCTTATCCTCCTGCAAGAGTCCGTTCATAATCATCTGGAACCGCTTTTCAAAATCCCCGCGAAATTGTGTTCCCGCCAATAATCCGCCCAAATCCAGACTGTATATCTTCGCATGCGCCAGTACCTGCGGCACCTTTCCTTCCTCAATCCGTCTGGCAAGCCCATAGGCAATCGCGGTCTTTCCAACGCCCGGTTCTCCGATGTGAAGTACGTTATTCTTCTCCATCCGGCACAGAATCTGAATCGTACGAGAAAGCTCACGCTCTCTTCCGATTAATGGATTCTGATCCATACAGGTGTCATTCATGCATTCCAGATACCGGCGCCAGGCATCCTTCGAGCTTTCTTCGCCCCGGAACCCATCAGCAGCTTCGGAATTCTCTTCGCCGCGGAACCCATCCGTAATTTCAGAATCCTCCGGCTCATATTTCCCGTTCCGCTTCGGATCCTTAGCGATGCTCCCGCGCGACAAATCCCCCAACAGTCCAACCTGATCAATCCCCTGCTTTTCCAGAAAATACACCGCGTAGCTGTCCTCCAGCAGATACAGGATCGCCATGATGTGGCTAATCTCCACCGCGTCCCGTCCGCTCGCCGAAGCCTGACTTTCCGCGGCAATCAAAATCCGCTTAAAATCCTCCGTCATCTCAAGACCTTCGCGCTCCTCTCCGCGCGGCTCCGCGTTTTCTGCCAACCATTCTTCCAGATCGGCACGCAGTTCTTCTGCATCGCCCCCGTTTACCAGGCACGCCTCTGCAAAGCTATGACAAAAGGTAAACGCCCAAAGCAGATGCTCCGGCATCAGATACCGATGATTCTCCCGTCCGGCATACTCAACCGCCTTAGAAAGCGCTTCCTGTAATTCTTCCGTATATTTCATGTCGATTCAACCCTCGCAATCTTTGTCTTCCAACAACCCGATCTATCCCGTCTTAAGCAATCCCTTTTGACACCCCGAAGGTTCTTTTCACACCGCTTCCACCTTCAGCGGATACCCGTTCTCCCTCACAAGTCTTGTCGCAAGCGCCGCTTTTGTCTGCGCGACATCCCTCGTATATACGCCGACTACCGCGCACGAGCCCTCATGCACGCTCATCATCAGCGCAACCGCCTCTTCCTGGCCCTTGTTAAATATCTCCTTCAGAATCATCACCACGAAATCCATCGGTGTAAAATCATCATTATAAATTACGACCTTGTATTGCCTCGGAAGCTTGGCCTTTGCTCTGGTTATTTCCTTCACTGCACCTTTTTCCGGCATATGACAGACCTCCTCTTCTCTCCTAATCCCCCAATTTTTCGTCGAGCAGCACCACCTCAGATTCGCCGGTCATAGGGTTGACCACACCAATCCCAATTTATCTCACACTTTCGACAAATAAAATATATCACAAAAGCACGATAAAAGCTATCACATACGAAGAAAAACGCCCGAAGGAATAGACGTTTCGCTTCGAGCGTTTCTGTGCGTATTCAGATTGCCGGTCTCGACAGTGCTTACTATACCATCAGACACTGCTTATAATTACCGAGGCTCTTCCGAAGGAGTTCTTCAAAGCCTTATGTTACATCAAAAATGCGGATAACAGGAATCGAACCTGCACGGTCTCCCACTGGAACCTAAATCCAGCGCGTCTGCCAGTTCCGCCATATCCGCATGCAGCTATTATAACACGCTCCCACCTAATTGGCAATGCTATTTTTTACCAAACTTGTCCCTGCCGTATTGTCCGCAAATACAGAAAGTCTAAACCTTGCCATCCCGCTCCCGATATAGGGCTTTGCCTATTCGTAGTGCCTATCTCCGTGGCGCGCAGTAATAATAACACCCTCTGCTATTCCTTCGAATGATATTACCTCCAACAAGCTTATTCTTGCACAAAGAGAAATCCGAAGATAGCCCTGTAACTGCTTTCGTAAGATCTAAGAGCATCAAAAAAGGAAAGAATGCGGTCTTTGTCCATTCTTTCCTTCTCCACTGGGCCAGCTGGATTCGAACCAGCGTGATGCAGGAGTCAAAGTCCTGTGCCTTACCGCTTGGCGATGACCCAACAGCAGACCGTCCGCTCCGACAGCTCCGAATATCATTCCAGGTATCCGTCGGTTCCTCCTATTAGATAAAAAAGCCTTTTGGATTCCAAAAGACTTTTCATTGCGATGTCTGCAAAGGTGGGTACAGGGATTCGAACCCTGGGCCTTCAGAGCCACAATCTGACGCGCTAACCAGCTGCGCTATACCCACCATATAAAATTGTATCCTAAAGTTTCCTTTAAAGAAACGTGCCAGAAGGGATTCGAACCCCCGACACACGGCTTAGAAGGCCGTTGCTCTATCCAACTGAGCTACTAGCACATCTGATAACTTCACTATGATAAGCTTTGTTATCAAAGCGGGTGATGGGAATCGAACCCACGTATCTAGCTTGGAAGGCTAGTGTTCTACCATTGAACTACACCCGCATATTCAATTAGTAATCGGGGTAACAGGACTCGAACCTGCGGCCTCTTGATCCCAAATCAAGCACTCTAGCCAAACTGAGCTACACCCCGATTGGTCCTGCTGACTGGCCGCTTCGGTTACTGCCGCCCGACGCAAGATACATTATATAATAGGGTTGTCGAATTGTCAACACTTTTTTTAATTTTTTTTTGTAATTTATTGATTTCCAAATATTGTCTCTACCACGTATCAATCGAAGCATAATTCAGCGTAAAATGAGCTTCTCCCTTACGATCAATGTCCATGACAATGTAGGTCGGAACATGACTCTCCTGGCGCGGCTGCGATATGCTTCCCGGATTAATCGCCCAGACATCACCTGACATATCAATCAGAGGTCTGTGCGTATGACCGAACATGACAATATCCGCTCCTCTTGCGTAGGCCGCTTCCTTGAGCATACTGGTTCCATAGCTGACGCTGTAACGATGTCCATGGGTCAGAAATATCCGATACTGCCCGATTGTAATCATCTTCTCCCGCTCAAGCGGTGTAAAGAAGTCATTATTCCCGGACACCATCTCCACCGGACAGTTAGCGATGGCGCGCACCTGTTCCTCCCCGCCTTCCAGATCTCCAAGATGAATCAGCATATCGATCGGAGAAATCTGCTTTACCGCACGTTCCAGATACTGACACCTCCCGTGGGTATCGCTCACAATCATGATCTTCATTCCGGTTCCCCCTATATCAGCTTCTTCATCGCCTCAAGCGCTTTGGCGCGGTGGCTCACCTGATTCTTCTGCTCCGGGGTCAATTCCGCAGTTGTCTTTCCGTATTCCGGCACATAAAAGATAGGATCATAGCCAAATCCATTGCTTCCGGCAATCTCATATCCAATGATTCCTTCTATGGTTCCTCGGGTCGTAAGCACTCTTCCATCCGGAAATGCACAGGCGATTGCACAGACGAATCTGGCCGTTCTCTTCTCCTCCGGCACTCCCGAGAGCTTGTCTATAATATACTGATTCTTGATATCGTACGGGGTATCCTCTCCCATAAATCTTGCAGAATAGATTCCGGGCGCTTTATCCAGATAATCCACCTCAAGTCCTGAATCGTCAGCCATCGCAATCTCACCGGTCAGCTCCATGACCGCTCTCGCCTTGATCACCGCATTCTCTTCAAAGGTGGTTCCGTCCTCCACAATATTCGGTGACAATCCCTCCTCCTTCAGCGATACTACCTGATAGCCGGAACCCTCCATAATCATGCGGACTTCCTTCATCTTTCCTTCGTTTCCAGTTGCAAAGATAATCTTCTTCATGGTTCTCTTCCGAAACTTCCCGTTCCGGACTCCTCTCCTGCGGAAATTATTATGCTTAGTATACTATGAATCGGGCAAATCCGCAACAAAAAATTTTCCGGCTTCTTCCATAGCCCTATGATTCCTTCGCACCTTTCTCCGAACATTTCCAAATTGCATTTCTGTTTGGAACCAGTTATAATAGAAGAAACAAAATTTTAATAAAGCAGGACTCGACATAGAATACGGAATAAGGAGGACATGATATGATAACCAAGCATTCAGATCCATTTTTGATTTTGCAGAAAGAGAATCACACTACTGCAGTATATCCATTCTATACCGATTTGCCGGTGATACAGGGAAGCGTTGTCGTGCTCCACGGTATGGCGGAGCATCATGAGCGGTACTATCCGTTTGCTGACTTTCTGAATCGGAACGGATTTGATGTGTATCTGTATGATCACAGAGGGCATGGTGTCGATAAGTCGGCAGAACAGCTCGGTTTCTTTGCCGAAAAGAACGGCGATCGCCTCGTTGTCTCGGATGCGATTCAGGTTCTGAAGCATGTAAAGGCACAGGGCCGCAGCGACAGGCTGGTTTTGTTCGGCCACAGTATGGGCTCTTTGATTGCCCGTAATGTAATCCAGCATTATGATGAGATGGACTGCGCTATTATATGCGGTACGACCATGCCGCCTTCCCTTGTCAGTCTGGCTGGTTACAAAATTGCGTCGCTTCTCTGCTCCCTTCAGGGCCCCCGACATTATTCCCCCTTTCTGGATCGCCTCCTGTTCTCCGGTCCGCAGTACAAAAAACTGTGCACCAGAACTTCGAACGATTGGCTGACCAGAGATGCCGCAATTGTCAGCGCATATAACCAGGACCCCTTCTGCGGTTTCCTGTGTACGACATCCTTCTATCGGGACCTGATCCACCTTACTTTCCTCGCCGGCAAGAAAGAGCTGATTGCCGAAACCCGAAAAGACCTCCCGATCTTTTTGATCAGCGGTGATAACGATCCCGTCGGCGGCTGCGGCAGCCAGGTAAAGAGTCTTTTCAAGCTGCTTAACCGCCTCGGATTCGAAAAGGTGACACTGAAGCTGTATCCTGACGCGCGTCACGAGATTTTGAATGAACCAGATCACGAAGTTGTCATGAGCGAGATTGTCTCCTGGCTGCTTCATCAGAATGTGAAATAGCTTTTATTAAAAAATGCCAGCATTCCTGCTGCAACAGGGAATGCTGGCATAGCTTTGCTTATCGCTTATTCCTTCTCCGGTGCCTCCGGCCTTCTCTTCGGCGGCTTCGGCCCCATAAACTGATACAGGTAGGTCTTCATCATACCATTGTATATCTTCCGGTTCTTATCCGCTTTCTTTCCGATATAGCGCTCCGCTTCCTCAAAGGAAGTAATCACATACCACGACCAGGAATCAAGCCCTGCGAAGGACTGTCCCATTCTGCGGTACAGCAGCGGCATCGCTGCCTTATCTTCCAGACGCTCGCCGTAGGGAGGGTTCGTAATGATAAAGCCGTATTTCTTACTGCTGCGCAGATCTTTTACGTCCCTCTGCTGAAAATGGATATACTGCTCCACTCCTGCCAGCTCCGCATTCTGTCTGGCAGCTGCCACGATGTCTCCGTCGATATCATAGCCCTGGATGTTCATCTCCACGTCCTGACGGATCACATCGTTCGCTTCCTCCGCAGCCGCATACCAGATCTTTTTTGGAATCATATCGTCCCACTTCTCCGCGGTGAACGAACGATTCAGTCCCGGCGCAATGTTGGCACCAATCATGGCTGCTTCAATCGGAATGGTTCCGGAACCACAGAACGGATCGACCAGAATCCGGTCTTTGTTCCAGGGGGTAAGCATGATAATCGCGGCAGCCAGAGTCTCCGTAATCGGCGCTTTACTGGTCAGCTTACGATATCCCCGCTTATGGAGTGATTCCCCTGAGGTATCAATGCCGATCGTTACCTCGTCTTTCAGCAAAGTAACTCGAATCGGATACTCGCTGCCCGTCTCCGGGAACCACTCCATGCGGTATTTGAACTTCATACGCTCTACAATTGCTTTTTTTACAATGGACTGAATATCCGAGGGTGAGAACAGCTTACTCTTGATCGAGGTCGCCTTTGCCACCCAGAACTTTGCATCCGGCGGCAGGAACTGTTCCCACGGAATCTTTTTAATCCCTTCGAACAGTTCATCGAAGGTCTCCGCGTGAAAAGAGCCCGCTTTCCACAGGATTCGCTCTGTGGTGCGCAGAAACATATTGGCTCTTGCAATCGCGCTCTCATCCCCGGCAAACGTTACCTTGCCGTCCTCGGTCTTTACAATCTCGTATCCCAAATCCTGTATTTCTTTCTTCAGCACCGCTTCCAGGCCAAAATGGCAGGGTGCGATTAGTTCATATCGGTTCATTGATTCCTCCAAATGCATAGTATGACTCTATTGTAAAGCCCTTTGCCGATTCCGTCAAGAAATTCGGGAAATTTTTATTTCCCTTCTGCCCAGTTCTCTGCACGAATTTCTCCAAATACTCCGTGCTTTCCTCAGGAATGCTCGATTCTTCCGCGGTATCGAAGGATTCCTCCTCCTATATTCACCACCCGAAAGCCCTCCTGATCCAAATCTCTTGCCGCAAGCAGACTGGTATTGCCGCGATCACAATATAAGAACAGAAGATATTTTCGGATGTGTTCTTTTTGCTCGGCAAGTTCTTCGTACGGTATATTAACAGCCCCGGGAATATGGCCTGCACGGTATTCCTCTTCGGAACGCAGATCAATGAGCATGCAGCCTTCTTTTCCCGCATAACGGGCCGCGTCGCACGAGCGGATTGTTTCAAATGCCATACTGCCGCCCGGATTCTGCCCGGGCTTCCCTCCTTTTTCCCCTTATTTCCCCCATTGTATACAATATTCATCCCCGTTTTGTCCGGTGCCTGTCTGACCGTACCCTTACAGAGCTGTGCGTTGTTCTTTTCCTTCCGAACATTTTCTTTTTGATCCAATTGATCCAAAAAGGCCTCCGCTTACCTGCGGAGGCCCTGCTGCACTACTCGATTATCAATCGAGCGTTACTCTGCATCCTCAAAAGAATTCCGGTAGCTGCTCTGGCCTGCAGAATTTCTGGATGCGGTGTTCTTCGATGCATTCTGGGTTGTACTGCCCTTTGATGCATTCTGGGTTGTGTTCTGAGACGCATTCTGAGATGCATTGTTCTTCGATGCATTCATAGTGCGGCAGTTCTGAGCGTTGGAAGTATTGGTAGTGTTCTGAGAAGAATTGTTGTTTGCCATGATAAAAGACCTCCTAATAATTAATGAATGATTACTACAGCACTATTATCTGCACCTCTCCCGAAAATATTCATCCTATACAAATTTTTTATGCAAGTCCCTGCTTTGCGTAAGCGGCAGATTTATTTTTTTCAAAAAATGCTTGCATTTTCCTGTGATATGTATTATTATAATAACGTGTTAGTGATTGTAGCATAGCAATTACTACACTATATAACCCCTTATTAATTATTTATACTCCCCTCATCGAAACAGCGTCTGGCTCCCCCGGACGCTGTTTCACTTATGTTTCGCGGGTTTGCGAAGGGTTGCTCCTGCGGTTTCCAGCTCACTTCTCCTGTTACAGTTTTCAGTTTACACCATTTTTACACCATTTTTTCTTAACTCGAAAAAAGCCGCCCATCCGGACGGCCGTTTTCAAAACAAATTTGCAATTTTTTCGAGTTGATCCGCTTTGGTGTCTGGCAGAACATGTGCGTATAAATCCATCGTCATAGCTAAGCTGCTATGACCCAGAATCTTCTGCAGCACGTTCGGCTCCATACCGCTCTCGATGCAGCGTGTCGCAAAGGTATGCCGGAGAGAATGCGGGGTCAAGTGTTTGAAATCGCTTTTCTCTTCCTTGATTCGCTTTACTATCTTTCGAATATCAACATTCAGAGAATCGTGCGATACCGGCTGTCCGAACTCATTTGCGAACACCAGTCCCTCCAATCCTTCTGCTTCCTCCCACCTTTCCCCCAATAGGAGCCGTTGCTCTAATTGACATTTCCGCCGGTTCTTCAATAAAGAGGAGACGCCCTCCAACATTGGAATATCCCTCTGGCTGGTTGCTGTTTTGGGCGAATCCCGAAAATAGCCGTTTCCCTTCTCGTATTTCAGCGTGCCGTTCACATGAATGACGCTCTTCTTGAAATCAACATCGGACCATTGAAGCGCCCGAAGCTCTCCCGCACGCATTCCGGTAAACAGAGCCAGCTTATAAAGGTCATAGTACCGGCTCGTCTCCGCGTACTGTAGAAAAAGCGTCTGCTCTTCCCGCGACATTACCCGCGGTTCTTCCTTCTGGCGTTCTCGTGGCAAGGTAGTTAATGCAGCCGGATTCTCCCGAATGATTTTATTCTTTACAGCCTGATTAAACATCCCTTTCAATACGACACTGGTCAATCCAATCGTTGAACGCGAGTACCCTTTTCGTATCATATCATTGAACAGTTTTTGGATGTGTTCTGGGCGCATATCCGAAAGCTGTCTCTTTCCGAGTGCCGGTGCTATATAATTCCGGAAACATTCCTGATAGCTTTTCAGTGTTCCAAACTTCACGCTATTCGCCTTGTATTCCTCTATCCAGGTCTCGAACCAGGCATTCACCGAGATTTTCTCCTTCTTCGCATAAATGCCATGCTCTAACTCGTATTGCATATCCTGCATCTGCTTCTGAAGCTCCTTCAGGTTGAACCCATAAAGAGTATACCGTTCTCCTCCGTAAGTAAACCTCCCCTGATAACGACCATCGGGACGCAAGGTAATTCCCTTCGGCAATGGTTTCCCGTTCTTGTCTATCGCCATCCGCTCACCTTCTTCCCTGCTGCCAGTTCGAACTCTTCCGGATCTGTCTCTGTTCGCCGGTCCTTCTCGTTCCCTGCTGCTCATTCATTCCGACTATGGAATACAGGAATCCGCGCGCTTCGCACTCGCAGTAAGCCTGCTTCGCATCCCACGGATATTCCCGGCCGCACAATCCACACTGCTTCCGGAGCGGGTAAATATATGCTGTTCTATTCATGAAATTTCCTCCTGTTCTTGCATTCCAGGGGGAAGGGTGTTATACTGTCCTTGGTTGGTTCCCTTCTCCCCAGAATGGGACTGGTTGCCCTTGCCGGAGTTGCCGCTCTTGCAAGGGCCTTTTCTTATGCTACGGTGAATCGGCGGTCCCGGCGGCTGTTGTTTTGCTTTATCTTATGATTCTATTATATAGTATATGGTCGTATCTGTCCATTGGCAAAATCGCCAAATATATAGTCGTATCTTTGTTCATATTGTATATGGTCGTATCTTTCGCCTTGTGGTATAATACTGGTATGCTGGAAGATGTGCAATCATTAACACACGCCCAGTCTATCTCATTTAGAAAGCAGGTGTACCATGTCAGACGATAAGAAAAGCAAATACAGAGGATTCACGCCCGCGCAAGCCGAAGCACACAAACGTTATATGAAAGACTTCGTAGAAATAAAGGTTCGCATGACTGCCGACAAACGCACACTGGTTCAGGAACATGCTGCCCAGATGCACGAAAGTACCACCGCCTTTATAAACCGCGCGATTGACGAAACCATTAAACGTGACAACAATGCCAAACAGAAAACCAGCGAATAACCTTCGCTCATCCCGGGTATTTTCTACTGCCTATACCACAAGAAAGGACGATACAATATGCCATCAAAAGAAAATAAAGCAAAATACGATATGGAATATGCAAGGAAGAACTTAAAGCGCATTCCTCTGGACGTTCAAAAAGAAAAATATGAGGAGATTGCAGCGGCGGCAGCAAGCAATGAGTCTGTAAACGGCTACATCAAAAAGGCGATTGACGATCGGCTTGCATCCGGCAAATAATCCGGATCCCTCCCCACGAACTCAGAAAGTCAAGAAAACTCTTGCGCCTCGCTGTAAGATGTGCTATATTGAGTATAGAGAAGGGAAACCCAGAGATGCGGCCTACCCTCAATAGCAAGTGTTACTCCCCTAACGGGCAGCCGTCACTATTTGCGGTAGTGGCGGCTATTTTTTATTATCCTTGAAAATCTTATAACAAAGACTGACAAGGGCAATCAGCAGTATACAGAATTGGATCAAGTCCGCATATGTAACCATTTTGCTCGCCCCCCTTTCTTTCGTCTGGAGGGTTTGCCCCTCCGATGTAGAGGGTAAGCCGCCCGGCTCTCTGGATTTCCCATGTTGATATTATAGCAGTATCTCCCACGGGATGCAATCTCTTTTTCTCAAGGTGCTGTTTTCCTTAGCTACGTTCATTTTTTCTATGAAATTCGGGTCAAAATCCATTCAGACAAGGAAATATACCCTTACGCCGGTTTCGGGCAAATTTGACCGTTTCACGCCCTGAATATAAGCATTTTCAAGCCATTCCCGTGCGGATGCCAAGGAACTCTGAGCGGCAGCAGGAATCATTTCTTGTGATTCGCTCGTACTCCAATCCAATTTTTTCCCACGGCTTCTCACTGTTCGTTGCCCAGCAGACTTTGAATCGTGTGATTCATTAAGACATTTTCACCGCCTTTTGGAATGTTGTACAACATTCGTTTGATTTGGAAATCGTTCAGAGTACAACGATTGCGTTCCAATCCTCACGCGCGTTATCGCGTCATAAAACTCTCTCGATTTATGTTCTATCTCCCTGTCCTTCCAATCGCCGAAGCGCCACACGCTCCGTACTGCTCGTCCAGGTCTCAGAGAATCGCTTTGCCCCATTTCCCACAAGGGCGGCACTGTAGATCCGGCTTTCTTCCAGATAAGGCCGAAGCCGGTTTTTGTGTCGGCTCTTTCGAAGCTCCCGCAGGGCATCCATGTGGATATGCTCAATCCTGGCCGTTGAGACTCCCTGTAGCTCTCCAATTTCCCGGTACGGCTTCCGTTCCTGGTAACGCTGATGCAGGACCTCTGAATACCGCTTTGGTAGCTCATCTACACAGCTCCATAACGTTTCTTTCAATTGCTCCTGTTGAATCCGCTCTAAAACCGTATCCTCGATATCCTCGCTGGTTGGCAGCAGCTCGCCGAGTGTCGCATCCTCTTCACCGTCTCTCCCTATTATAGGACTATCCATACTCACCATCCGGAAATGCTCTGCGCTCTCCCGAACCCGGACAATCTGCTCAATAGATAGATTCATCTTGCGTGCAGCTTCTCGGTCGGTCAGTTCCCGGCCTCGGCTTGTCAGGGCTTCGTTCTGGATGCAGCGATATTGCTGGACTCTCTGCTGTAGATGCGCAGAACGCCGAATTGTACAACCGTTATTTTCAAGGTATCGCTGCATCCCCTGCCGGATATAAAAACCCGCATAGGTAGAGAATTTGCAGCCTGCTTCCGGGTCATATCCATCTACCGCGGGATATAGGGCTAAATAGCCCTCCTGCTCCAAATCCTCCGCCAGACCGCTGTCCCGATACTTTTCCGCAAAAATATGTATCAGACCTTTCATTTGCAGATATAGCTGATTCATATTCTCAGGCACATCTATCCCGACTTTTATCCGGGCAACCAGTTCTTCATTTGACATACAGCTCCCTCCTCCGGTATAATAAGCTTGACAGACTCCAGAGGGCGGGCAGTATACGGGCTATCCGATGCGGCGCGTCCTCCTTCGTTCTCACTGGCTCCGCCTTGGCAGCAGGACGAACCGGCGCACACTCATTCAACACTCCTTGATTACGATTGATTTTTCCGCTCATTTTGCCGTTATTTATCCTTAGGCAGGTTATTTATCCTCTTCGATGATTTCGCCCGGATCTGACGATTTTTCGCTTACTGTATAAGCATTTTTCACCCTTTCCGCAAAGGCTGTGCGCTGTTCCTCTGAAACTTTCCTCGGCGGGGATATTTTAATCCACTTCGTAGGAATATGCGCCACAATCGAACCGTCCGGATTCTCTGCAGTGATCTGGCATTCCTCCGGGCGCTCCACCGCAAGTTTGCGGATTCTTGCAAGATACCGTCCCTGCGAGAAAGTGACGGTCGCAGTCTCCTGCCCCCGTAGGAATTCAATGCAGTTTTCATTCATACTGTCCATCGTTTTTTTCTCCTTTCCGGATGCCGCCGGGTTCGGCTGTTGCCGCAACCTTCCCCGGCTCATCGGTACGTGTTACTGCTGCACGGCCCTCTGGCGCTTTGCAATTACCAGCGCATTCGCCTGCCGAACTATTCTCTTTGTCGCGTCACTTGGCCTGGACGTTTTCTCCCAGTGCCGCCGGAGTGCTTTTAAAAGCGGTGTATCTAATGGCTCCATCAATTCAACCAACTCACTCATCTTCAACCGCCCTCCCTTTCCTTGGCTGCACTTCTGATTTCACAGGGCAATACCTGTTTATGTTCATACTCGCGCATAAGCTCCTCCACCTCATTCAAAATATCTCCCATTTGATTCAGATAATCGAGCGCAATTTCGTTCTGGATTCGTGCGCGGTCGTGGTAACAAATCTTAAAAACATCTTCTCTCGTCGAGAAGTAATCTTGCGCCAATTCGTCACTCATCGCCTGCGCCCGCTCTTGCCGGATCAGTAGCTCGGACACCATATCAGACAGCTTCATGAAACACTCATTTTCTGTCAACCCTGCATTCTTCGCATGCTCAATCATATTCATGCCGTCACCCCCTGACAAATCCCGGTACTGTAAAGTTTTACAGTCCTATTTTTCTTTAAAACCTTATATTTTCAAGTATTTCACCACTTTTACAAATAAAAAAGCAATGACCCCCTTTTTTGTGTATAATGTAAGCGACCAAACTCAACAAAATACGAAAGGT
>JAGAPO010000021.1 GCA_017623215.1 Lachnospiraceae bacterium | reverse complement strand
TTATGAAGAACGCGACGGTAGCGGGAGCCGAGGGCGGCTGCCAGGCCGAGTGCGGCGTTGCGGCTGCGATGGCCGCGGCCGCGGTAGTCGAGCTTGCGGGAGGGAATCCTGATGCCGCGCTGAACGCGATAGCATTTTCGCTGATGAATTGCATGGGACTGGTGTGTGATCCGGTTGCCGGTCTTGTACAGCTTCCGTGTGCGCAGAGAAATGCATCTCAGGCGGTCAATGCCCTGCTCAGCGCGGATCTGGCGCTTGCGGGAATGCCGTCGAGAATTCCGGCGGATGAGGTAATTGAAGCGATGTACCGCGTCGGCAAACAGCTTCCGCCCCAGCTTCGTGAGACCGCGCTTGGAGGAATTGCGGCAACTAAGGCCGGCAGGGAGATTGCGAAGGAGATATTCGGCAGTCGGGAAGAATAAGGAGAATCCCTGGCTTTCTTTGGAGAAAGAAGGCCGGGGATTTGCTGCATCTATGAGGAAACGCAGGGATAACGGCAGCCGGATTCAATGGGGATAAGCTTAAGAGAATTGGAAATATTTGAAAAGAGGAAAAGAGATGCAATAAACGAGCTTCCTGAAGCATTATAAGAATGAAAGGATGGGAAGGGATGATAATACTTGGTTTGGCAGCGGCTCTGGAGGCAGAGTCCTTCAGGCGGAGAAAAGAAAGGCAGAATATTGACGAGCAGCTCCTGCTTCGCACCGGTAAGGGCGATATGGCGGCTCTTGCAGAACTGGTTCAGGTATCCGGAAAGACCGTGTATGCGTACATTTTGTCGATTGTAAAGAATCCGGAGGATGCGGACGACATCTATCAGGATACCTTTTTAAAGGTTCAGTCGGCCGCGGCAGATTATCAGCCGCAGGGAAAGCCGCTTGCATGGATATTTACGATTGCTCGGAATTACTGCATGATGAAATACCGCAGAGATCAGAAAAAGGCGGAGCTCGGTTACGAGGAGCTTGAGAACATGCCGGGACTGTCCCGAATTGAGAACAAGGAGGACAGACTTGTATTAAGTGCGGCTCTGGCGATGTTAAGCGAGGAGGAACGCCAGATTGTAATTCTGCACGCGGTAACGGGAATGAAGCACCGGGAGATTGCGGCACTGCTTTCACTTCCGCTCTCGACCGTGCTTTCCAAGTACAAACGGTCACTGGAAAAGCTGAAAAAACACCTGGAAGGGGGAAATCAATCATGACAGGAAAGCAGTATCGGGAACAGGAGATCCTGAATAAGATAGACAGCGCCGTGGAGGCTTTGGTACCGGATATTACGCAGGCACTTGGAAAAGCGGAAGGGATTGCACACACGGAAGGCCTTGCACACACAGAAGGCTTTGCACACACGGAAGGCCTTCAAAAAGTGCAGGAACAGGGAACGGACAGGCAACAGGCGGCGAAAAAGAAAAGGCGTACCGGGATGTATAAAAGGTTTGCGGCGTTCGCGGCGGCAGCCTGCATTCTGCTTGCAGCGGGAGTATCGTATCGGACTTTTCTGATGGTGGATACGGTAATCGGACTTGATATCAATCCGAGTATTGAGATTACAGTAAACAGCAGAAACCGGGTTCTTGCGGTTCATGCGCTGAACGCAGACGCGGAACAGGTAATCGGAACCATGGATTTTCGAAATGTAGATTATGAAATGGCAATCAACGCGCTTATCGGTTCGCTGGTGAAGAACGGATATTTTGCAGAAGCGCAGAATTACATCCTGGTATCGGTTGAGAATGCGGATGCCGGAAAGGCAGATCAGATGCGTGCTGCGATTACGGCTGATATCAACAGCGCGCTTGCGGCACAGCAGCGCGATGCGATCGTACTGAATCAGGCCGTGACGGATACAAAGGATGCGGAGACGATTTCCTCGGAGTACGGAATATCCCGCAATATGGCTGCGTTTTTGAATAAATTGGTGGAGCTTAAGCCGGAGCTTTCTTATTCGGAGCTTGCGGCAATGTCGTTGGATGAACTGATAGATTTTGCAGGAGCGAACGCCATTAATCTGGAAGAGATTCTCGATTACATGGAAGGGGATGACCTAAATATGGAGGATCTGAATGAGCCGATGGATGCGGATGACGTGGAAGATGTGAAGGAAGACCTGCAGGAGCTGCTGACAGAACCGGGCACCGGAGGAGAAGGAGCTCCGGATAATGGGACTGTCATCAATCAGAATGATGATGCTCGAGACGATGACAACGACCGGAACGATGATGACGACCGGAACGATGATGACGACCGGGATGACGATGACGACCGGAACGATGACGACCGGGACGATGATGACGACCGGGACGATGATGACGACCGGGACGATAATGATGACTGGGACGACGATGATGACCGGGATGATGATTGAGCCGGAAAAATTGTAAGATCTGAACAGAAATTTGGAATATCGGAACAGAAAATCGCTTTTAAAAGAATCCGGAATCCTGTATAATGAAAGCAGCGAGAGAGCTGCAATGACAGCAGCTCAAAGACTGTCAGGAGGAGATTGGGATGAAGTATAAGAAGAATTGGGAAGAAACCAAGCAGAAGTTTGAGAATTACTGGAAGCACCAGAATACCGGACGTCCGCTGATGTGCGTTGTTGCGAAGAAAGACGGCTGGCAGGATACTCCGCAGGAACTGAAATCGAAGGATATGGAGGATAAGTACCTGAATGCGGAGAGAATTGTGGAACGTTTCCGCTTTTACTGCGAGAACCGGGAATTCCTGGGAGAGAGCTTCCCCAATCTGAGCGTAGATTTTGGACCGGGTTCCATGGCGGCGTATCTTGGTTCGGATATCGTATTCAATGAGAGGACGGTATGGTTCACAGAGTGTCTGGACGATCTGACAGAGGCTCCGGAATTTATTTTCAACCCGGAGAACGAGTGGTTCAGGAAGCATGTTGCGCTGGTTAAGAGAGTGAGGGAGCTTGCCGGAGATGATTTTCTGGTATGTATTCCGGATATTATGGAGAACATCGACGTAATCGCATCCCTGCGAGGCGCTCAGAATACGATCTTTGATATGGTGGATGAGCCGGAGGAGATGGAGAAGAGAATTGGCCAGATTACCGAGATCTATCAGCAGTATTATGACAGCTTTTATGATATTGTAAAGGATGAAGAGAACGGGAGCGCATATACCGTGTTCCAGATTTACGGCTCAGGCAGAACGGCCAAGCTTCAGTGCGACTTCTCGGCCATGATGTCTCCGACGAACTTCCGGGATTTCATTGTAGAATCCCTTCGCAGGCAGGGTAAAAAGCTCGATCATGTCCTGTATCATCTGGATGGTCCGGACGCAATCAAGCATATGGACGCGCTGATGGAGATCGACGAGATCGACGCACTGCAGTGGACGAGCGGAGACCACGGTCCCGATGGAACGCTTCCTGAGTGGGATGTGATCTATGATAAGGCAATTGCCGCGGGCAAATCCCTTTGGGTTAAGGTATACAGCGGAGAATTCGAGGATTGGATTAAGAATACGGACAGAATCGTGCAGAAGTACGGTTCGCACAGCCTGTTCCTGTTCTTCCCCCAGATGACGATGGATCAGGCGAACTATCTGCTTGATTACGCGGATAAGCACTGGTCGGATGTGAAGGGAACCTTTAACGAAGGAAGATAATCGAACGTCACAACACGGATAGAAAAGAAAGAGAGGAGCCGGGCCTGTAATATGCCGGGCTCCTCTCTTTCTTTCGGGATCGGACAGCGGATGCTCCATGGAAAAACGCCGGGAAAGGATAGGGACCCTTTCCCGGCGTCGATTGTCTTTAGACCTGCTTTATCGGCATGGCATGGAAAAGATGCTTACTCCGCCGGAGTCTCTTCCGGAGCAGCGGTCTCCTCAGCGGGAGATTCCTTTGCCGAAGCCTCCTTAGCCTCTTCCGCGGGAGATGTAATCTTAATGGATACATATTCGCGCGTATCTGCTGCGTCATCCTCAGCATCGTCAAGCTCATCCATATCATCTTCGAAATCATCAAAATCGTCGCTGTCAGCCTCATCCTTGAATACGAACTTCTTCAGAACAAGAAGGACACCACCGACAACTGCGGCAGCAGAAACAACATACATTAAAAATTTACCAAACTTTTTCATTCCAAAATGCTCCTTTCATAATGGGCTGATCGGAACACGGTAATCTGTCCGCTCAAAACACACCCATATTAACATAACCTGCTTTCCCTATTATAATTCTTTTTCAGGAAAAAAGAAAGTGAAATTTATATAAAATGGTAAAAAATTTCATTTCTTTCAAATTGATTCATGGTGCACCGTCTCTCAAACGGCAGGCTCCGGCATTCTAAATCGGTTCCTTCAGATACTGCTTTGGCGTAACGCCCTTATATTTTTTAAACGTCTTAATAAAATAGCTCAGGTCGTGGAAGCCGCAGTCAAAGGAAATCTCCGTAATGGATCGATCGGTGCTTACCAGCAAAAAGCAGGCGCGTTCTATCCGGTAGTAGTTCAGGTAATCCATCGGCGTCCGCCTTGTCATCTCCTGGAAGAACCGGCAGAAATACTTGGGCGATAAGCCGGCTGTGCGTGCGAGCGTATCCAGCGTGATCTTCTCCTGATAGTGCTGTTCGATGTAGCACAGAGACTGCTTTAAAAGCGCGACATGCCGGTGCTCGGGCGTATTGTCCGCGGGAGCGACGGAATAGAGTCCATGTGATACGATATTACCAAAAATCTCGTAGAGCGTACCGAGCGTGATCAGCTCGCTGCCGGGATTGCGTCTGCTCATGGCATGAAAAAGCCGGCGGACGGCAGCGTGAAGCTCGTCGTCCTTATCCCTGGCGGGATAATAATCGGCGAATTGAACGTCCTGTCCTGCCTGTGACTGGAAAATATCAACGAACAGCGGGTGAGAATTCAGGAAGGAGGTATCAAAAACCAGGCATTCATAGACGCAGTTCTCAGGGGTGCCCCCGTGCAGCCTTCCACTGTTAATGATTAAAAAATCCCCGGAATTCGCGCGGATCAGAGTCTCTTCGACGGTAACCTCAAGAGTTCCGGACAGAATCCGGATTAACTCGATCTCGTCATGCCAGTGGTAGGGCATGGTATACTGCGGATGGCGGCTGTTAATCAGATAATAGTCGATTGGGAAATTCGGGGTGCCGCGCTGCTTGATCTCTTTGTATTTCCGATAATGCATGGTATCCTCCCAATGTGAATATTGTTATATTATTTGCTATTATAGCACAAGAAATGCGGACAAATCAAGAGTATATTAGAAATATGGTACTGTGCGTACAGACTGGCGTACATGTAAGATGGCATGAGAAGGCGCATGGTAAGTATAACCATACAGAATTCAATAATGGAGGTTAGTAAAATGGCAGAGAACAGATATATCGGAAGCTATCCGGTAATTGGTATCCGTCCTACGATCGACGGAAGAAGAGGACCTCTTAAGGTAAGAGAGTCTCTGGAAGATCAGACGATGAACATGGCAAAGTCTGCAGCAAAGTTATTTACTGAGAATTTGAGATATTCGAACGGCGAGCCTGTAAAGGTTGTAATCGCTGACACAACAATCGGACGTGTGGCTGAGGCAGCTGCATGTGCAGAGAAGTTCAAGAGAGAGGGCGTTGATATCACGCTTACCGTTACTCCCTGCTGGTGCTACGGTTCTGAGACCATGGATATGGATCCCAAGACCATAAAGGGCGTATGGGGCTTTAACGGAACCGAGAGACCCGGTGCTGTATACCTTGCAAGTGTATTGGCTTCCCACGCACAGAAGGGACTTCCGGCATTCGGTATCTACGGACATGACGTTCAGGATATGGATGACACTTCGATTCCGGAAGATGTTCAGGAGAAGCTCCTTCGTTTCGGCCGCGCCGCAGTTGCAGTTGCAACCATGAGAGGAAAGTCCTATTTACAGATCGGTTCGATCTGCATGGGTATCGGCGGTTCCATTATTGATCCTGCTTTCATCGAAGAGTACCTTGGAATGAGAGTAGAGTCCGTTGACGAGGTTGAGGTTATCCGCCGTATGACTGAGGGTATCTATGACAAGGCTGAGTATGAGAAGGCACTTGCATGGGTGAAGGAGAAGTGCGTACAGGGCTTTGATAAGAATCCGGAATATCTTCAGAGAACTCCGGAGCAGCAGGAAGAGGCTTGGGAGTTCGTTGTTAAGATGATGTGCATCATCAAGGATCTGATGAATGGCAATCCGAACCTTCCGGAAGGCCGTGAGGAAGAGATGGTTGGCCACAATGCAATCGCTGCTGGTTTCCAGGGTCAGAGACAGTGGACAGACTTCTATCCGAACTGCGATTTCCCGGAGGCTATGCTGAATACTTCCTTCGACTGGAACGGAGCAAGAGAGCCTTACATCCTTGCAACCGAGAACGACGTTCTGAACGGTATTGGTATGCTGTTCATGAAGCTCTTAACCAACAGAGCACAGATTTTCGCAGATGTTCGTACATATTGGAGCCCTGAGGCTGTTAAGAAGGCAACCGGCTATGAGGTTGAGGGTGTTGCGAAGGAAGCAGGCGGCTTCATCCACCTGATTAACTCCGGTGCTGCCTGCCTGGATGCCTGCGGCGAAGCAAAGGACGAGAACGGCAATGGCGTTATGAAGGAATGGTGGAATGTTACCGAGGCTGACCAGGATGCCATCATGAAGGCTACTACCTGGAACCCGGCTGACTACGGCTACTTCAGAGGCGGCGGATTCTCCTCCAGATTCGTAACCAAGGCAGAGATGCCCTGCACGATGATTCGTCTGAACCTGGTTAAGGGTCTCGGACCGGTTCTGCAGATTGCAGAGGGCTGGACGGTTGCACTTCCGGATGAGGTTACAGACAAGCTTTGGAAGAGAACGGACTATACATGGCCTTGTACCTGGTTTGCTCCCAGAACAACCGGCGAAGGCGCATTCAAGACTGCTTACGATGTTATGAATAACTGGGGTGCTAACCACGGCGCAATCAGCTATGGCCACATCGGTGCAGACCTGATTACGATGTGCTCGATGCTTCGTATTCCGGTATGCATGCACAACGTTCCGGAAGAGAAGATCTTCAGACCGGCTGCATGGAACGCATTCGGAATGGATAAGGAAGGCCAGGATTACAGAGCGTGCATGAACTACGGACCTCTGTACAAATAATAAGAGCAAATAGGAATTAAAGTAATACCGGGGCCGGGGCGGATTGCGGAAGGTGCACCGCGCGAAGGTCTGACTGACGGAGGGAACTTCGGCGGCTGTACTTTCGCGTGAGCGCCGCTGCGGATCTGCTCCGGCCTGCGGTTATATTAGGAGATATCACATGGGAGAAAAAAGAATACTCGCATTTGACTTTGGAGCCTCGAGCGGACGTGCCATGCTCGGAACATTTGACGGAGAGAGAATCCGCTTACAGGAGATTCACAGATTCTCGAACGATCCGGTAATTGTAAACGGAACGATGTACTGGGATATCCTGCGCCTGTTCCATGAGGTAAAGCAGGGAATCTTAAAGGCAAAGCACGCGGGCGGATTTGACAGCATCGGTGTGGATACCTGGGGCGTGGACTTCGGACTTTTGGATAAGGACGGCAAGCTCCTTGAGAATCCGGTGCATTACCGTGATTCCAGAACGGAGGGAATGCTGGAAGAGGCATTTAAGAAGCTTTCCAAGGAAGAATTCTATCGGATTACGGGCCTGCAGTTCATGGAGATTAACACGGCGTTCCAGCTGCTGTCCCTGGCAATTAACAGACCGGAGGTGCTTGAGAGAGCGGAGACTCTTTTATTGACACCGGATCTGTTCAATTACTTTTTAACCGGCGAGAAGAAGGCGGAATATTCCATCGCTTCCACGACGCAGCTTCTGGATGCGAAGGCGGGCGAGTGGTCGAATGAAGTGATCGATGCGCTTGGCCTTCCGAAAAAGATATTCCAGGAGATCGTTCCGTGCGGAACCCGTATCGGAACGTTAAGCAAGGAGATCTGTGAGGAGCTTGGCGTTGAGCCGGTTCAGGTTGTAGCGGTTGCCGGCCATGATACGCAGTGCGCGCTGGTCAGCGTTCCTGCGGAGTCGGATGACTTTATCTTCATCAGCTGCGGTACGTGGTCCCTGTTCGGCACCGAGCTGGAAGCACCGTTAATCGGACCGAAGTCGGAGGCATACAATATCACGAACGAGGGCGGATACGCGAAGAAGGCGTCGTTCTTAAAGAATATCATCGGCCTGTGGCTGATTCAGGAAAGCCGCAGACAGTGGATTCGTGAAGGCGAAGAATTATCGTTCGGTGAGCTTGAGAAATTAGCTGCCGCAGAGGAGCCGTTCCTTGCGTTTATCGATCCGGACGCACCGGAATTCGTTCCGGCGGGTAATGTTCCGGAGAGAATCAGAGAATACTGCAGGCGCACCGGTCAGAAGGTTCCCGAGACAAAGGGCCAGATCGTTCGCTGCATTAATGAGAGCCTCGCGATGAAGTATCGTGTGACTCTGGAGCAGATTGCGGATTGCACGGGCAAGGACTATTCCGCAATCCACATGGTAGGCGGCGGCACACAGAGCGGTCTGCTCTGTTCCTTCACCGCGTCGGCATGCGGAATGCCCGTTGTGGCAGGACCTGTCGAGGCTACCGTACTTGGCAATATCGCGCTGCAGCTGATGGCGGACGGAGCGATTGCCGATCTGAAGCAGGCTCGTGAGATCATCGCGAGAGAGCCTGACATTAAGAAATACGAGCCCCAGAATAAGGAAGCCTGGGACAAAGCATATCAGGAATTCAGGAGGATTACAGGATGTTAAAGGGAATACCGAAGATTTTATCACCCGAACTGTTAAAGGTATTATGTGAGATGGGACACAGCGATCGTCTGGTTATCTCGGACGGCAACTTCCCGGCAGAGAGCATGGGAAAGGACGCGATTGTAATCCGCTGTGACGGACATGGAGTTCCGGAGCTGCTGGACGCGATCCTGCAGGTATTTCCGCTCGACACGTATGTTGAGAAGCCGGTGAACCTGATGGAAGTTATGCCCGGAGATGACGTTGAGACCCCGATCTGGGATACTTACAAAGAGATCATTGCAAAGTATGACGCAAGAGGCGCTGAGGCTGTCGGCAACATCGAGAGATTTGCCTTCTACGAGGAAGCAAAGAAGGTATATGCTATCATTGCAACCGGTGAGAGTGCTCTGTATGCGAACATCATGCTGCAGAAGGGCGTAGTAGTAGACTAATCGCAGCCGGAAGTCCGGCGGACTTTGTTGATTAAGACAAGAAGAATAGAGGAAAGGCACCGGGATGACGCAGCTTCGATGGCGTCCCGGTGCTTTTCTTTTTCATGGGAAGCCGCTCCCGGCAGGATGCGTACAAGCGCGGGAAGGATGTCGCTGAAGCGGCCGTGCCTGGCGCGGGAATTCCGTAAAGCGGAATGCTTTGTCCCTTGATTCAGGGAAATCTGTTGAGGTACAATAGATAGGTAACACAAAAATAAAAAAGCAAGGATTCACTTTGATATGATATATTGGAGTTGTCGAGAAACCAATGCATCAGAAAGGAGAATCCTTGCATGTCGATTGTATCACAAGAGAAATACTAC
>JAGAPO010000020.1 GCA_017623215.1 Lachnospiraceae bacterium | reverse complement strand
TCAAGGGGTTATCATAAGCTTCTGACGGGACTCGAACCCGTGATCTATTGATTACGAATCAATCGCTCTACCGACTGAGCCACAGAAGCATCTTCTTTTTTGAAAAATCCTGTAAACAAATGCTTACAGGATTTTCAGTCGAGGCGACAAGATTTGAACTTGCGACCTCTGCGTCCCGAACGCAGCGCTCTACCAAGCTGAGCCACGCCTCGATATTGTTGTTTGTTTGTCGCTGTTTGCTTTCGACTCTGATATTATGCACCATTTCAAAGGAAATGTCAACCCCTTTTTTCGATTTTTTTGAAAAAATTTTAATTGTAGGCAAAACATGAACAATTAAGACTTTATAAACTATGTTTAAGACTTTATAAATTATATTGACAACCTCCATCTCCGTCCGTATAATTATTTTCCACTAATTGGTTTATCCTTGAATCATAGGTTTTAAACGGAATGGAGGAGTTTTATGAAGGTATTGCGGTACGCGCTGAAGGCCCTTCTGTGTGTCGCGGGGGTTTTTCTGATTTATCTGATCCTTGGCGGTCTTCTGCCCTTTGTCAAGGCGAAAAAGGTAGATGATGACTGGGCCAAAGCCTTTGATGAAGAAGCCTTTTACGGAAACGGCATTGGCCCGGACCGCGCCGCTGTCATCGAGGACAGCACCGATGCGCTCGATATTCGGATACAAATGTTCGAACAGGCCAAAGAACGGATTGTACTTTCCACATTCTCCATCAAGATCGATCGGGTCAGTGAAGAAGTCATGGCTTCTCTGCTTGCAGCCGCTAACCGCGGCGTAAAGGTTCAGCTTCTGATTGATGGCCTTTCCGGCGGAGTTGATATGAAGGCGGATCCCATGTATTATGCCGCCGGAACCCATCCCAATATTGAAATCCGCTACTATAATATTCCCAATCTGCTAAAACCCTGGACGCTGAACAGCCAGCTCCACGACAAATTCGTCTTGATCGACGACACCTGCCTTCTGCTTGGCGGCCGCAACACCTCCAATTATTTTCTCGGAGACTACAACAGCAAGGTGCTCAGCTATGACCGCGAAATTTTCGTATATAATACGGCTCACAGCACAGATCTGACTTCAGAAAGCGTCATGACGGAGCTTTATGAGTATTTTGAGCATCTCTGGACGCTCCCCTATACCACCGCTGTCTTCGACTCAATTCCTTTTTATAAAGAGGAACGTGCCGAAACTGCTGAAGAGCATTTGGCTGAGGTGTACCAGACCATGAAGGAGGAACGCCCGGAATTGTTCGCAGAAGCGGATTATGAAGCCTTCACCGTTCCGACTAATCGAATCAGTCTGATTACGAACCCGACCAATCTCGGCCCGAAGGAGCCCCTGCTTTTATATCAGCTATCATCGCTCATGACTTCGGCAGACGAGCGTGTCTTTCTCCAGACTCCCTACGCGGTGCTGAACCGGGATATGTATACGCTTCTGCGTACCGTTGCGCAGACGGTTCCTTTGTTCGACATGCTGCTCAACTCTACGTCTGTCGGTGATAATTTTATGGCAAGCTCGGACTATACCTTCAACCGTGATAAGGTTCTTGCAACCGGTGTAACCGTACATGAATATCAGGGAGACCACTCTACCCATAATAAGTCCGTTCTGATAGATGATGATATCTCTGTCATCGGCTCCTTTAACTTCGACATGCGGAGTGTCTACATTGATACGGAAAGCATGCTTGTCGTTCACGGCGAAGAGTTCAATCAGCTGTTGGAACAGGAGATATTCCGTATGAAGGAGGAATCGCTTGAAGTGGCCGAGGATGGCTCTTATCTTCCGGGAAGGATCACCCCGGCAGAGCTCTCCTCCAGTCGGAAGCTGTTGTTTCGAATTACCTCTGTTGTGTTCCAGCTGTTCCGTTTCCTGCTATAGTCTCAAAAAAAGGATGTTCCGCCCGGAACATCCCCTTTCCTTTATTACACTTTCCTGCTGCCTCTTAATAGCATACGATAACGCCGCCGTCATTCGCGTACAGCGAGCTGATACCGGCCGTATCCACAATGACGCAGTTCTTAAATTGAATTCTCTTCAGAATCTCCTCTTTTGCATGCAGGGCTCTCTGATAATTATTGCAGTGTGCGATTCCGAGTGTCCGGTTCGCCGCATCGACTGCATCTTCTGCAATCGCCTTTGCCATATCGGTAATCGCCCGGGATATGCCTCTTGCCTGTCCGATCTTGCATATCTGTCCGTCCGGAGTTGCCCCCATAATCGGCTTAATATTCAATACATTGCAGACAACTGCAGTCAGATTATTCAGACGTCCGTTCTTACGCAGAGTCTCCAAGGATTCCAGGACGAACTTCGTATTCATCTCGTCACGGAATACACGAATCTTCTCCATCACCGCCTCGAATGCAAGCCCCTTCTTCGCCAGCTCCTGTACCTTCATCGCAATCAGCGCCTGTCCGACCGAGGCCGAACAGGAATCAATCACTCCGATGTTCTTCTTCGGATTCTCCTCCAAATACAGCTTCTTTGCCAGCACGGCACTGTTATATGAACCGCTCAGATTACCGGAAAGCGTTACCACATATACATCCTCCTCGCCACGGTACGCTTCCATATAAGCCTCCGGTGACGGACAGGAAGACTTCGGACATTCTTTACTTTCGCTCATCCTCTTCAGAAAATCCGCCTGGTCGAATGTCTCATCGTCCACAATCGTATAATCCTCAATATGAATGGAAAGCGGAATCAGCTGATAATGCGGATCCTCCTTCAGATTCGCCGGCAAATCCGTGCAGCTGTCTCCAATAATCTTGTACTCCATAAAATAAACCTCCTCTATTCTTCCCTGACAATTTTAAACACGCGTTTATAAAAACGAATTAACAAAATTCGACTTACTTTATCACGTAGTTTTTATTTCTATATAAGAATAGCATAATTAGGTATATTTGAAAAGCCCTTTCTCACATTGTTTCCTAAATTTTTATATTTCAGTAATAAATTCCAGAGCGCAGCGGCATGAACGCATTCTTTCCTGTGTGCATCCATGCACGCTTCAAGAGAAGGGCTTTTTTTGTTTGAAAGAAACCATACGAGAGAACTCTATCAAACAGGAAAAGGAGCGCCCCCGAATGAAGTACGCTCCTTACTATCGTATCCTGTTTTTTCCTTTTTATTCTCCGGTCTTACTTTGCAAGCATGGTGAGAATCTCATTGCTTCTCTCTACGAACCTTGTCATAGCCTCCGGATCCAACGGTTTATGGCTGATCAGTGCGAGATCATAGAGCTGTTCACAGAACAGGCCAACCTGATCGCTGTCCTTGTTCGCTCTGATATACTGAACCAGATTGTTGTTCGCATTCAGAACCAGCGTCTCATTGGTTCCGAACATTCCGGGATCCATTCCGTACATATTGTACATTCTCATCATATCCTGCATTCTGCGGCTCTCCTCGGACAGAGTCATCATCGCAGATACCTTCTCATTCTTCAGCTTCTCAACCTTAACCTCAAGCTTGTCCTTGTTCAAAACCTTGCGGAACAGCTCTGTCAGCTCCTCCGTCTCCTGCTTAAGAGCCTCTGCCTCATCTTCCTTCACTTCTTCTTTGAAGGTGTCCGTAATGTCGGCATCAATTCTCTGGAATCTAACCTTCTGGTTGTTCTGCTCCAGCTGTGTGATGAAAGGCTGGTCAATATTATGCGTCAGAATCAGGGCGTCAATTCCCTCCGACTTAAAGAGATTGATATACTGGCTCTGCTGCTGTTCATCCGTTACATAATATACGATATCGGGCTTTTCTTCCTTCTTATCGTCCTTCTTCTCTTCTTCAGCCGCATCCGCCGACTCCTCTGTCTTTGCCTCTTCTTCCTTAGTCTCCTCGGGCTTTGCAGCCTTGATATACTCGGGCAGGGTCACGTACTTGCCTTCGAGGTTCTTAAAGATGATAAAATCCTTCATCTTATCGCGGAACTTCTCATCCTTCAGACAGCCAAATTTGATGAAAGGACTGATATCGTCCCAGTATTTCTCATAGTTCTCTCTGTCAACCTTGTACATACCGGAAAGCTTGTCCGCAACCTTCTTTGTAATGTAATCGGAAATCTTCTTTACAAATCCATCGTTCTGAAGCGCACTTCTCGATACGTTCAGAGGAAGATCCGGACAGTCAATAACACCCTTCAATAAAAGCAGGAACTCCGGAATTACTTCCTTAATGTTGTCTGCGATAAATACCTGGTTGCTGTACAGCTTAATCGTTCCTTCAATGCTGTCGTACTCGGTATTCAGCTTCGGGAAGTATAAGATACCCTTTAAGTTGAACGGATAATCCATATTCAGATGAATCCAGAACAGGGGCTCCTTATAGTCATGGAATACCTTACGGTAGAAATCCTTGTATTCTTCCTCCGTACACTCATTCGGATGCTTTAACCAGAGAGGCATTGTCTCATTCAGCGGCTTCGGTCCCTTCTTTTCCTTCTCTGCCGGTACAGCCTTGCCTTCCTCGTCAACCTCAGCATCTACAACGTCTTCTGCCTTCTCTTCTGCTGCTTCCTCTGCAGCTTCTTCCGCCTCTTCTTCCTCCGGCGCATTCTCGTTTATGAAGTAAATCGGCACAGGCATGAACGAACAGTACTTGTCCAGAACTTCCTTTGCGCGGTATTCGTTCGCGAATTCATAGCTGTCCTCGTTCAGATACAGCGTAATCTCAGTACCTCTCTCGGTTCTGTCAGACTCTTCCATCGTGAACTCGGTGCCCTCCTCGGACTCCCAGTGAACAGCCGCTGCTCCGTCCTTATAAGACAGTGTATCAATCGTAACCTTATGTGCAACCATGAATGCCGAATAAAAGCCAAGTCCGAAATGACCGATAATCTGATCCTCACTTGCCTTATCCTTATACTTATTCATGAAATCCTGAGCACCGGAAAATGCAATCTGGTTAATGTACTCCTTTACCTCGTCGGAGGTCATACCGATACCATTATCAATAAAGGTAATCGTCTTCTCCTCGGGGTTCACGCGCACCGTTATCCGGTATTCGTTGTCCGCCGGTATAACCGCCTCTCCAATCAGCTCCAGCTTCTTTAACTTCGTAATTGCGTCACAGCCGTTGGATACCAGCTCACGGAAGAAAATATCATGATCCGAATACAGCCACTTCTTTATAATCGGAAATATATTCTCCGAATTGATTGATAAACTACCATGTTCCTGACTCATTGTTACCACTCCTTCATATTCTATAGATTATTATATACCATTCTCTTCGGAGGCCGAAGACAGCGATTCATTCCTTATCTTCTTCGAAGCGCGCTCTCTTTCCACATCGCTTCTGAAAATGCTCCGTCTTCTCTTACCCTGTATTCATAACTATAATACGAATGTTTCAAATTGTCAAGGCAAAATTAGCACTCAACTTTATTGAGTGCTAATAATTTATAGTTTTTTTATAATTTCCGGTATCATGGGCAGCATCCGCATTCCCCGTTTGCCTCCTGTGCCTTCTCAAACCTATTTTCTTTTGAATTCTCTTTTGAACTGCTTTCAGCTCTCCAGCTCGGCCGGAATCTCCTGCAGCTTCAAAAATGTTCTCATATCCTGATCCCAGGCATGCTCCAGCGTCTTGTCCAGCGTGAAGACCTTCATCGACAGTCCCGTAATCAGATGTACCTCACCTCTCTCAAACCGGATATTCAAAAAGAATCCCCCGACCTGCTCCGGTGTGAATAAAGCCCCGCTCCGCTTCAGAACCTTCGCTGCGTTCTCCGCCGAAAGCATCAATACCAGTCTGAAAGAAAGCGGTGTCTTATATCCGCGTATAATCTGGTATACATACGGTCTGATTTCCGCCCAAGTGGCATATCTTCTTCCATCAAGCGCTTCCCATTCATCGGTTGAATAAAAATCGTGATTCAGGGCCCCTGAAATTGTGAATTTTCCAAAGGTTTCAATCTCTCCTTCAGAGAACCAGAAATTATCAAATACATTTTTTGACAGCAGTGCTGACATAAAGCCCTTTACCGGGCTAATCTTCAGTGAAATCATATATTCCCCATTTCTGCGGCCGTCGGAAAGCAATGCCGCTGGCATAATTGTTCGGATTTTGTTCATACTAATGAGTGTGCATTACCGCACATCGGAAAGAAAGGAGAATGATCATGAGAGCAAGTAACGAAACGTATCAGAAGGTTGCCGAGAACTGCAGCGCATACGAGCGTGTCGCTGCTGCAGACAGCGTCACAAACGGATGCGGTACCGATACCATATCCTGCCTTACCTGCAGACATTTTGACAATGATAAGTACTGCCGTCTTGACCTTTACGATAAAATCGTAAAGAACCATGAATTAGGCTGATTATCAGCGCCTGACAGTAACTTTCCAAGGAACAGGAGGATGCCCTTAACCGGCATTCTTCCTGTCCTTTTTCTTATTGTCCAACAACCGCCGCTTTCCGCGGCCCATGAACTTCCTGCTTCCAAGTCTTTCCTTCTGCCTCTCATCAGCTGAATACAAATCGAATTAGACTCAGGAGTGCTAAATGTGCCGGATAAAATCCGTAAAACAGCCGTCCAACCTCGCGCCCTTTTTCTCCGCTATACATGCAGAAGAACGGTATTACTGCGATTGCAGCATACTGCGTCTCATTGCCTCCCAAAAGCAGTGTGATTACTGCAAAATACAGGAAATTCCGTGTATTCCGCCCTCTAAAATAATAGAACCCTGCGATCATAAGAATTCCCAGGAATTCATAATCCGCGCGCATCACCTCAGCCGCCACACAAAATACCGCTAAAATCACAAAGGTCAGAAGCTTTTGAACCAATTCCACATCCTTAAATCTGCGCGCTGTCCAATTCACCGCCTGCAGCATAAGCAGTCCAAGCAGCAGCGTTACATACACATTCTGATGCAGAAGATACCACTGCACAGTTTCCCCGAACAACAGGTAATCAAAAAAGAACTCTGATACGAGCGCTGCTGCCGCAAGACGCAGCGCATATCTTGTAACACTTCTGGTGTGATAGAACCCTTCCACCAGCAGGAATGCAAAAATCGGGAACGCAAGCCGCCCAATCAGACGCATGATCACATAAAGCGGCGAGCCTTCATCCGCAAATGAGCTGACGCCCATCTCCTGCATAAGGACCGCAATATGATCAATCAGCATGGACAGGCAGGCGATACATTTCAGTTCAAAACTGCTTAAACATCTCTTCATCCGTTACCTTCCTCTCCTCTAATACAAGCATCGTTCTTCCTCCGACCCTGCATTGTTCCTCCATTCTGTGCTCCTCTTCCTTTCCATCCGCTCCGACACCGGGATCAACCAACAGATACCAGGCATATCCTTCCTTAGGCCTTGGCAGGTCAAACTTCAGAGTCTCCCAATGCATATTATAAATCACATACAGAGCATTCTTTCCCGATTCAATCGCTTCTTCGTTATACAGAATGGCAAGCGCATGGCTGTAATTCGCATAATCAGGAACCCAGGCTCTGGTGCTGTGGAACGATATATCGGGGCGTCCCGTCTTCCTGCGATCCATTCCGGTCAGCTCCTTTTCGGAATGCAGAATCGGATGCTCCCTGCGCAGCGCAATCAGCTTTCTCGTATATTCATAAATCTCCCGCTTTGCCTTCGTCCTACTCCAATCCACCCAGCCCGTCTCATTATCCTGGCAATAGGCATTATTATTCCCAGCCTGACTGTTCAGCCATTCGTCTCCTGCATATAACATCGGAGTTCCCTGTGCGGTCAGAAGCGAAAGCAGTGCGTTCTTCACCATACGAAGGCGCAGCTTCATCACCGCCTTTTTCCGGGTCGGTCCTTCCTCTCCGCAGTTGAAGCTGCCGTTAAAATCCTCTCCGTCCCGATTATTCTCCCCGTTCGCTTCATTATGCTTTTCTTCATACGAATACAAATCGTTCAGAGTGAACCCATTATGATCCGTAATATAATTCACAATTCCGCAGTTTTCGGGGTTACGCTTCGCATTCGCAGCCGCCTCGGCCGTATGCCCTCCTTCTCCCCGCAAAAAGCACTTTGCATGATAAGAGAACTCTCCCGCATATACGCCAAGTCTTTTGACGCCTAAAATACCATCGCCTCCGTATGCCTTAGAGTCCCAGCCATCTGCCAGCAGTTTCACTGCCTTCAGATACGGATCCAGAGCAATTAGCGTATACGGAACATTCTCTCCGAACAGCCGGAATCCATCTACATGATACTGCATCGCCCAGTACCGCAGGCAATCCAGAATCAGGCTTCCGGAAACAGAGGAAGCAAACCAGAATTCCATCCACACCTCAATTCCGTTCTCATGGAACTGCTTAATCATCCGCTTCAGCTCATTTACCGGATCTGCGCTGTTATACGCATAGGATGCTTTCGGTGCAAAATACCAGCCATCCGTTCCGTATCCCCAATAGTTCACTTTCGTTCCCTGCTCTTCTCCCTGCTGCCTGCGAAATCGTTCCTCTGCAAGCTCCGCATCCGGCAGTTCCTTATAGCCGGTAAGGAATTCCGCCGAATGGCCAAGCTCCTCCTTCTTCGTCTTTGTCTCCAGATATTCCGTACACGGCATCAAAAGGACTGCGTTGATTCCAAGCTCCTTCAGATACGGAAGCTTTTCCGCGACCCCTTCAAAGGTTCCCTTTTTACGACCTCCGGAAGAAGGATGCGTCGTAAAGCCTCTCACATGCTGTTTATAGAGCACCAGCTCGGAATATGAAATCGCCGGATTCCTATCTTCTCCCCAGTCAAATCCATCTGCGCAGATTGCCCCCCTAATTGTCCGGCACACTTGTCCGTAGAGTTCATTGCCCCTTATCAGCTGCGCATAGGGATCTGTCACTATCTTATCTTCTATCTTATAATTATACTCATAATTCGCCCCCGTAAATCCCGATACTTTAGCGGCACAGACATCTCCCTGGCCGGGCACCGGATCCATCGGGAACTCGGCCACAGGCTCCGTTTCTCCCTTTTCGTACAGTAAAAGGCTGCATTCCCTCTTTCCTGTCCGTCTGTTCACCGGCACCTCCGCCGCAAATATCAGATCCCGTCCCGCACTCGAAACTCCAAGCGGGACCAGATTCCCTCTGATTCCCGATATATCCACATATTTTCTGCCTTCCTTCATATGTCACCTGCCTTCCTTCTTTTTATTCCACCCTTTATAAACACCATTTTACCATGCGTCTATTTTACCATATACCGCCCAAAAGTCAACGACGGGCAGAAAAAAAGGAAATACCTGGGGGCCGGCATTCCTGATGTCTGCATGCCCCCTGTATTCCCTGTTCTTTCATCCCTGCTTCCAAGCCGGACTGTTCCGCTGAACTTAAATGAGACCTGCCCTCCGAAAGGAAGGTTTCTCTTCTTTATTCATTCTCTAACTCTTCTTCATTCTCCTCATTTACCGTGCGTACCTGTCTCTTACGAACGGAGATATCGCTGTCGAGGTATTCATCATAGGTTGTAATCTTATCGATCATTCCGCCCGGAACGAACTCGATGATACGATTTGCAATCGTCTGGATAAACTGATGGTCCATCGAAGTAAATAATACGACGCCCGGGAACTTAATCAGACCATTGTTCAGCGCGGTAATGGATTCCATGTCCAGATGGTTCGTCGGCTCATCCATTAACAGCACATTCGCTCCCATAATCATCATCTTGGAAAGCATAACACGGACTCTCTCACCGCCCGAGAGAACCTTCACCTGCTTCACGCCCTCCTCACCTGCAAAGAGCATACGTCCAAGGAAGCCTCTTACATAGGTAACGTCCTTCTCCGGTGAATACGGCATCAGCCAGTCAACGATGATCTCATCGCCCGAAAAATCCTTTGTGTTATCCTTCGGGAAATACGCCTGTGTTGTAGTAACGCCCCACTTATAGCTTCCCGAATCCGGCTCCATCTCGCCGGTCAGAATCTTGAACAGCGTTGTCGCAGCCGCGGTGTTCGGACCCACGAACGCAATCTTATCTTCTCTTCCTACAATAAAGGACACATTATCCAGTACCTTTACCCCGTCGACGGTCTTCGAAAGATTGGTAACCGTTAGCACCTCATTGCCGATCTCGCGGTTCGGTCGGAAATCAATATAAGGATACTTTCTGCTCGAAGGTCTGATATCATCCAGTTCAATCTTCTCGAGAGCTCTCTTTCTGGAGGTCGCCTGCTTCGATTTGGAAGCGTTCGCCGAGAATCTCTGAATGAACTCCTGTAACTCTTTGATCTTCTCTTCCTTCTTCTTGTTCGCTTCCTTCATCTGACGAATCATCAGCTGGCTGGACTCATACCAGAAATCGTAGTTGCCGGCATACAGCTGAATCTTTCCGTAATCGATATCCGCAATCTGCGTACATACCTTATTCAGGAAATAACGGTCATGGGATACTACGATAACGGTGTTCTCGAAATTAATTAAGAACTCCTCAAGCCATCTGATCGCCTCAAGATCCAGATGGTTCGTCGGCTCGTCGAGCAGCAGAATATCCGGATTGCCGAATAATGCCTGTGCGAGCAGAACCTTAACCTTCTCAGGACCGGTTAACTCGCTCATCAGCTTATCATGCAGCTCGGTCTCAATTCCAAGGCCATTCAGCAGCGAAGCCGCATCAGACTCCGCCTCCCAGCCATTCAGCGTTGCGAACTCTGCTTCCAGCTCACTTGCCTTAATACCGTCCTCCTCGGTAAAATCCTCCTTCGCATAGATCGCTTCCTTCTCCTGCATGATGTCATATAATCTCTGATTTCCCATAATTACGGTATTCAGAACGTCATATGCATCGTATTTGAAATGGTCCTGCTGTAAGAAGGACAGCCTCTCGCCGGGGCTGATAATAATATCGCCCTTGGTCGGCTCAATCTGACCGGACAGGATCTTTAAAAATGTGGACTTTCCGGCTCCGTTCGCACCGATCAGACCATAGCAGTTGCCCTCTGTAAACTTGATATTTACATCCTCAAACAGGGCTCTTTTTCCAATTCTCAAGGTAACATTACTTGCCTGAATCATGATTCCTCCCATTCTACCGCAGCCTGTGCGGCTCATTCTTTCATTGCACGCTCTTTTTATGACAGGAACTTCCTATCGGATAATTCTCTGTTATCGTCTTCGCAAGTCTTATTCGGAGCCGCCCTTGACGGCACCACTTCTTTCTATTCTACAGAAGTTTTATAAATTTGCAAGCACTTTTTTCATTTTATCCTCAATTATTCCGCATAACCTTACATCCTCCCGGATCCTTCCTTCCCCTTTGCTTCCTTCCCGAATCGCAGGCACCTGCCTTCGTGTCTTTGATTGCCCGATTCCCTATCTATTATTCCTTTTCAGACATATTTTACTATATTTTCCAGCTTCCTTCAATCATAAGCTCCTAATTTTCATCAAAAAACTCATATTCTCTTCCTTGAAAAACAGTCTCACCTATGATATAATTAGAAATTGATTTTAGAGCCGCGATAAGACGGCAGAATGCGAGGAAAACATGAAGATCGGTTTTGATAATCAGAAATATCTGAAAATGCAGTCCGAACATATTATGGATCGTATTAATGCATTTGATAACAAACTCTATCTGGAATTCGGCGGAAAGCTGTTTGACGATTACCACGCCTCCCGAGTGCTCCCGGGCTTTGAACCGGACAGCAAGCTTCGGCTTCTGATGAAGCTGTCGGACCAGGCAGAGCTCGTGATTGTTATCAGCGCTTCCGATATTGAAAAGAACAAGGTTCGCGGAGACCTTGGAATCACCTATGATTCCGATGTGCTTCGTCTGATCGACTCTTTCCGCAGCCGCGGTCTGTATGTCGGCAGCGTTGTCATCACGCAGTTCTCCGGTCAGGAGAGTGCCATGATCTTCAAGGCAAAGCTCGAGAACTGCGGCTTACGCGTATACGTCCATTATCTGATCGAAGGCTATCCTACCAATATCCCGCTGATTTTAAGCGATAACGGATATGGTAAGAATGACTATATTGAGACAACAAGGCCTCTGGTCGTTATCACTGCTCCTGGTCCCGGAAGCGGCAAGATGGCCACCTGCCTCTCTCAGCTCTACCACGAGCATAAGCGCGGAATTAACGCGGGATACGCAAAGTTCGAAACTTTCCCGATCTGGAATATTCCGCTTAAGCATCCAATTAACCTTGCCTATGAAGCGGCGACCGCTGATCTGAACGATGTGAACATGATCGACCCGTTCCATCTGGAAGCGTATGGAATTACGACGGTGAACTACAACCGCGATATTGAGATTTTCCCTGTTCTGTCTGCAATCTTTGAACAGATATTTCACACGAATCCATACAAGTCTCCGACGGATATGGGAGTGAATATGGCCGGCAACTGCATTATTGATGATGAGGTCTGCAAGGAAGCGTCCCGTCAGGAGATTATCCGCCGCTATTATCAGGCGCTCACTGATCTGGCGAAAGGTAAGGCGGGCCATGACCCGATCTATAAGATTGAGCTTTTAATGAAGCAGGCTGGAATCTCAACCGCGGATCGCAGGGTTACGACGGCAGCGAATGAACTTGCCTTTAGACTGCAGTCTCCCGCAGCCGCAATGGAGCTTGCGGACGGCACGATTGTTACCGGTAAGACAAGCTCTCTGCTTGGCGCTTCCGCCGCTCTGCTTTTGAATGCATTGAAGCATCTGGCCGGGATTGATCACGAGACGCATGTGATCTCTCCTGCTGCGATCGAGCCGATTCAGCGCTTAAAGATTCAGTTTCTTGGAAGCCGCAATCCAAGGCTGCATACGGACGAGGTTCTGATTGCTCTTTCGATGAGCACCAATACGAATCCCTATGCGCAGCGAGCGCTGGAGCAGCTTCCCCATCTCGCAGGCTGCCAGGTTCATACCTCGGTTATGCTTTCGGATATTGATGTAAAGACCTTTAAGAAGCTGAAGGTAAATCTGACTTCTGAGGCAAAGTATGAATCGAATTCGCTGTATCATTAAACACACTTAATACAGCAGTTCTCAGCACTGGTCTTTTGACGAACAAACGCCCAGCAGGCAATATTCGTTCGGGACATCGCCTCGTTTGGAATGTCGAGTCCTGAATGGATATCTGCCTGCTGGGCTGTTTTTGTGTCAGATTCAGGCGCGCCTGATGAGACTCTGCCGGAATAAGGGGAAGAACGTTATACTCCATCAGACTTTCTTCCGCATTTTCATAAAGGCGAAGATTGCAGCGCTCAAAATAGCCGCATCGTATCCAAGCACCCACCAGATATGCGGAAAGATTCCGCTCCAATCTCCTGCTAACACCGCCCGCTCCAGTTCAACCGCGTGAACGTACGGAAGCAAATACGCAATTTGCTTAAATGCGCCGCCAACAAGTTCCAGATCGAACCAGGTTCCGGACAGCCACGCGCTTACATTCGTCAGAAGCGCACCGCAGATTCCGCCTACCTGCTTATCATTAAAGATGCTTCCGCATAAGAGTCCGAGTCCAATGAAGAACGGCGCGATAATAATGAGTATCAGAACAGCTCCAATCAGACTGCTTCCAAGTCCGAGCCCCAATACGCCTGCCGCAAGATAGCAGATGAGTCCCTGTGCCAGTGCAATCGGAAGCACGGGCAGCAGATAGCCAAGGATATAATCGGCCGGCTTTAAGGGTGTTGTAAGCAGACGCGTCAGCAGCGCTCCCGTCCGATCTTTTGCGATTAGCTGCGCCGCGAACAGCGTGAGGAACGACAGCCCGAACACCACAATTCCCGGCGTCAGCTGATCCAGTTCAAATAGATTCACCGGAATACTGGTCTGAATCGCGGTTAACAGTCCGAGTACGACCAGCGGGAATCCAAGACCGAACATAATATTCAATGGATCGCGAAGAATCTCCTTAGTATTCCGCTTTGCAAATACCGTCATTCTCATATCGTCTCTCCTTTCACTACACGAATAAAAGCCTCTTCGAATTTGTCCGTTCCTGCTTTTTCTTTTATCTCCTGTGCGGTTCCCGTGCATAGAAGGGCACCGCCCTTCATGATAGCAATTCGATCTGACAGAGCTTCCGCCTCCTCCATATAGTGCGTCGTCAAAATAATTGTAATCTTTCCTTTCAGTTCCCGGATCATGTCCCATAATTCACTTCTTGCAAGGACATCCAATCCAAGCGTCGGCTCATCTAAGAACAGAATCTCCGGCTCTGAAATCAATGCCATTGCAATGCTGAGCCTTCTCTGCCAGCCGCCGGAAAGCTTTTTCGCACGTCTTTCGGCAATTTCCTCCAGTCCGAAACGGCGTATCACTGCATTGGTCTTTTCCCTTATCTCCGCCTGCGAAAAGCCATGAACTCCGGCCATCAACTTTAGATTCTCCCTTACACTTAAATTCGGCGCAACCGCAGTCTCCTGAGGAGACACCGCAATAATGCTCTTCACCTTGTCTTTGTCAGTCAGGATGCTGCGTCCTTTCAGCAGCGCATCCCCGCTCGTCGGTTCGGTCAGACAGGACAGCATCTTAATCGTTGTCGTCTTTCCGGCACCGTTGACTCCAAGCAATGCAAATAATTCTCCTTCATAAATGGAAAGGGTAAGTTCGTTCACTGCTGTGACATCCTTGTAACGTTTTGTAAGATTTCTCAGTATCATTGCTTCTTTCATATCTGTTCTTTCTTCTCCTTCCTGGCCGAAAGCGGCCGGGTCCATTTGCCATCCTCCATACTGCTGTCAGTTGTTCCTGTGAATGGTGATGCCTTTCGAATTTGAAACCTTGCCTTTAAGCCTTCATACGCATCGGTCAGAATTCCGCTTATTGTCTCTGGATCCCATTCCAGATATGATGTCGCAGCCATGACCGCAATTCCATGAACAAAAAGCCACATCTCAATATGGAATCGGTACGCCTCTTCTTCGCTTAAGCCTGCATTTCTTGAAATCAATCGAATAAGGTCTTCTATCTCTTCTTTTCTCTCCGCTATCTTCTCGTTCGAGCGATCCCGCATGAACAAAAGCTTGAACAGTTCTTTTTCCTCTCTGGCAAATCGAATATAGGCCATTCCGCTTGCTTTATAGGGTGGATATGCCTCCTTTGCCATATCCCTCTCCTGATATTCCCGGTATAATCGCTCTGCGGCCTTTATCACATCGCTCCGCAATTCCTCCATCACGGCGTAATTACTGAAAATCGGCTGAGTGGAACAGCCAAGTCTTCCCGCAACCCCGCGCGCATTCAACGCATTCGCCCCTTCCTCCCGAACCAGATTCATCGACGCGTCGATGATCGCTTCTTTTGTAATTCTCACTTTGGACGGCACGAAAATTCCTCCTCTCAAATGAACGGCATTTAATATAACATACGTTATATATCTATTGCTATTTTATCATTATTTCATTCCGGAGTCAAGCACTTTCCGCCTCTTGTCCCTGCTGCTTTCTTTTTGTACGAATGAGTCAGGAAAGGGGCGGCGCCTCCGACAGACTTATGTCCATCGGAGCCGCCACCCCTTTCTTATCCAAACGCTGCTATTTTCAAGACTGCGTTCTTCTTATTCTATGGAAGATGCCAAAGCATCAATCTTCCGAGCTCATCATACCTCAAATAACAGATCGCCGTAGGTCGGTACCGGCCACAGTTCCTTATCCACAATCAGCTCGAGCTCATCAATAGGCGCTCTTAACTCACCCATTGCCGGGAATACAACATCCTTGAAGTATACAGCCGCTTCCTTACCCTCTTCCTTAGCAGCTGCTTCTGCAACGCATTCCTGGAGCTTCTTTAATGCTGCCTTTGCGGATGCTAACAGCATAGAGGACTTGGTCAGAAGCTCTGCCTGCACGCTGATATCAGCCTCCGGAACCGCCGCCTTTACAGCGTTGATGGAATCTGCAAGGCTCTTGGTGTAACGGATAACCGCCGGAATATACTTCTTGGAAACCATGTCAATCATGGTCTTTGCTTCAATATTAATTGCCTTGGAGTACAGTTCATAGTTAATCTCCGCACGGGAGTGAAGCTCTACTCCGTTAAGAACGTGCTGTCTCTCGAACATCGTAATCGTCTTCTCATCGATAAGAGCAGGAATTGCATCTACCATGGACTTCAGGTTCGGAAGACCTCTTCTCTCCGCTTCCTCTACCCATGCATCGGAGTAGCCGTTGCCGTTGAATACGATTCTCTGATGCTCGGTGACCGTCTTCTTAATCAAATCATGAACAGCCAGATCGAAATCCTCTGCCTTCTCAAGTTCATCAGCCATCTCTCCCAGTACATCCGCAACAATCGTATTCAATGTTGTATTAACACCTGCAATAGACATCGAAGAAGCTACCATACGGAACTCGAACTTGTTGCCCGTAAATGCGAACGGCGAAGTACGGTTTCTGTCGGTCGCATCCTTCTTCAGCTCCGGAAGCGTATGTACGCCGATATTCAGCTTACCGCCCTGCTTACTTCTTGTTGCTTCTCCCGTCTCGATCAGCTGCGCCAGCACATCTTCCAGCTGCTCACCGACGAATACGGAGATAATTGCGGGAGGTGCCTCATTCGCTCCAAGTCTGTGATCGTTGCCAGGAACGGATGCGGACATTCTTAACAGTGCTGCATTCTCATCAACTGCCTTTAAGACTGCGGAAAGGAATAACAGGAACTGAATGTTCTCGTGCGGTGTCTTTCCGGGATCCAGAAGATTCTTACCCGTGTTGGTTACGATGGACCAGTTATTATGCTTACCGGAACCATTTACACCTGCAAACGGCTTCTCGTGAAGCAGACAGGTCAGGCCGTGACGGTTTGCAACCTTCTTCATGCATTCCATAACCAGCTGATTGTGGTCGGAAGCGATATTGGCAGTCGCATAAATCGGAGCCAGTTCATGCTGAGCGGGTGCAACCTCGTTATGCTGAGTCTTTGCAAGCACGCCAAGCTTCCACAGCTCTGTGTTCAGTTCTTTCATAAAGGAGGCGATTCTCTCCTTGATGCTTCCGAAATAATGATCGTCCATCTCCTGGCCCTTCGGAGGCATTGCACCAAATAAGGTACGTCCGGTAAAGATTAAGTCGTCTCTCTGCAGATACTTTGCTTTATCAATCAGGAAATATTCCTGCTCCGGTCCAACCGAGCAGGTAACCTGGGTTACTTCCTTGTCACCAAACAGATGTACAATACGGGTTGCCTGCTTGCTCAGTGCTTCCATGGAACGCAGCAGCGGCGTCTTCTTATCCAGCGCTTCTCCCGTATAGGAGCAGAACGCGGTAGGAATGCAAAGGGTAACCCCCGCCGCATCTTCTCTCAGGAACGCCGGCGAGGTACAATCCCATGCTGTATAGCCTCTTGCCTCAAAGGTCGCACGCAGACCGCCCGAAGGGAACGAGGATGCGTCCGGCTCACCCTTAATCAGCTCTTTTCCGGAGAACTCCATTAAAATCTTGCCGCCGGATACCGGGGTTATGAAGGAGTCATGCTTCTCTGCCGTAATTCCGGTCATTGGCTGGAACCAGTGTGTATAATGGGTAGCTCCTCTTTCAATAGCCCAGTCCTTCATCGCATTCGCAACAACATCGGCAACCTGAGGATCCAGATCCTCTCCGTTCTCAATCGTCTTCTTTAATGCCGCAAATGTCTTCTTCGGCAGGCGCTCTGCCATGGTGCTTTCATCAAACACATCAATTCCAAAGATATCTGTTAATTTCTCTGCCATGTTAACAATCTCCTTCCAACTCATATTCTTATGGGTTCCCCTGCTGAATCCCTATTCAGCAGGCCGGAAGTCCGGGCCCATTATTCGTATGCTGAAAAAGGTGTCCTCAAGCAATGAGAACACCTTTGTTCTGAACGAATTCCCTTCGTCTATACGTAAAATACCACATTTTCCTGTCATTGAAAAGAGTTTTTTTTCATTCCCCGACGATTTCATCTCTTTTACAAAAGATTACCGAAAAATGCGTTCATTCTTTGTGCATTATTACTTTTTAATTGTAACATCCAGCTGATTGAACGGAATACTGATTCCATTCTCATCGAACGCATACTTAATCTTTTCCAGCATATCCCACTTTGTGGTCCAGTAATTTTCCTTCAATACCCAGCCCCGGAGTCCCAGATTAATTGCGCTGTCGCCGAAGCTGTCAACAAAAATGTTGATCGGCTCTTCTTTCAGATAGGCCTCCTGCTCTGCAGCGAGTTTTTCCAGCACCCGCTTTGCGGCCGCAAGATCCGTATCATAGCTGACCGGTACAACCAGATCCAGTCTTCTTTTCGTCATTACGGTTACATTTACGATATCCTTGTTGGAGAGCTCACCGTTCGGCATGATAATCTCACGATTATCCGCAGTCGTCAGCCTTGTATAGAACAGATCGATTGTCTTTACAACCCCCTCCTGTCCATTCGCAACAATGTAGTCTCCAACCACAAATGGCTTTAATAACAGAATCAAAACTCCTCCTGCAAAATTCGACAGGCTGCCTTGCAGCGCAAGACCAACCGCGAGACCGGCGGAACCGATTGCCGCGATAAATGAACTGGTCTCGATTCCAATTACCCCTGCGATTGTTACAAGCAACAGGATATACAGAATACACCGTACGAATGATAGCAGAAAATGCTCCAACCCCGGCTCCATCTTTCCCTTTTCAAGCGCTTTTTTCAGAATCTTCTGCACCAGATCAATCAGCTTTTTGCCGACAATATAGATAATTACTGCGATTACAATTAATTTTACAAGCTCCAGCAACTTAGGCCAGGCCCAGTCCCATATTTTTTCCAGCGCGGATAACTCCGTTCCCGCTGCAAGGAATCCATAATACATCTTTGCTCTCTCCTCTCGTTCCCTGTCCTACAACCATTCGTCCATAGAACGACACCAGCGGGGAAGATACTCCTCCCCGCCGAATCGCACTTTTTATTCTTTTGTCTCTTCTTCCGTCTTTTGTCTCTTAGCTGCCGGCTTTCTTCCGGCCTTCTTCTTAGTATCTGCCTTCTTCTCGACCGCGGCTGCGGAGAAGATAATCACAGACATGGCAGGAACCGTAATCGTGATCGAATCCTCATGATTCATCACAGGAATCTCCTTCGAAGTCTTCACGCGCGGATTGCCATTGCCGGCACCGCCGAATACCTTTGCGTCGCTGTTGAAAATCTCTTTATATTTCCCGGCGAACGGCACGCCCACCTGGTAGTTCTCGTACACGACCGGCGTGAAGTTGCAGACAACAAGCAGGGTCTCGTCCGCGCTCTTTCTTGCAAAGGACAGCATACTTCTCTCCGAATCCGCTCCGTTCATCCACTCGAAGCCGCCCTCCTCGAACGCCTTTTCATACAGAGCCGGATGCTTCTGATAAAATGCGTTCAGGGCCTTTACATAATCCTGCATATGCTTATGGCTGTCGTATTCAAGCAGCTCCCACGATAACTCGCGCTCCTCGCTCCATTCATCAAACTGAGCGAACTCCTGACCCATGAACAGAAGCTTATGACCCGGATGCACCATCATCTGTCCATAAGCAGCACGCAGATTGGCAAATTTGCTCTCGTAATCACCCGGCATCTTGTTAACCATGGAACCCTTTCCGTGAACCACCTCGTCGTGTGACAGAACCAGAACGTACTTCTCACTGAACATGTAGGAGAAGCTGAAGGTCAGGTTATTGTGTATGCCTTTACGGAATAACGGATCCGCCTTCATGTACGAAGTAAAATCGTTCATCCAGCCCATGTTCCATTTGTAATCGAAGCCAAGACCGCCATCCTTCGGAGCTCCGGTTACCTTTTCCCACGCGGTAGATTCCTCTGCGATCATAACAGCACCGTCTTTTCTCTTCTTAACCGCCGTGTTCAGATTGCGTAGGAACTCGATTGCCTCAAGATTCTCATTGCCGCCGTACTGATTCGCAACCCATTCGCCGTAATTCTTACCATAGTCCAGATACAGCATGGATGCAACCGCGTCCATACGGATGCCGTCCGCGTGATACTTTTCAAGCCAGAACAGGGCGTTAGAAATCAGGAAATTGGATACCTCGGGTCTTCCGTAATTATAAATCAGGGTCCCCCAATGAGGATGTGCTCCCTGTCTCGGATCCTTGTGCTCATACAGGCAGGTACCATCGAAATTCGCAAGGCCGAACGCGTCTCTCGGGAAATGCGCCGGTACCCAGTCAAGGATAACGCCGATTCCGTTCTGATGCATATAATCCATAAAATACATGAAATCCTGCGGTGTTCCGTAACGGGATGTCGCCGCAAAATATCCGGTTACCTGATATCCCCAGGAAGCGTCCAGCGGATGCTCCATAATCGGCATCAGTTCTACATGGGTATACCCCATCTTCTTCACATATGCCGCCAGCTCCGGCGCGATCTCACGGTAGTTGCAGAAATCTCTTCCATCCTCCGGTTTCTTCCAGGAACCGAGATGTATTTCATAGATTGCAACCGGCTTCTTCTTTAAGTCCGTCTTCTTTCTCTGCTCCATCCATGCCGCATCATTCCACTCATAGGTGCTCAGATCGCATACGACCGATGCATTAGCCGGACGCTTCTCCGACTGGAAGCCGTAAGGATCGGCCTTCAGCATCGGAAGCGGTCCGTTCACTTTTAACTCATACTTATATATCTCGCCGACCTCAATATCCGGAATGAACAGTTCAAAGATGCCGGAATTCCCAAGCTTTCTCATGCTGTGGCGTCTTCCGTCCCAAAGGTTGAAGTTGCCGACTACGCTGACACGATAAGCGTTCGGAGCCCATACTGCGAACAGAACACCCTTTACACCGTTAATCTCCATCGGATGCGCGCCAAGCTTCTCATAAATGGTATAATGCTTACCCTCATTGAACTTGTTCTGATCCTTTTCTGAAATAACGGGCCCAAATGCATACGGATCATGGAACTCTGACGAAGCGCCGTTATCATAAGTGGCAATCAGAGTGTAGTTGGGAACTCTCTTTCCCGGAATCATCACCATAAAGAAGCTCTGATAATATCCCCCCGGTTCATCGGCTCTTTCCATCTCATACTCTTTTCCTGTCTTATCAATCTTTACTGTAACGGCGACCGCAGTAGGAATAAAAGCATTAATTAAAATGCCTTCCTCCATTACATGGGGCCCCAAAATCTGGTGTGGGTTGTTATGAGCTGCATAAATAATCTCATCCAGCTCCCTCCAGTTGATTAACTCAGATAACTTTTCCTCCATTTGTTACTCCTCCTTTAAATAACAATCTATTCCAAATACCAGGTATCCTTTCCGGACTCCTCATCAGACTCCTCCGGTTTCGGCATATATTTCTTAAAAATCCGCTCGATCAGGAACGAACAGATCCAGGCGCAAACTGCCGGGATCAGTATAGCACCAATCACGGTCAGCCAGATTGCGACAGCGCTGACCACGACAATTAAAATCAATAAAATCGAGGTCGGAAGGTGTCGGATGCTCATAAAGAATGTTGTCTTGAACAGATCCTTTACCTTCAGAGTAAATCTCGACAAGATCGGGAAGATAAAAACCGTCATAAGGCACACAATAATAATAACTGCAAAGTAAACAGCATAAAGTACATTCCCTAACGTGGAACTCTGCTCTATCATCTGCTTTGCGAACTGATAGTCAATAACCAAGACAGCTGCTGCTATTAACAGAATTATCGTACTGATCGCTCCGACCTTAAAATTCTCCTTGAAGGAATGAACAAATTCTCTGAAAACATAACCACGCCCTCTGCGAATTACCTTTACCATTACATAATACAGAGCACTTGTCGCCGGCCCGATTGTAATAAACGGAATACAGCATACGATCCACAGAATACTTAAAAACATCATATCCCATACTTTTCCCAAAAATACAAAAACGGGATTATCAACACTAAATAAACCACTCATTTCACTTACCTGTTCCTTTCTTTTGTCTCATTCTAACGCAGCCGATTACAGATGCGATACAATCATTGTCATTTTTCCCTCAACCTCAAAGCTTCCAAATCCTGCCGGAAGAATAAAATGATCTCCCTTCTTAACCGACACTCCGTCAATCCATCCCTCACCCTCAATTACACTTGCAATCGTAAAAGGCCCTTCCTGAGACAGCATAAACCTGCCGTCTGCCGTCAGCTTCTGCACAGTATAGAACTGACATACAACCAGTGTCTCCAGCTCTCCGCCCACAAACGCCTTCGTTATCCTGCCCGTCTGCACATCTTCATGCGGACAGCGGATCACGTCGATACTCTTCTCGATATGAAGCTCTCTTGGCTTACCATTCTGCAGGCGGCCGTAATCGTAAAGCCGATATGTAATATCACTGCTCTGCTGTGTTTCCAGAATCAGGTTTCCTTTCTTAATAGCATGAACGGTTCCGGGCTCAATCTGGAAGAAATCACCCTTTTGAATCGGACGGACACGAATCAGTTCCTCCCATCTGCCCTCCGCAATCATGCTCTTTAATTCCTCTTTGGATGCCGCGTTATGGCCGACAACAATCTGCGCGTCTTTATCGCAGTCAAGGATATACCAGCACTCCGTCTTTCCGAGCGCCCCGTTCTCATGCTCACCCGCATAAGCGTCGTCCGGATGCACCTGAATGCTTAAATCCGCCTTCGCATCAATGATCTTAATCAACAGAGGGAATTCTTCACCCGGCACATTTCCGAATACATCCCTTCGCTCCTTCCAGAGTTTACTTAAGGTCATACCGTCAAATTCTCCTCCTCTGACCGTACAATCCCCTTTCGCATGTGCGCTGACCGCCCAGCATTCACCCGTATCATCTCCTGGAATGTCGTATCCGTATTCCGCTCTCATTCGGTTCCCGCCCCAAATCATCTGCTTAAAAACCGGATTAAAAAAAATAATATCCTTCATTCCTGCCTCCTTATAATGGTGTATTCAGTGCTGTCGCTATACGGACAAGAAATCCTGCCTCCTTCATGTCCTTATCGGCTTATTACAGACAAATTTCTTAAAACCCTCCGGTCTGCTAACCCCTTCTATCCCAGACCAGTCAAACGGCCCTCTGACAATCCCATTTGTCAGAGGGCTCGTCTTCTAATTTGACTCCGCTCTGCGCATATTATACCATGTGCACTTCGTACCCATGGCATTCGCCGTGGGCGACTGATGGCCATTCGACCGGTATAATGTCTTCAGACATTACGCCATGTGCACTTCGTACCCATGGCATTCGCCGTGGGCGACCGATGGCCATTCGGCCGGTATAATGTCTTCAGACATTATACCATAAAATAAATCCTTTTTAAAGCCATATTTCAAATTTCCAGAATAAATCAAAAAAATTTGGATATAACGTTCTCACAGCGCCTGATAATAAAAAATTATACCATGCAGTTTCTAAAATGCATAATAAAATTAATATAAATTCATTTCTAATATGGGTCTGTGTTTTTTATTTGACTTATGCTATAATAATACCATTCTAAAGCAAAGGATGTTCACCATGATTACATTTAACTGGAATTCCATTATACTCGAATTAGAGACCTCTGACAAAGTATTTTCACCTTCAGGAATTGATCGCGGAACTCTTGCAATGCTGCGGCAGGTCACCTTTCTCCCTGAAGATCACGTTCTGGATCTTGGCTGCGGCTACGGCCCTGTCGGTATCCTTGCCGCCAGACAAATCGGGCAGGAGAACGTCACCATGTCCGACATCTCCCCCGAAGCCGTCGCCCTCTCCCGTCGGAACGCCGTCCGCAACGGAGTCCCGGACATCCAGATCCTGGAGAGCAACGGCTTTGAGAATCTTCCGGAAGGTCCCTACACCCTAATTCTCTCCAACCCGCCCTACCACACAGACTTCTCGGTTGCCAAGCACTTCATCGAGACCTCCTACAAAGTTCTCTCTCCCGGAGGCCGCCTCTACATGGTAACCAAGCGGCGTGACTGGTACAAGAACAAACTAATCGCAACCTTTGGAGGCGTGACCATCACAGAAGACGACGGCTACTACATCTTCTGCTCTGAAAAACGCCCTAAGAAGCCACATTCTAAAAAGCCTGCCGCTCCAAACCACCTCTCCCGCAAACTCTCCCGCCGCCATTCCTCCACCTGAGGGAAGGCGGCAGCAGACATCATCTACAATCACTAACTACGCATAGCACCCTTATTACAAATACCTTCTTTCCCCATCCCAGGGCGCAGCGAAGCGTCGCCCGTCCGTCAATCGACAAAAAGCGCCAAAGCGGAAATCGCCCACTTTGGCGCTTTTGATACTTTTGCCGCGTAAAAGTACGCCTCCCCTATTGAAACTGCGACGCATACATCTGATAATAAACCCCTCTCCTCTTCATCAGCTCCTCATGCGTTCCCTGTTCTACCACATTTCCATGATCCACAACCAGAATCGAATCCGCATTCTGAATCGTTGACAGCCGATGCGCAATCACAAAGCAGGTCTTATCCGCCATCAGCCGTCTCATGGCTTTCTGGATCTGAATCTCCGTTCTCGTATCCACATTGGAAGTTGCCTCATCGAGAATCAGCATCTTCGCATCCAGCAGCATCGCGCGGGCAATCGTAAGAAGCTGCTTCTGCCCCTTCGAGATATTCATGCCGTCTTCATCCAGAATCGTATCATATCCGTTCGGAAGCCTTTTAATGTACGAATGAATTCTTGCCGCCTTTGCCGCCTCCACGACCTCCTCCATCGTCGCATCCTTCTTTCCATACGCGATGTTATCAAAAATCGTTCCCTGGAATACCCACGTATCCTGAAGCACCATCGCATAAGCGCCGCGAAGGCTCGCTCTCGTCAGCTCTCTGGTCTCCTTTCCGTCCACATAGACATGTCCGGAATCCACATCATAAAACCGCATCAAAAGATTAATAATTGTCGTCTTTCCGGCTCCGGTCGGTCCTACAATCGCGATCAGACCGCCCTTTGGCGCGTGCAGATTCAGCTCCTTAATGATCGTCTTATCCTTAAAATATCCAAACGACACATCCTCCATCTCCACATCGCCCTCAACCTCCGTAAGCTCGATTGCTCCCGGAACATCCTTTACCTCCGTCTCCTCGTCAAGCACACGGAACACTCTCTCCGCCGCAGCGCAGGCAGACTGAAGCTCACTGATGATATTTGCTGCCTCGTTGATGGGACCCGAAAATTTCCTCGAATATAATACGAACGAGGAAATATCTCCCAGTGTCATTCTGGACAACAGATATAATATCGCTCCGAATATCGTAACCAGGGACAGCGAAATATTGTTGATAAAATTAACGGTCGGTCCCACAATGCTTCCGTAATAATCCGCGTTATAATAAGCGTCTACCGCCGCCGTATTACATACATCATACTTATCTAATGTTACCTGCTCTCTCGCGTATGCTTTAATTGTCTTCTGTCCGGACACCATCTCCTCCGTGAACCCGTTCAGTTCACCGAGCTTTTCCGAACGCTTCCGAAATAACGGGCGCGTCTTTCCAGCCATATATTTGGTATACAGAATCGACATCGGAATCGTTATCAACATAACAAGCACCAGTGACGGTGAAATTACAATCATCATAATCAACGATCCCACGACTGTAATCACACTGGCGCATATCTGTACGAGATCCGTTGACAGTGACGTATTAATAACATCAATATCATACGACAGACGGCTGATAATATCTCCCGAAAGATTCCGGTCAAAATATCCGACCGGCAGCTCCATCAGCTTAGAAAAGACGTCTGAACGCATCTTCTTTACAATTCTCTGACTCATGCGGAGCATCAGCACGGAAAGCAGATACGAAAGCAGGGATGACGCAATGTAGAATACCACCATCAGCCCCGCATAACCGAATACGGATTGAAAATCCACCTTCCCTTTTCCGAGGTTAATCGCATCAATCGCTCCGCCCGAAAGCGCAGGGCCGACAAGCGCAAGCAGATTGCTCGTAACGGCAAGCAGAATTCCTCCAAACAGCATCCATTTATAATGATATAAATATTTCCACAGGCGCAGCAGCACTTTTTTTGTATCCTTCGGCTTGCTTTGTACCTTCATAATGCCGGGTCCCCGGCCTGTCATCGGTCCTGCCATTTATGCCACCTCGCTTCCCATCTGTGATTCATAGATTTCCCTGTATACCGGGCAGTCTGCCAGAAGCTCTTCGTGGCTGCCGTACCCGATCGTCCTGCCATCCTCCAAAACCAGAATATGATCATGCTGCATGATCGAGCTGATTCTCTGCGCCACGGTAATCAGAGTCGTATCCGCGTAATTTGCCCGGATTGCACCTCGAAGAGCTGCGTCAGTCTTATAATCAAGCGCGCTCGAAGAATCATCCAGTATCAGAATCTCAGGGTGGGCCGCAAGTGCTCTTGCAATCAGCACCCTCTGCTTTTGTCCTCCGCTTAGGTTCGCGCCCTTAATCGCCGCGCGGTATTCATAACCGCCCTCTTTTTCCTCAATAAAATTCGCCGCCTTCGCATCTGCGGCCGCTTCCTTCACCCGTTCGAGAGGAATATCTCGCCCAAAGCTGATATTTTCATACAGAGTATCGGCAAAGATGACATCGTTCTGGAATACAACTCCGAACTTGGAACGAAGCTCCTGAAGCGAATATCCCTTTATATTCCGGCCGTCCACCCGGATCTCTCCGGAGTCCGTATCGTAAAACCGCATCAGCAGATTAAGAATCGTTGTCTTTCCGCTGCCGGTCGCACCGATAATTCCAAGCGACTCGCCCTTCTTTAACCGGAAACAGATATCCTCCACGCAAATTGCATCCTGCTTATCCTCACCCTTGTGCTCTTTTGTATGATAACCGAAGGTTACATGATCAAATACGATATATTCATCTCCGTATACGTTTTCCACAGTCTCCTGCAGAAGCTCATCCGGAGCGCTTAAGATCTCATTGATACGCGAAGCGGACGCACTCGACTTCGAGAAGATAATAAAGATTCGGTTAATCGACATCACCGCGTTCAATATCATAGTAAAATACGAAAGAAACGCAACAATTTTACCTGGCTCGCTTGCCCCCGCGTTAACCCGGAATGCGCCAACCACAATAATTCCGGTCAGTCCAAGATTCAAAAGCAGATTCATCAAGGGACTCGAAGCCGCCATAACGCTACCTGCCCGCAGCTCCTTCCCGACCAGCTCCGCGTTCACCTCTTCAAAACGCCCCTTTTCGTATTCCGTCTTAGACAGAGCCTTGATTACCCGGATTCCCGAAATATTCTCTCGTACCGTCTGCACCATGCGATCCACGGATTTCTGAACCTGCCCGTACATCGGAATTCCCTTTCTGGAAATGGTAAATACCACAAATGCGAGAATCGGCATAATCGCAATCAGCACCAGAGTCAGGACCGGCTCCAGCGTAGCGGTCAAAATCGTTCCCCCGACCAGAATAATCGGCCCTCTTGCCCCAAGACGCTGCATCATTCCGATCATCTGGTGAATGTTATAGCTGTCCGAGGTCAGTCTCGAAATCAGCGATGGAATCGTCAGCCTGTCCACCTGCGTTCCGGACAGCTTTCCAATCTTTTCAAAGGTATCATGACGCAGCCGCTCGACCGTGTCTCTTGCAACCTTCGCTGCTTTCCGATTGGCTGTAATATTCCCGACTCTTGCTGCCAACGCAAGCAAGAGCATCACTCCACCCCACGCCAGAATCAGCGATATCTTTCCGGTCGGAATCACATCATCCAGAATGAAGGCCAACACCCACGGAAGTCCCAGATCCGCAAAGGTTCCAAGTATCTTGATAATCAGTCCGACTGCCATTCTTCCATAGTACGGACGCAAATACCGAAATACCATCTTCATATGTATGCCCTGCCTTTCTTATTTTATTAATGCAAAAGGACACCATCCGCACTCTTTGATTGTCTCTCTTCCCACCCTCGGTTCAAACCCGCTGGCGAATCAGATGCAACCTCTTTGTCCCGAACAGTATCCTATGCCATCCAACATCTTTCTATTTAGTTCATTCCGTCACGAAATACGACGGTTCCGTCCTCCGGATTCATGCTTTCCACAATCGCAAGAGACTCTAACCTAAGCCCCATGTTCCGGATAATATCGCCGCCGGACTGGAATCCCTTCTCTACCGCAATACCGATTCCCTCTACCGTTGCACCCGCACTTGCAGCAATATCAATCAGCCCAATCAGTGCGCAACCGTTCGCAAGAAAATCATCAATAATCAGAACATGATCCTGCTGACTGATAAACTTTTTGGATACGATGACCTCATATGTCTTCTTATGTGTAAATGACTCAATCTTGGTAGAATATACGTCTCCGTCGATGTTAATACTCTGCGCCTTTTTGGCAAATACCACCGGCACATTAAAATACTGCGCCGCAACACAGGCAATTCCGATTCCCGACGCTTCAATCGTCAAAATCTTATTAATGGGTCGATCCGCGAACAGACGCTTGAATTCCTTTCCCATCTCATTAAACAGCTCAATATCCATCTGGTGATTCAGGAAGCTGTCCACCTTCAGCACATTGCCAGGCTTTACAACTCCGTCTTTCAGAATGCGTTCTTTTAATAGTCTCATGACTCTTCCTCACTTGTACCTTACTTACATTTTATATATTCGACACAAATTATACCTGATCGGAACGAATTTTACAATCCCCATTCCTAAATTCCTTTCATTCTGAAAAACTCTTCCCGAAATCAAAACATCCCGGGAATCCGATACCGGGTTCCCGGGATATTCTATTCTGTGCAGGCTCGTGCTATGTCACAGCTTTTTAGCCGATTGCTCTAACACTTAATACGCCCTCAATTGCCTTTAACTTTCCAACGAATTCCTCACTCACCGGAACTGCGAGATCCAGCACGGTATATGCGTAATTGCCGCGGCTCTTGTTCACAAGGTGCTCGATGTTGACATCTTCAGCCGAGAAGGTGCCCGTAAACTGCGAGAGCATATTCGGGATGTTTCTGTGGCAGATTACGACACGTCCAGGCGTTGTAAGCTGTCCCGGATCGCAGGCCGGATAGTTAACCGAATTCGTAATCGTACCGGTCTCCATGAAATCCATCAGCTCACGAACCGCCATCATCGCACAATTATCCTCGGACTCCGCTGTCGAAGCGCCCAGATGAGGAATTGCGATAACGCCTTCCATTCCGGCGGTCTTCGGATTCGGGAAATCCGTAACGTATTTTGCAACCTTACCGCTCTTTAATGCAGCTTCCATTGCATCGTCATCAACCAGCAGATCTCTTGCAAAGTTCAAAATGATCACGCCGTCCTTCATCGTCTCAATCGCCTGTGCGTTAATCATCTTCTTCGTATTGTCAAGCAGCGGGACATGTACGGTGATATAATCGCACTCCTTGTAGATCTCCTCATTCGACTTTACATATTTTACGCTTCTGGAAAGGTTCCATGCGTGCTCAACCGACAGGTACGGATCGCAGCCGTATACGGTCATTCCCAGATGTGCCGCTGCATTCGCGACCAGTACGCCAATTGCACCAAGACCGATAACACCGAGCTTCTTTCCCTGAATCTCCTTGCCTGCGAACTTAGACTTTCCTTTTTCTACCAGCTTCGCAACGGTCTCATCATCCTTCACGGTCTGTACCCAGTTAATACCGCCGACGATATCACGGGATGCCAGCAGAAGTCCTGCCGTTACAAGCTCCTTTACGCCGTTTGCATTCGCACCTGGAGTATTAAATACTACTATTCCCTGCTCTGCGCACTTATCAAGCGGGATGTTGTTAACGCCTGCGCCTGCTCTTGCAATCGCCTTCAATCCGGTCGGAAGCTCCAGATCATGCATCGCCGCGCTTCTTACCAACGCCACATCTGCATCCGCAAGCTCTGCCGTCTTCTCATACTCTTCTGTAAATAAATCCAAACCAATTCCCGCAATCGGGTTTAAGCAATTATATTTCACCATTGGACTAACCTCCCGGAATCTTTATTTTACGTTCTCCGCCTCGAACTTCTTCATGAATTCTACAAGCTTTTCAACGCCTTCAATCGGCATTGCATTGTAAATGCTTGCACGCATTCCGCCAACCGTACGATGGCCTTTCAGATTCTCAAAGCCTGCAGCCTTTGCCTCTTTGATGAACTTCGCATCCATCTCCTCATCGCCCGTTACAAACGGAACATTCATAAGAGAACGATCCTCTTTTACAACGGTGCCATGGAACAGCTTGCTCTCATCCAGGAAATCGTACAGAATCTTTGCCTTCTTCTCATTAATCTCCTTCATTGCCGCAAGGCCGCCCTTTGCCTTCAGCCACTTAAATACCTTGCCGCAGATGTAGATTCCGTATGCCGGAGGGGTATTGTAAAGGGACTTGTTATCTGCGTGAATCTAGTATCTAAGCATGGTAGGAGTTCCCGGAAGGACATCCTCTGTAATCAGATCCTCGCGAATGATTACAATTACAACGCCGGCAGGTCCGATATTCTTCTGAACGCCGCCATAGATTACACCATACTTGGTTACGTCAACCGGCTCCGAAAGGAAGCACGAAGATACATCCGCAACCAGGGTCTTACCCTTTGTATTCGGAAGAGTCTTATACTTGGTACCGTAAATGGTATTGTTCTCACAGATATATACATAATCCGCGTTCTCGCTGATCGGAAGATCCGAGCAATCCGGTATGTAAGAGAAGGTCTTATCTGCGGACGATGCGATTGCATTCGCCTGTCCGTACAGCTTTGCTTCCTGATATGCCTTCTTTGCCCACTGACCGGTAATGATGTAATCCGCAACGCCGTTCTTCATCAGGTTCATCGGGATCATCGCGAACTGCTGCGAAGCTCCGCCCTGCAGGAACAGTACCTTATAATTATCCGGAATATTCATCAGATCGCGCAGATCCTGCTCTGCTGTCTGAATAATCTCCTCATATGCCTTGGAACGATGGCTCATCTCCATAACCGACATACCAGTTCCACGGTAATCCAGCATCTCCTCTGCCGCTTCCTTTAATACTTCCTCCGGAAGAACCGCAGGTCCTGCCGAAAAATTATACACTCTTCCCATTTGAATGTCCTCCTTCATCCTGTCACACATCTACACACAACTCTTATTCAGTCCCTGGCCTCTTTGCCCTCTTGCTGTAACACATGACCACTTTAATTTAATACATTATAAAACTTTGTTACATTTTCGTCAATATGTTTATTAAAAAAATCTAAAAATATGACAGTTATTTCACTCTCTCCGACAGAACATTGGATGCAGTTCTGAAAGCAAAGAATCTTCCTCAGAAAGATTCTTTGAGAAAAAGAATCCCGTCAGCCCTTCCATTTATCGGACTGACGGGTAATCTAATCAATCTACTTCCAGAGCTTGTAGAAATGAACGATATCCATGTCCTCGGGCATATCAAGTCCATGACTTCCGCAGCCGCCGTCAATATCATGACATCCATGATCGGGCAAAAACGCCGCCAAACAGCGCTTTCCCTCCCACGCCTTCCTTGCAGCATCAGAAAGGATTCCAAAATCGACTGCGTTCTTCTTAAGCTCTTCGAGCGCTTCTGCCGATTCCGTGCCCGTTCGATGCATCTGCGAGTCATAATTGCCATTGTATATAACAATTATGTCATGCTCGTTCTTCCCGAGGATCTCCAGTGCGTTCTGATTGCATTCGGATGGAGTATCGCAGAATATGTAATCCATCTTTCTTTCCTTAAAGATTTCGGAAATACTGTCCCCTTTGGTAGAGATAATGATCGGCTTCTTTCCCGCCCGAATGGCCGCATCAAACAATGTCTCTACCCGAAGCACCGGCTTTACATATGCCTGAATCCCATGCTTGGCCGGTACCAGCCCGGAATACATGGAGGCAAAGCATACCGGAGTGACGGACGGCATAACCGACAGAATCGGAAGTGTAATCTGCGTATTCTCAATAACCGGAATAAAAAGCTCGGTATATTTTTGGAAAAGCCAGAGAGCCACGGCGTCGGGATTGTAAAGTAGAACCCGTTCAACCTTATCCGTTCCAAATATCTTGTCAGCCGCATGCATCACAACCGAATTCGGTACATCAGCGCCTTTCGGCGGCTCAAAGCCCATCAGGTTCGCAACAGTCGCAGCGGTCTGCGTAATACGCAATGTGTTGTTTGCTTGATACATAATAGATATTCTCCTTTCCAAATCCGTTATGCCGCCCTCTCATACCGGCCGGTCTTCTTACCTTTTGTTCTCCAGATCTTCCTCTGCAAATGCTTCTTCGATCGCACCGCCCGGAGCAACCATCGGCCATACCTTATCGTCGCTGTCAATCTGGCAGTCAATTACAACCGGCACATTCAGAGAAATCGCCTCGCGCAGAACCGGCTCGAACTCTTCCTTCTTTGTAACCCGGTATGCCTTTGCACCCATTGCTTCTGCAAGCTTGACAAAATCTACGCAGTCATTCAGATTCGTGTAGGAATAACGCTCCCCGTAGAACAGAGTCTGCCACTGACGCACCATTCCGAGCACATGGTTATTGCATACGATCTGGATAATCGGAATATTGTAGCGGGTCGCGGTTGCGATCTCATTCATATTCATGCGGAAGCATCCGTCACCTGCAATATTGCAGACAATCTTATCCGGATTCGCCACCTTTGCACCGATACATGCTCCAAGTCCGTATCCCATGGTTCCAAGTCCGCCGGATGTCAGGAATGTTCTCGGTCTGGAATATTTATAATACTGTGCCGCCCACATCTGATGCTGGCCGACCTCAGTCGTAATAATCGCCTCGCCGTTCGTTACCTCGTACAGCTTCTCAATTACATACGGTCCCGTCAGCAGTTCCTTATGATACTTCAGCGGGTACTTTGCTTTCAAATCCTTGACAAAGCTCATCCACTCGCTGTTGTCATGCTGGCTGATTCTTTCGTTCAGCCTCTTTAATACCTCTTTTACATCACCGATTACGCTGGTATTCGTGATAATATTCTTATTAATCTCTGCCGGATCCACATCGATCTGCAGAATCTTCGCGTTATATGCGAACTTTGCCGTATTACCGGTAACACGATCCGAAAAACGCGCACCAACCGTAATCAACAGGTCACAGTTTGTAACCGCCAGATTGGATGCCTTGGTTCCGTGCATTCCAAGCATACCCGTGTACCTTGCGTCCTTTCCGTCAAAAGCGCCCTTTCCCATCAGGCTGTCCGTAACCGGAGCATCCACCTTCTCTGCGAACTCCTTCAGTTCCTTATCCGCCTCCGAGATTACCGCGCCGCCGCCTACGAAGATAACCGGCTTCTTTGCTCCCTCAATCATGGCAGCCGCGGCCGCAAGATCCTCTTCCCGGATCGTATCCGCAACTCTCTCTATCTTTTTGGGAACAATGGGCTCATATTCTGTCTTATTCGCAGTAACGTCCTTTGCAATGTCGATCAGGACAGGGCCCGGTCTTCCGGTCTGCGCAATCTCAAATGCTCTCCTGATCACGGATGCCAGCTTCGTAACATCCTTGACAATGTAATTGTGCTTTGTGATCGGCATGGTAATTCCGGTAATATCAACCTCCTGGAAGCTGTCCTTACCGAGCAGAGACGATCCGACATTACCCGTGATGGCAACCATCGGAACCGAGTCCATATACGCGGTTGCAATACCCGTAACCAGATTGGTTGCCCCGGGACCGCTCGTTGCGATGCACACGCCGACCTTACCGGTCGAACGCGCATAACCGTCCGCCGCATGGGACGCCCCCTGCTCATGAGAAGTCAAAATATGGCGAATCTCATTTTGATGCTTGTATAATTCATCGTAAATGTTCAAAACAGCACCACCCGGATACCCGAACACCGTATCCACTCCCTGCTCCTTTAAACATTCGATTAATATCTGTGAACCAGTCAATAACATGTCAGCAGTTCTCCTTTATTCTCTATCATTTCCCCGTTTTATGCCGCACGCCCAACCTTACAAACTATTATTTGATTTCCAGAATAGCGCCGCGGCTCGAGCTTGTAACCATCGATGCGTAACGAGCCAAATATCCGTTTGTTACTTTCGGCTGTCTGGGCTGCCACTTCTCTCTTCTCTTTGCAAGCTCTTCCTCCGACACCTTCAGGTTCAGCTTGTTTGCATTGATATCGATCTCAATGATATCCCCTTCTTCTACCAGCGCGATCGGGCCGCCTACTGCCGCCTCCGGGCATACATGACCGATGGAAGCTCCTCTCGAAGCTCCTGAAAAACGGCCATCCGTAATCAGAGCAACCTCAGCGCCAAGTCCCATGCCTGCAATTGCCGATGTCGGATTAAGCATCTCACGCATACCGGGTCCGCCCTTCGGTCCCTCGTAACGGATAACAACAACATCACCGGATACAATCTTGCCGCCCTTGATGGCCGCAATTGCGTCTTCCTCACAGTCAAATACTCTTGCAGGGCCCTCGTGCTTCATCATCTCAGGCACAACTGCAGAACGCTTAACAACCGCAGAATCCGGAGCCAGATTACCCTTCAATACGGCAATTCCGCCAGTCTCACTGTAAGGCTTCTCAATCGGACGGATAACCTCCGGATTGCGGTTCACCGCGTTCTCAATATTCTCACCAACTGTCTTGCCGGTTGCTGTGATCAGACTGGTATCCAACAGATCCTTTTTGGTCAGTTCCTTCATAACTGCGTAAATACCGCCAGCCTCATTCAGATCCTCCATATAGGTATATCCGGCCGGTGCCAGGTGGCACAGATTCGGAGTACGTGCGCTGATCTCATTCGCGATATCTACATTCAGTTCCACTCCCGCTTCATGCGCGATAGCAGGGAGATGGAGCATCGTATTCGTCGAACAGCCGAGCGCCATATCTACTGTCAGCGCGTTCATAAATGCTTTTTCTGTTAAGATATCTCTCGGACGGATGTTCTTCTCAAGCAGCTCCATCACCTTCATTCCGGCATGCTTTGCCAGCTTGATTCTCTCGGAATATACGGCAGGAATCGTTCCGTTTCCGGGAAGTCCCATACCGATTGCCTCCGTCAGGCAGTTCATACTATTAGCCGTATACATACCGGAGCAGGAACCGCAGGTCGGGCATACCTTACACTCGAACTCGGTTACATCCTCTTCGGTCATCTTACCCGCCGCATAAGCGCCTACTGCTTCAAACATACTCGAAAGGCTTCTCTTCTCACCCTTTACATGGCCTGCCAGCATCGGACCGCCGCTTACAAACACGGTCGGCACATTAATTCTTGCAGCCGCCATCAAAAGTCCCGGCACGTTCTTGTCGCAGTTCGGAACCATAACCAGCGCGTCAAACGCATGTGCCATTGCCATTGCCTCTGTAGAATCCGCAATCAGATCTCTGGTTACCAGAGAATACTTCATTCCGATATGTCCCATCGCGATACCGTCACATACCGCAATTGCAGGGAATACAATCGGAGGTCCTCCGGCCATTGCAACACCGAGCTTAACCGCTTCCACAATCTTATCCAGATTCATATGCCCGGGTACAATCTCATTATAGGAGCTTACAATACCGACTAACGGTCTGTCCAATTCTTCCTTGGTAAGTCCCAGCGCGTTAAACAGGGAACGATGGGGAGCCTGCTGCATTCCTCTTTTTACAGAATCACTTTTCATAATTTATCTCACCTTTCTTTTCATCCGGGAACCGCCCTGCAGCGAATTCCGGTAGTTTTATCTGCGTTATCCAATATGTCTCTTATTACATCTTCCGTATATCATATCACTATCTTGCGTATATCTCAACAATTTTTAACAGAATCTCAACCGAATTTTCCATATCCTGAACCGGGATATATTCGTATTTGCCATGGCAGTTATACCCGCCCGTACCAAGATTCGGACAGGGAAGTCCCAGATAGGACAGTCTCGCGCCGTCCGTACCTCCGCGAATCGGAAACATCTTCGGCTCAATTCCAAGCTCCGTAAGCGCAGCAATTGCATTATCCATAATCTCCGGATAGGGAAGGATCTTCTCCTTCATATTGTAGTAAGAATCCTTCATCTCCACCACAAAGGTTCCCTCTCCATATTTTCCGTTCAAATACTCCGCAATCGCGAGAAAACGCGCTTTCTTCGCTTCGAATTTGGCTCTGTCATGATCGCGGATAATATAATTCATCGACGCCTCTTCCACGCCGCCTTCCATTCCGCAGAGATGATAAAAGCCCTCATATCCTTCCGTATAAGCCGGATTCTCATTCACCGGGAGCATGAACTGGAATTCCATGCCAAGCAGCAGGGCGTTCTTCATCTGGCCTTTTGCGGAACCGGGATGAATACTGCTTCCGTGAATCGTAAGCTGGGCTCCCGCCGCATTAAAGTTCTCATACTCCAGTTCCCCAACTGCTCCGCCATCTACTGTGTAAGCGTATTTTGCACCAAATCCCTCTACGTCAAAGAAATCCACTCCGCGTCCGACCTCTTCATCCGGCGTAAACCCGATTCGAATGGTTCCATGCGGGATCTCCTTATGAGTCAGCAGATATTCCGCCATCTCCATAATCTCTGCAATACCGGCCTTGTCATCCGCCCCAAGCAGTGTTGTACCATCCGTTACCACCAGATCTTTCCCGATATGCTCTTTCAGACTTACAAAACGCTCCGGCGAAAGCACAACTCCCTGCTCTGCGTTCAGGACAATATCAGAGCCGTCGTAATGCTGAATCACCGTCGGCTTCACATCCTTGCCGGGCATCTCAGTTGCAGTATCCATATGCGCAATGAATCCGATGACCGGAATCTCCTTATCAATCGTCGCAGGAATTGTCGCATATACATAACCATGATCCGACAGAGTAATATCCGAGGCTCCAATCTCCCGCAGCTCTTTTACAAGCTCCTTTGCAAGCTTCCACTGCTTCTCTGTGCTCGGAAGCTTCTCCTGATCCGGTTCGGACTGCGTATCATATTTAACATACTTAATAAAACGTTCCATTACTGCCATCTTAACACCTCATTTCTGCCTCAAGGACGCTCTCTTTGGCGATTCCGCGTCACCTGCAGATAATAATACCCTCTATTATAAATAAAAACTCTTAAGAACGCAAGTCCGTTCTTCCAATTGCAGCCGCATATACTACCACATTTTCTTTCTCCGCATCAAGTCCAAGGAAGGCATCCATCCGCTCCTGCATATATGCAGCCATTGCGCAGCAGCCGCACTCAATCGCCTCTGAGGCCAGATATACATTCTGGCAGGCATGTCCCGCGTCCAATAAAATATACTTTGCGGCAAGCTCTCCATATCGCCATTCCATTCTCTCCGGAACCGCTGAGAGCATTAGGACACATGCCCCGGATACCGCAAACTTCTGCCCACACAGTGCTTCTGCCAATTGATTCTCCATATCTTCCGGAGTTCCAAGATACTCCAATTTGTGCTCTGCGGCAAGATAATGATAGATTCCCTTTTGTAACCCTTCTATGTTCAAAACTGCTGCGTAAAGCTCCAACGCATGTCTCGCTCCCGCCGAGGGAACGGTCCGAAAGCACGCCTTGCCCGATTTCGGAATCTTCTTCACTCCCTGGGCTGCCCACAGCAAAAATGAGAACTCCTCTAACGTCAAAGCTTCCGATGTATATTCCCTTCGGCTTCTTCTGCTTGTCAGCATCTCCGTAAAATCGATCTTCTTAATACAATCTCCGAATTCTTTTGGCAGCACTGTTACTTCCCCGGTACCTCCTTTAAATAAAGGCGGCTGCGGTATCCCCTTAGTCTCTCCGGTATCAGACTTTGAATCTTCTCTGTAACTCTTTAACAGTTCTCTATTCTCCTGACAGCTCATAATTCGTACCTCCTGCTATATTACGTCGGGTCTTATGACAAAAAGGAGGTGGTGCATCATGCAAACCACCTCCAGCCAGCCCGGTATGATTCTTAACTTAATATTCGTATGCGGCTGCTTCTACATTGTTGTAATGCTTCAGTTCAAATATCTGCAGAATTGCATCCACAACTCTATAGCACAATTCTACAATGTACAGGCAATCCTCTTTTACTGCACTGACAGCCTCAAGGTACTTTTCATGCATCAGCTTAATGAACTGGCATATCTCCTCGACTGTCTTAAAAGTACCATTCTTCTCGCGAATTCTGTCAGCCTCTCCACTCTCTACATACGCTCGGAACGTATCCTTCAGTTCCTTTTCGTAAACGCAATGTTCACGAATCGTTCCTCGAAAAGTCTCGTTATGCGGAAATGTAAAATAGTCCGCAATATAATGAGTAATCACGCCCAAATGTCTGCAATAATAACCATTGATTCCCTTTTCCGCATTATAATCTTCTGTAATTCTGCGAATCTCATTCCGAAGAATCTCAAAAGTCTCATTAATCGTATGCCTCTTAGTAAGAAAAGACGGAACACAATCCGGAAGAATGCTTCCAATCATAAATGCCTTTCTGTGCTCTCGTAATCCTTCTACCTTCATATTATTCATCAAATATCCCGCCAAAGAAATATGCGATTTTTTTCTCAACGTATGACCCTCCAAATTCAAACGACGACTCACTCATTAATTCCCATCTTTTAGACCCTACGTTTACTGATTCTACACCTCTTCTTTAAAATTAGCAATAGGTAATTTGTAAAAAGTTAATCAATTCTCTGCATGCAAACAGCCTTTTCGAATTCCGCGTGCTCTCTTTCCCACCCCCAGCGATGCTCTTTTACCTGTGTCCGATATTTAGTACACCCCTGATACAGGATAGTCATTCGACACGCTCTTATCCATTCGAAACAGAAATTCATCTCCCCATTCAAGCTTTATTGTCATCCCTTCTGCATCCTGAACTGTCTGCTTTGCCTGTTCAATCTTCCACATATTGGCGCCTCCTGCTGTCGAATTATCATATGCCAGATCGCTTTGTGATTCTTTTGAACTCTCTCTCTTAATTGTCAGATTTACAATCAGATAGCCGTCCTTCAGCCAAAAATCCTCCTTCCAGTCGATCCCGTATCTTTCAGCATATTCCTTTATATTGCTTCCTTTCTTCACGGCTCTCACATCTCCCGGAAGATAATATTCTCCATACCAGCACTGAACCCCGCGCCCCCCAAGCTGCTCTGCCTTTTTTTCCGTAATTCCGCTGCTGGCCATCGTATTCTTTACCGTTTTAGACAGATTACGATAGTAACTGCTGCCTACATAAGTCCTCATTCCATATGGTATCTGAATTCTCCCAAACGAGAATATACCAAATATTCGGTTTACCATTGTTTTGAGCGTTTCACCTCGGAGAGCCGCCGTATTCTTCAGCTCCTCTTCCGGAATTGCAAGATATGCGTCTTTTACCGCTGTTCTTTTAATATTGACACTATCGTACGCTCCTCCTACTTTAACTAATTTTCTTCCTTTCCCGTCCACATTCTCCTGATAATACAAATCGACCGGTATCCGCACATTTTCGCCCCGTTTTACAAAATAGAACTCCGGTTCAATTCCAATCGATATATCATCCCGGTATCCATCCCCGGTCGTGTAAAGCAGGAATCTTAATTTGTATCCTGTCTTCAGCACTCCCGCCTTCATGCTTCCCGGATGACTTCCATAAAATACCGGAAGCGTATATACTTCTGCTATTCCTGCAGCCCTTCCATACTGATCCGAACTTCCCGGTCCGTATACATAAGAATACTCTGCATAATCCGGATTCATCTGTCCGGTATCTTTCGTTCCATCCGGATATCCCGCATCCTTTTTTAATTTTAAAGTATTCGGAATCCGAAATACCTTCTCCCAGGTCGGATAGTCCGAAATATCAAACACAGAGAATCCATATATTCTTCCAGATATCTGCACTCTTACCGAATCCGTAGCCGCATAACATGATGAGTCTCTATTGGCATAGGTCTCCGCCATACTTTCCTTCCCATCTCCATTTGCAGCTGTTGTCCGAAACCATATATCATAACTCCCCTCCTTCGTCCAAATAGCAGGTGAAAAGCTTTCTTTTTCCTCCCCTATTACAGTCCAGGTTCCGGTCGGAATATACTCAGCCTCCTGCCCGCCTGCAGACATCCGAAACACATCGAACGGAAACTTTACTTCGTTCTTTACTTCTCCGTTTTTTCGCAGCACATATTCGGAATAGTCCCTGCCCCCGTAACCTTTCTCGCTCAGATGCGTTCCCCGATTGGACGCGGCCACCTGGAATGCGGAAAAGCGGATGTCTGAATCCAGAATCAACTGCTCGGCTCCCTCTTCAATATTAACGGCCTGCACGAGCCCTTTTGATGCCCCTTCTACAATTCCCTGGCATACAACCGGAGTATGAATCCGTATCTCATTTAAATCATATATCGGATAGCTCAGGTTAGCGCTGCCGCCGGAGACAGAAACCACCTTTCGATAAGTAACGCTTCCTTCAGACAGATATTTCTGATTTGCGCTCCCCGTCTTCAGTTCATTCTCTTCTGCAAAAAGCTCTGTCTTAGAAACCGCGTTCAGCGACTGCAGCGGTTCCATGTTGGGAGCTTGTGTTGTTCCGTAACCGATTTGATCTGACATAACGGTTGTTCCACCGATAATTACCTTGTCATTGCGCACTTTGATCTCTCCCACCAGGCTCTCTACCTCTTCGCTAAAGATTCCGCCCGGGTTCGGCCTGTCCTGGGTATCGGAATATATCACCTCTGTCGGCAGAGTCACTGATAACACCGGCGCTTTGATATAATAGTTCTCACTCCCCGCATGCGATGCCTCGGCCTGCAGGTTCTGTCCATCCTGTCTCTGCAATATAATCTGTCCATTCTCCAATGCCTCGTTCCGGATTACAGCCTTCTCAAGCTCATATAATTCAAACCTTCTCGCCTCCCAGTATGAATAGCTCCTGCTTATCGGAATCATCCGCGTAACCGTAACGGTTTCGGATAATATCTCATCTTCTCCCGCCCCTTTCCAGCGCAGTTCAAAATCCTTACTTGCATATACCTGATACGTCTTCTTACCTTCATGTCGGACGAACTCATATCCCACAAGATACTGCTCTGTCTGAACCACTGCGTAGACGCTTTCTCCTCCCGGTATGCATCTTGTCACCTCATAACGCTCCGCTCCTCTTGAATCCGCCTCTATTATCCCCGAAGCCCCCGGGTCCTGAATATCCTTTTCAATACTCCCTCCCGTCTCTTCCCCAGCTTCCGGAATCTCCGGCGTCTTATCGTATATCAGGTGAAGAACCGCAGCCGATGCATCCGGCATGGAGTCAACGTTCACCTTTGTTCCATAATTGATTCCTATCTTCTTCTCCAGATTCGATTTTCGGTCTATATAACTGAAATACCATTGTCTTGTATACTGGTACCGCTTCCCGGAATCTGAAGTAATTTCCGATTGGACAGAATCATAGCTAAACTTCTGACCGGATGCTCCTGATTTTTCAAGCGAGATTCCCGATGTCAGTCTGCTTCCATTCCCATCCTCGCAGACTACTTCGATATCATACAGTCCCTGTGCAGTCAGCGTAAATTCCAGGTTGTAATAATATGGCAGAATCTCCTGAGTTCTTTTCCCCCATTCCGTGAAACCAAGCTGATACTTTCTTGGGGCCTCCAACATCTCTTTATAGCCGAATATCTCATCTTTTCCGCATGTTACCGCGCTCTCGGTATAGGTATCATCCAGATACTCTCTTGTAACAAAAATGTTATGTAAGTACACCTTTGCCTTTCCTCCCCGGATATCCTCCGGAGTGAGAGAAAGCTTTGCCACCGCTTCCATAAAATCCGAACGCTCCATTGTATAAGTTGTCTGGATGATGGTCGGTGAATAGTCAAAATCATCATATACCGTAACCGGAAGCCGCACCTTATAAATGGACGCATTTTCTCCTTTGGATAAATAGTCGGACAAGTCATATTGTTCCAGCGTCAGATAATACCCTACCGTTCGATAGTGCTTTCTCGCTCCCGATTTTGCGTGAGTTCCGATTATTGTAATCTTATCCTGGCTGATCGAAATCGTCTGAATATCATTATTGCTTCCGCTTAAGGTCAGCCAGTCCGCTCCCTGCACAGTAGCGCTGAAGCAGGGAAGCAGCAGGAGAAAAATCAAGAGGATTATGATACCTCCGACCAGCCGTATTAACATTCCAAATCTTATTTTTTGATGATTCACTGTTTCACCGCCGTTCCGATATAATAATCATCCTGAATCATTCTTTCGGATATTCCAATATCAGAACCGTCCGAATACTCATTCGGTGAAGAAAGACCAATATCATAATAGCCCTCCCTCCATTCCCCTTTCACAACAGGATTAAGGCTTACCACCCCATCTCCAAATATGATTGAATTAAAGCTCTTCTTAAAAATCATATCTTCCACGGATGGATTTGTGACTTTTGACGATACGATCCGATATTTTACATATAACCTGATATAAAATTTACCGTTAAAATAGTACATACTGGACGGATCCGCCGCTGCTGTCTCAACCTCCAGAATTGTCTTATTCTTTTTCATTTTTGTAATATAATTCTCAATTCTTTCCCGAAGCGCCTCATGGCTTCCCGCCGGTGAACTGTCCGCATCCAGCGCATACATTGCGCTTTTCCAGCTGTCGTCCTGTTCGATCGTCCGGTAATCCGCACCAAATGCAAGCTCGGCATATATCTTTACTTTCTCTGCCCATTCCTGCGCCGACTCCCACGCCCCTTTCACAAAACGTGTTTCAAAATAAGGCATTTTTTCCGCGTCGGCCGGGTAGTAATAATTATCCTCCTCCATTTCTCCGAGCTTAAATTGCCTGGAATTCTCAAATCGCAGATTCCAGTCATAATAGGAATTCGGATAATTGGCGAGAATATATGGATATTTCTGTGCGTTTGCCGGAAGCTTCTCCTCTCGAAGCACCTGTCCATCCGTGCTGAGCAAAAATCGCTCCTCCGCTCCGGAAAGCCTGGCCAGATATTTTTTCGCAGCTGTATATGTCAGCTTGTTCTTTCCTCTGAACTCCCTGCCCGGATCATAATCTGCCCGCTTATATCCCGGAACAATTCCGGCAGCATAGACCCGAAGCATTGCATCCGCCTGCTCTTCTCCACAGTCTTCCAGATCCGATAATCGTCCATATTCCTTTATCATCCGAAGCTGTTCCTGAGGCAGCTCTCCCTGCATTTTCTCATAGGCGCCTGCCAAAAGAATCGCTGCATCCGCTCTTGTAATATAACTGCGGGCGGTAATTTTCTTTTCTGTAAGACCACATTCTGCTGCCTTTTCAAGCGCATTCTCAGCTGTCTTAACTTTGATTCCACAGGTTTCAAGTACCATCTCTGCAAATGTCTCCGCAGGAATATATTTCGAAGCCGCATATCCAACACTTTTTTGCTGCAGGAGTATCACCGCCGTCATCGCTATCAGTAAGAAAATTGCAATTTTCCTTCTCTTCTTCATTATATTCTCCTCTCCACCAATCACCTTGCTCCGCTTTCCTCCATAGAGTCGCTTTCTTTTCTCAGATAAGCTCCCGAAAGCACGAATCTCTCATAGGGAATATCTCTCGTTCCCTTTAACGGATACCCCTGAAACACCGCCAAAAGTCCTATCTCCGGAATCGCCCTGTTTTCCTCTGACGCATCCAGATCCGGGAAATAAAATTCATATCCGATTCCCAATCTCACTGCAATTTTATTATGCTCCGTGCAATAATACTGAAGCCTGTCTTCTATCAGCCTTGTTACGGTATTCCTTTTTTCAGCCAGAAACGCTTCATCGGACAGCAGAAAGCTCCCCGGTTCTTCTCTTTGAAATGCCTCATACTCTTCTCCCGCAAGTTCCCGATAATCCATCCTTCGAATCGTCCCCTTTTCTCCGGTAATCAGACCTGTCTTATCAATCAGCAGTATCGTTCCTCCCTCTTCGAACCGGCAGGCTGTAAGTTCATCTTCCCTCACATAATATTGCTTTTCAGTCCAGACATATTCAATTACAATTCCCTGTTCCCCGGATAACTCTCTGGCATATCGAATATAAAATCCGTCATAATCCAGAATAACCATCACCGGGAAATACTGCCGCAGTCTTTCCTTTGCCTGCTTATCATCCAGAATTCCAAGTGACGATTCAAGGGATAAAAAGAATCCTTCTGCCGCTTCCTCCTTATCAATCAGAACTTCTCCTCCCCCGTCATACACGATAAGCTTTTCCAATGCTTCATCTACCGCTCTTCCGACATATTCATCCATGCGGATTTTTTCGTTGATTGCTGCCCCTAATACCTCGCTCTTCGTATCCGCCAATCCTGAAAATACCAAAAAGATGCTAAGGAAGAGCAGGGTATATTGGCTCAATTTCATCTCGGATCACCCCTCCGGTCTCTATCAGAATCTCTGCCGCTCCATACACCCCCCGCAAGATTCTTCCTGTCCCTTTAAAGCTCCCTGACACAGTAATCTTCAGCGAGTCCCCCTGACAGAATCTGATCATTCCTTTTTCTTCCAGTTCTCCTGTTAATTCTTCATTTGTCGCAATTACATCATACCAGGAACCAATTTGTGAATCATACCGATTACCCACCGTTTCCAATTCGATTCCGCCTGTTATCTCAAAGCTCTGATAAAACCTTTGAAACTTTTCATATTCTTCCAGACTCAAATATCCATGCGTCCGGATCTGGTCCGCAAATTGCTCCGTTCTGGTTCTGAGCAGCAATTCCTCAATAACAGATTGCTTCTGCGCCATGCTTATAACCGGATACAAGAACATGACTGCCACCGCAGCCAGTATCTCAACAAGCCCGCTAAATGCCTTCATCCTCTTCCTCTTTTCCGGCTATCATGGAGGAGTAGCGTATCTCTTCCTTCTCCTCATCGCCTGCTTTTGTTCCCGTTATTCCAACCAGATATTCCGCAAGGGACCGCTCCTTTTTTACTATCCTCACGCTGAAATAGTCTCCTTCCTCCATCCAATACCTTCCGTTCTGCCAGAGCTCCTCCAGAATCTGTGAGGTATAATAAATATCCAAATATTCCTTTGCATAATCCCTCTCCTCCCCCAGACACACCGGGCATCCCGGATCGCTCCCGTCCTGATTCAGGAAATAATGATGTCCTTTTTCACAGACAGCTTCTGTCAGCGCCTCCACTACCTCAACAGAAAATCCGGCCACTTTTTCCTGATACCATATTTGGACCTCCTGCTGCCCCGTTTTCATAGGCTCGTAATTTTTAATTGTGTATCCGCTGTATATAATCTCCTGATTACCGGCACGATAATGCAGGACTACTCTCGCTTTGAGCGTACTGCCCCTTACCAGCACGGCTCCGCCTTCCGGTTCCGCTTCGATATACATCAGCTCCGCCATACACCAGGGACATCCTTCCCGGTTCTCCAGACGACTGTATTCTTCTCCGCATTCCGGACAAATAACAATATCTGACGGTTTGACCGTAACCCATATCTTTGCCATCATACCGGAATAATAAATTGTGACCTCCTGCGTACCGGCTGTCCCTTCCCGGAAGGAATGACTAAATTGATATATTCGTTCTTTGTGCCCATCCTGATATTCCGCGAATACCTTAAATTCCGGCTCCTCTCCCCATAAAATTGTCTGCCTTGGCGGTTCCGCTGTAATCTGAATCGGTATCTGTGCACAATACGGACACGCTTCCGCCGCCCCGATCTCACGCCCGCACTCCGGACAAAGCCTTGTCTCTTCCAGTATAGCCGTCACGGAAGTCTCTTTCTCTCTCCAGCGAATTGTAACTGTCTGTTCTCCTATTCTGGTCGGATCATAGCTGCATTCATAATCATCCAGAATCTGCGTATGCCCATCCTGATAGACTGCTATCACCGTAAGTGCAAGCTTATCTCCCGGCTTTCCATATATCGTAAGCGGTGCTGCCTCCAGACCGATCAAAGTATCCCTGCAGATCGGACAGCCCCAGCTGACATCATCGGAATCCCTGTCATAGGTATGCCCATAGGCACAGGTGGCCGACAAAGGCAATACGTTTACTTTAACCCCCTGTTCTATAGTATGTCCGTTCTCCGTATAGCTTACTGTTCCGCTCTGCACTCCAACCTGATCCGTTCGAATTCCTGTAAGCTCATACTCCTCAACTGTTGTGCTGCTTCCATCCTCATACAGAACTACAGTTAGGAACCTCGGCGCCTGATATTTCACAACGTTCTGAGTCTCCGGGGTAATCTTCAGACTGACAGGATTCGGCTTAACAAGAATTTCTGCGGCTGCTGTTCCGTTTTTATATTGGAACTCCACAAGCACCGTTCCTGTTTTCTCCCGGTCATAGAGAACCTCATAGCCGGCTTTTATCAGTTCCGTATGCCCATCGAGATAGGTAACGGTTATTCCTTCCATCGGAAGTGAATCGCCTTTATATATCTCTGGCTTCTCCCAGTCCACCGTAATTTCTTCTACGGTCGTCCTGCAGACCGGACACCCGGAATCACTTCCGTCCGTATTCAGAGTATAAACATGTCCATTATCACATGTTTTCTCCTTTGGAAGAACCGTCACCAATATCTCCGCCGTCTTCCTTCCCTGTTTTTTAGCTGTATCTGAATAGCCCTCCAGAAAGACTTCTGCCGCAAAAGTTCCTGCTTTCTCTGCGGAAAAAGCAGTATTTCCCTGTACTATAAAGGTATTCCCTGACAGACAAACTACTTCTACCTCTGTATTCAAGTTATCTCCAATATAGATTGTCTGCACGCTTTCGACAGGAGTAATGGAAAGCATCACCTGATCGCAGATCGGGGTTACTGCCTCTACTTCCCCACCGCAGATCAGTTCCCATCCGGAGCTCTTTCCGCATACATAAGTATAATCCTCAATTGCTTGTGAATAATCGACCGAACTTCCCGTACCGCAGCAAGTATATACCTGGTCGGGACGGTAGCTGATTGCTACGCTGCCATCCTCTGCATATTCATCAACCAAAGCTCCTACGACAGCACCGCAGGTCCGGCAGACAACCGGCACTGTCACTCTGCTTCGATATCCGCTGCAGCCGTCACTTTCATGGTCATGTACCGAATATTGATAACAGCCGTAGGTATACTCATCCAAAGGTTCCCGAAACCACCCGGACTGAAGCTCCCCCGCCTGCGGAGTCTTAAAGTCGGAAGGAACGGAGGTGGAACTCGTCACCGTACTCTTTGAAAACCCACAGGTATAATAAAAGGTCCAGGAATATTGCATCCCGGAAAGTGCCTTGTTACACACCGGGCATCTGCTGCCCGCCGGAATATATATCGTATATCCATCGGTCTGGTTCCCATATTTATCATACTCATAACAATACATGTCAATCGTTATATTATAATCTGCACAGGTTGTAAAATGAGTTCTGCTCCATCCGTCACTCTGGCACGCGGCAGTATGGGTATGCGTACAATAATATCTTCCTCTGGAATCATCCGTTTTTCCGGTATGGGTATGCGTATAACAGTCCTCCGTATGGATATGAGCGGCGGAAGAACCGGCCGCAAGCCGAATCACATCTGTCATGCTGCTGCCTTTTGCCCAGCTGGAATTCCAACCTGTATTTCCTTCTAAAATTCCTGTCTTTTCCCTTGCGTGAATCAGCTCGATCTCCCAGAGCGCTCCGCGCCCCTGAATCTCTTTGCAGAACAACTCATATCTGTCCGTGCTCAGATACCCAAGTCTGCCGACTTCTTCCACGAATTCTCTTGTTCTTTGCTCGTACCAAGCCTCTTCCTTCCCGGTCTGGGCCTGTGCCAGAGCTCGAACAGGCGCCATGATTAGCAAAAGAACTGCCAGAATTACCGCCAGCGCCTTACTGAAGCCTTCCATCCGAATTCCCCCTGTCTTTCTTACATACGCCGATATATAATCCGGCTGATTACCCCATTCTCATAAAATACCTGTTTTTCGTATCTTCCGGTAAGAGAGATTCTTTCTTCCACATCATACATTCCTCCTTTTTGGTACAAATTACCGTCAATTTCCGTCTCTTCCGTAAGTTCCTCATAAAATAGCAGCAATATTTCGCTGCCTGTGACAATATTATCTTCAGCCGCATCCCGCTCCGACTGATACGAGGTATCGCCGGCCAGGAGTTCCCGGCCGGCTTCCATTGTATCGGAATACCTCTGCAGCAGTAAAAAGAACAAACTTGCAGCCAGACAAAATATCACCGCACAAAAAGCATGATAAAACAACTCTTCTGCATGTTCCATATTATGTCATTCACTGCTGCGTAAAAATTAATCCATTAATAACCCGGTTATCATCATAGGTCACATCCCCCTCGAAGCTCGCATCCGGATTAATATATGCGTCCTTTGTCTTGTCTTTCGTTTCGCTTAAATTTGCTGTTGTATCCTTCCCATAGACAATTCCTTTTCCCGCAGTAGACGTATTTTTCAGCGTCTTTCCCGTATGAATTGTGATTGTAAGAGTTCCCGCTTCCATTTCCTTTTGGAACTTGCTCAGCACTTCCTGTAACTCTCTTCCCGATATTTTCAGGCCGTCATACATGGTTTTTGCCACATCCTGATATTCAGAATTCATATTGGTGATCTGGTTGACTCCATTGGAGCTCGTATTCTTTGTCTCTCTTGAAATATAAAAACCAAGTCCTACTACTACGCAGGTAATAATAATTCCTGCCGCTAAAATTAAACCTTTTAAACTATTATCCATAATTCTCCTCCTGTTGTTATCTTTGCGAAAAGCTGATACATGTTATAACATCATTCTCATCCCGAAGCACTTCTCCCGCAAATGCTGCCATCGGATTAATATATCGATCATTTCCGTATTCCCGAAGCTGTGCCAGATATTCTCCGTTGCGGTACACATACTCTGATATGCCGGTCTTCACCTTAATGCTTACATCACTGCTCTCCCCCTTTCCGTACGCTCCAAGCTCCCGTCGAATCAAATTGATAATATCACTTCCTCTCACCTCCGCTCCGTCATATCTTGACAGTCCCTCCTCCGACAGTTCTTTATTGAACTCAGCCAGATAATCGGCTGCCTGTGAGGCTGTGTTCTTTGCCTCCCTGGCTGTATAAAAGCCAATGCTTATAATTACACAGGTAATAATGATACCTGAAGCCAGCATTAATCCTTTCAGCGAATTCTCCATCGCATACACCTCTTCCGAATCCGTTGCATCAATTTACTCGTCTTTTTCCATCTACATCGCATTCATCTCTCCCGCATATTGCATCAGTTCCGCCAGACTTTCCCGGATAAACGGAATAATCAGATATCCTCCAACCGTAAGCGCCATCGGTACATAAGATATTAAATTTCCGACAGCCGTCCGTCTGGAAAGATTCATCTCATTATCCAGCTTTCGTTTTTCCCGGAAATTCGCTCTCTCCACTGCAATTTCATCAAATGCGTGGATAATTCCGATTCGATCGCATAACAGAAACTGATCCACCAGCCTGCGCATCGGCTCAAAACCGCATTCCTCTCTCAGTTCCCTAAGAGCAAGCATGTCTCCGTAATTATAATTATTCATGCATTTTTGAAGCGGAATCTTAAATACTACTGCAAAGTTCTCCAGCATTTCAAAAATAGCAGGAATATTCATCCGGTCCATATACATCATCATCAGAATAATCGACTGAAACTGAACGACCTCATCCTCCATCTCCATCTGCATCAGCTTTTTCCGATACAGCAGGAATCCATAAGAAAGTTCATACGCAGCCAATCCAACAAGAACCGCTGCCCCAAGTTCATACCATTTGAAATAAGCCCTGTCATACTTTCTTACTCTTTCATATACTTCTTTTGCATAATCCTCTGCCAGAATACTGTTATTCAGAATTCCTTGGGCTTTTATCTCCTGAAGGATTTCCTCCTCTCCGATTCCGGTTCCGATATATTGTTCCAGCAGGGTTGGAAGCATCTCCTCCATCCGGAGCTGCTGCGTTTTATTTGCCGCTCCGGAAACCAGTTCTGTTCCCTCACTGACATAAAACGCCTGTCTTTTTTCTTCTCTGTGAATACCTGCGAATAACAGCATACATCCAAGTGCCGCGGCTCCCGCCGTTAAAAACCTAAAAAGCAGATATTCCCGAATACTTCTTGTGTCCCCTACTTTTCTTAAAAGCTCTGTCAGCATTTTGCATTTTCCGTAATTCTTACTGATATAATTATCGAGTAGTCCGGCGATTGGAAGGCGTAATAACTTCTTGAGCATCTTATGTTCCTTTGGAACCGTGCTATCGCGTTCCTTCAGCTGGTTCAGCATCATGTAGATAATCCAGGTTGCAAGATAAATGACTGCCGACAAAATAATTCCTCCCGCTCCCCGGTAAAACTCTGTCAATGACGGCAGATTTCCGACTGCCCAGCTTTCTACAGCCGGAAGAAAGAACACCGGAAGCACCGCAATCCATATCAAACCGGAAAACCGGTACTTTAACTCCTTTCGCTTCAGCAGTTCTACCGCAATCTCCTGCTTTAAGTATTTGATGTTATTTAAAAACAGAAGCTGCCCGTCTACCTCTTTATCCCCGTATTCCAGCACCGTCACGCACAATGCGAGGAACATTCGGAGAAATCGATCACTTACCTCATCGTTATATCTGGAAAGCGCTTCGTGTATATCGTCCGCCTCCAGGACCTGTCCAAGCTTCTCCGCCTGCGGCTTCATCATGTCAGAAGCCTGCCGTGAGGCCTCGTATACCGCCTCTTCCACCATTCTGTAATTGTAATAGTTATGCCTGACATCGGATAAAAACGAATCCAATCCTTCCAATAGACGAATCTGAGCGGAGGTCTCCATTCTGTTGACAACTTCACCAGATACCACATAGATTGCAAGAACAGAGCATGCAATTCCGAATACAGACGGATTAAGGCTTAGCACAAGCAGCATGGCCATTGCCTCAAGTCCCCACATCAACAGCGCACACTTCATGCTCTTCTTCACAATGCTTTTGCGATCACCGGGTGAGATGACCTGAAATCTTCGGTACAGATTTCGAGTCTGACGCCTGGTCAGGATGAATTGCGAGAAGAACCGGAAGCCTTTCTCATAAATAATATCTTTATCCCGCTTCATACAGCTTCACCCCACATCTTTCAAATACACCATCGAACTCTTCCCTCTCCTCCTTTGTCATATATCCATACAGTTCTTTCAATGCTCTGGAAGAGGGACTTTTAAGCAGACGATATTGTTCCTTTTCTTTCTCATACACCACAATATCAGCAGTCGAAAAATATCTTCCGTCCTCTGACTTGTTCGCAATTATCTCGGTCACTCTTTCAATGTACCGTCTTCCCTGCATATCCTTTTGCATATGTATGTCAAAATTCACCGCTTCCGCGGCCTGTTCCTCTGCCACCTGCTCATTGGAAAAGCCCGCAGCCAAAAGAAGCGAATTGCGCAGAGCTTCAATCAGGCTTCTGGTTGTCTTGGCATGATGGGTGAACATAGTAAATCGGCTCGCCGTCTGCGATACCTGTACCAGCCATGATGCAACCGGAGCCGTCGCTACCTCTCCCAATATCGTAACGGTTCCATCTGTCTTTTTCTGGATATCCAATCCCTCCTGACCGGACACGGATGCCGTCTCTTTAAAGGTCAAAATATTCCGGTTCGGATATATCTTTCTCAGGTTCAGTTCGAAAATAAGCTCCTGAATTCTCAAGGTATAAGCCGGATTAACGAATCCAATCAATGCCTTTAACAGAGTTGTCTTTCCGCATCCCTGTTCTCCGGTAATTCCAATCACCTGGCAGCCGGTTATCAGACCTTTAAGCACCCCAATGACGTCTTCGCTTCCTTTCCCGGTAATCAGCTGTTCAATCTTCAGGCTTCCAGCGCTATTGAACTTTCTGACAAAGAATGCCCAGCTTTCGCTGAATGGCGGCCTCACAACAATAACGCGCGATCCATCCTGCATCTCGTTCGCAATATACCCTCTTGCAGCAGAAAGCTGTCCCGGATTATCATAACGATATATATTTTTGCACACACGCTCCAGCTCCTGTTTTGAACCAAAACCCAAGAAGGACAGATGGATTGTCTTTCCTCTGAAAAAAATCCAGACACTGTCATAAGATTTCGGAAGCTCTGCCACCGCTTTTTGATTGGTAAAAAATTGTGTATCAAAAAAAGTATCGCTGATTCCGGACACTCCTGCGGATACACCGTCAATGTTCATATCCCGAATCTCATCAATCGCTCCGTTCCCTTTATAAATCTGGTAGATTCGCTGAACCAGAATGGAGACTTTATCTCCATAAGATAAATCCGGTGCTTCCTCTTCATAGAATTGCTCCAGATCTTCTTTCGACACTTCAAGACTTTCTCCTGCTTCCAGCCTGCCCTTTGACAGGCGCTTCAGGAGCTGCTCCATGGCTCCGTATTGCCATTCTTTTTTATACAGATATAACAGAATATCAAACTTGTCCTGACCGGACTGCGTCTGACCGGAAAATTTGAAATAGGAATTAATCGTATCTTCCCCTATTCCACACTCTTCCAAAAGAATATCCCTGATGTGTTCTTTTACATATTCCTTGGCTCTGATATCTCCGTAACTGCAGGTTCTCAAAGCCGTTCTCAACTGCTCTTTCAGTCTCTCCTTTTTCTTTGTCTCTTCTTCATTCAGATATAAAGCGGCTACGTTCGTTGTAAGAATCTCATGAAACGCTTCCTGAACCCGTTCCACCAGATATTCCTGTGTTCTTTCCGGCTCTTCGGTCGGCTGATAGCGTGTTCCTCTGCGAAATATAAGATAACCTCCTCCAAGAAGCGTTAGAATTCCAATTATTATCAATACGATATTCCCCATCACCTCATCTCCCTTCCGGCCGTCAGCATCGAGGATATTCCTTTGCACTCTCTTATGAACCTATAATTCGGCTCATCCTTTCCTGCTTCCGCATTCCGCATAAAAAAACGATACGGCTCTCCTCTGGAACAGGCATCCTGGTATTCCGTGCACCAGGGCAAAATCGCCGTCCTCCCCTGCAGATGAGGATATATCTTTTTTAAGTTTTTAAGAGTATAATCGGAATCCATGCGATACATTCCGATCAAATAATAGCGATTCTCTTTCTCCTCCTCCTTATCAAAATATCGATCCAGTACCTGCTTATTCTGATTCAGGCATATAACCTCCACATCCTGCCTCTCCAAGCCTCCATGCGGCTGCTCTTTCCCGGGTATTCCGGCCTCTACAAACACCAGGTCATATTCCCTGCATGCCAGTTCTATCAACTGATCCGTAAGCTCCCTCTCCTCCGATTCATCCGGCTGCCGGAATACCTCCTCGCTCAAGCTCCCCGGAAGGAATGATATCCTGCTTCCCGGAAGCGTCACCGCACAATCTGCAAGCATCCTGCAATCCAGCGTTCCAGCCCTCATTGCCCGGAGCGCGGCTCCGATTCCGACTCCTTTCAATTCCTCTCTGACGCTTCTCCCGGACATTAAAACTGTCTCCAAACCGCTCTCACTGCAATTCGTGCGAATCAAAAAAACATTTTTTCTTTCGAACACGGAACAGGCAAATGCCGCTGCAATCATTCCGGCGCTTGCTCCGGTCTGTCCTCTGACCGCGCTCCAAAACACTACTTTCATCCCCTATGCTCCCTTCTCCGCAAGCCTGAACGCCCTGTCGATATCGCTTTTATTGAATTCCGGGAAAATCTCCCTTGTAAATGACTTAAGGAATTCGCGATATTCTCTGGAAAGCCGCACAAACGGGCTCAGCTTGCTGTACTGGCAGCTTATCCGGCATTTTGCATCCCAGGCGTCCTGATAAATCGCGAACCTTCGATCCGGAGCCACCCATACTCCTATCTCCTCCAGAATATACTCCGGTGTAATTCGACAGGGACACAAATCCTTCAATACCGCATATACCGGCAGTCCATCCCAGACCTCGGGATGCTTTAATCTGTGTATGTTATGGAGCTGCTGATCCGATACGAGTACCACTCTGGAGCAGCTCTCTGCCGCCCTGTGATCCACTCCGAAGCCAAAATCAATCAGAATACAGTCATATTGTTCTTTCACCGACTGATTCAGCAGGATATCTCTTACAAAATGAATTCCGCAATAATCGACCGCGGCGTGATAGTCTTCCGACTCCGCTACCACTCCATCCGGAATCTGATCGCCGAACTGATCCCAGACAGGAATCCCCGCGGACAGCGCACCATTCTCCGAGTAATCGACCAGCAGTACCCTCTTACCAAGCTGCCTTATGATTCTGGACAAATATAAAAGTAACTCATATTTCTCAATTCCAAAAAAGCCCACCTGGATCCCCATACTTTCCGTACACTCTTTTTCTCCTGTCATTCCGTTCCTCCTTCCTGTCTTTCCTCCGGTAATTCAGCCTCGTCCACGCCTTCCTGGCTGTTCCATGAATAATTTCCCGCCTGTCTGGCCAGATTCTCCCATGCGCTGTTCTCCCCATAGGCCTCGTTCAATCTCTCCTCCAGACGAATCCTGTTGCGAATCGTGAGCTCATGGACCGCCTCTGATACAATATTCGGATTCTCTTTCATCGCCTCGATTGCATCCGCAGTCGGAAGATAGGTAACGACGCTTGCCTCCTGTAATTCCGGATTCGTATACTTTGCCGTATACAGACAGGCTTCCTCATAAAACGCTGTGTCCACATACGCCGCGGAAAGCCTCGCAATCTCCTCTTCGCTGCACCTTAAATAGCACCGATCCTTGATCTCATCCACAACATGATACAGTTCCTTTTTGGCTAATACTACATAGTCCTCGCCGTTCGGGTAACGCAGTCTGACATCCACTACATCGAATTCCTGCCTGTTATCATTCAGACAGATTGCCTCGCATTCGATCTCCCGGACACCGTCCTCCTCGCAATCCATAACAGTCATGCTCTTCAACAGCTGCACTCCTTCCTGTGCGTCTATCAGCATCCTGGCGCCAAGATCCGACTCATTCAAATAATTCTCCTGCGCCATTGAGGCGCACACAAGAACCCTTCTTGTGTTCTCCTCATTCAGAACCTCTCCTCGCTTTACAGCTCTTGAGGTTTCATAGACATACCTCAGGTTCTGCTCAAGTTCGGCTCGTACCGCAGCAATCTCTTTTGCAGCAGTATCCTTCACCTGCCTTATCGCATAAAAACATCCTCCGCCTGCCCCCACGGCCGCTACTGTAACTGCTGCAGCAATTCCAACCGCCCGCTTTGTTGTCTTTTTAAGCCTCCTGTACATAAGTTTCCCTCCACTTCTTCTATCATTTTTGTAATTCTCTTCTGCGCGTCTCTCAACCCATTGACAAACGGATAATGCTTTGCGCGACTCCCGCAGCGTCCGTATCGCAGCATAAAGGATACCGCTTCCCCCGACTGCACGCAGCGGTAATATTCCTCATCATATGGAATTACAGCAAGATGCATTCGATCGATCCCATACTTTTTACAGATACGTGTTCTGTTCAGCGAGTCCTCCTTTTTGTAGCCCCCAATTAAAAAGAACAGCTTTGGCAGATACTCCTGATATCTTTGCAGATATGCTTCAATCTCTTCCGCTCTCTGACCGACGTTCACAACAATAATATCTGCTTTCTGCAGAATCATTCCTGTGCTTTCTGCATTTCGCTCCACTCCCACATACAATAGTTCACAATACCGTTCCAAATCATCCAGATACGGCAAAAACCTGGCAAACTCATGTTCAAACATCCAATGGCTCCCATAGGGTTCCTGAGCAATATAGAACAGCTTCTGATTCCAGACATCCACCATCCGGCAGCCGCAGGGCAGTTCCAATGTTCCGCGTCCCTTGTAAATATAGGCATTATGGTATTCCAACGAACGGATATACTCTTCAATCAGACATCTTCCGGCATATCTTCCCCTGGTGTGATTCTCAATAATGGCAACTCTGGTTCCCTCCAGCATCTGCGCAATTCCAAGAGCTGCCAGATTAGCCGAAAATTCCCCTTCTTTCTCACTTCCTAAAAAAGCAATCATAATTATCTCTCCTTTTTCCAGCCTCGAACGCATTCTACGCTGCGGGCAATTGTAAATTATTGAAAAACGCGATTCATTGCAAACGAAGATCCCGATTTACTGAACATCAGACGCTTTTAAGATATTACTATTTTACTCGATTTCAATTTATTTGTAAAGATTTTTTAGTTATTGATGTTTCCAAATTTATATTTCTATTTTTGTTAAAACTAACGAAACTAATAATTGCCTCATTTCTTATATATTTTTGAGAAATCCTTGAAACATGCGGTTTTCCGGCTCCGGAAGAAACAAAAAGTTTCTTGAAGGCAACGCATTTTAATAAATTGACAAATTCTTACAGACGACAATAATATCTGTTTATTTCTTCAAAAGGTTGCCACCGCCCGTTCTCATATACACTTCGTAAAAATACCGCTTACAATGCTGATTCCAAGCACCAGATTCCATAGTCCGACTGCTTTCCTCCTGCAAATCAATTTACATTGCTTTCTCCTTCTGTTATAATGAGATTTGTCAAGCCTTGCAGCCCACACGCCTGTTGAATGCATAGTGTTTTGCTCATGGCTGAACAAATGCTAAAAGGAGTGTGTTAATTGATGTATATAGATGAGAAAAAGCATCTGCTTACGGGATGGAATACATGGGATACCCGTTCAATGACCGCTCATGTATTGCTTCCTGAAGGAATCGGATTCAATCTTGGATTTCAGGAATACCTGACCGGTCAGTTTCTGCGAAATCCGCTGGTAGGAAGAAAGGAGGCCGACTGCGAGAATGTATTTGCCGGACTGCATCCATACAGCGGAGCTTATACTGAGTTAGAGATTCAATGGAAAAGACTGCGGTTTCGGATTGAGACGGCACATCTTGCCGACGGTGCCGGTTTCCTGGCACGCATCGCCTGTATCGGGAATGAGACTGCTTTTTGTCCGGTGCTCGTCATAGAAGGCTGTATATTCTGGAATCGCCCTTTCACCTGCCGCCGTCAGGGGGCACGGCTGATCTGGGAGGGCAAAAGCGGTGTAATGTCTCTGTCTCTGATTCGCGGCAAGCTGCACCCAGATCCCAATATTCCGGTTAATACGCCGTATTTACCGGTTCTGCTCGATGAACCTGTATATCTGTGCACCGAGCCCGATTATACGCCGGAACAGCTCGATACGATACTGTATTGCGCACGGAGCAATGCGGAGGCCGAAGCTCACAGATACGGCAGCCTCGCAAAGGCGTGGCAGGCTATGCAGCGCTGCCTGGCCTGGAATCTGATCTACGAGCCACAAAAAGACCGCGCTATATCCAATGTCAGCCGAATTTGGAACTGCCAGCGCGGGGGCTATGGAATGTTCTGCTGGGATAATTTCTTTGGCTCCTACATGATGGCATTAGATAGTCCGGCCCTTGGACGGGCGGGCGCATTAGAAATCTTGAACGAGTGCACTCCGGATGGCTTTGTCCCCAACTGCTCGAACGGGTACGGAAGGAAAACCTTCGATCGCTCTCAACCCCCGGTCGGCTCCATGGTGGTCCGGGAGATCTATCGGCTGGAACCGCAGAAATGGTTTTTGGAAATGGCATTTGGCCCTTTGCTTTGCTGGAACCGGTGGTGGGCGGATAACCGCATGAACGGCGATTTGATGAGCTGGGGTTCCAATTCTTATGAGAATCGCTGGGAAATGCCCGGCATTCATTGCGCATTCGGAGCCGCATTGGAATCCGGCCTGGATAACTCTCCCATGTACAGTGAGGAGGAAGCCGGCTTTGATCCGAACACAAATATGCATAATCTCTGGGATGTCGGGTTAAACAGCCTCTATGTGTATGATTGTGAGGCGCTGGCAGATATTGCCGCGAAATTAGGGCATTACAAAGAAAGCGAGGAACTTAAAGACCTCACACTAAGAATCCGGGAACAAATGCAGCGATTCTGGAACGAGGAACGTGGAATGTTCTGTAATATCCGGCTCCCCGATCAGACCTTCAGCACACGCATTTCCCCCACCTGCTTTTACCCCTGGCTGGCCGGTGCTGCCTCTGAGTATCAGACCGACCGGATGCTGAAAGAGCATTTCTATCAGCCTGCGGAATTCTGGGGGACATGGATTCTTCCCTCAACCCCACGCAGCGACCCATCCTACGCGGATAACGATTATTGGAGAGGACGAATCTGGGCACCGCTGAATTTTCTGGTGTATATGGGGCTGAGGCGAATCGGAGCGAGGGAGGCCTGCAGAGACCTGGCAGATAAATCCTGTGCGCTTTTGATGCAGGAATGGGAGCTGCACCGCCATGTTCACGAAAATTACAATGCCGAAACGGGAATGGGCGATGACGTCTCCAACAGCGACGCTTTCTACAGCTGGGGCGGTCTGCTGGCCATGATTGCTCTTCAGGAGCAGGGATATCTCGGAGAGGTAACCGCACCGCTTACATAAAAAACTGCCGGAGAGGGAGCCATTAACCATATCTCTCCTCTCCGGCAGTCATTCTTTCGCATATAGCTTTTTACAGGTATAATTGCCTATAGCTTTCTAACAACCACTGCATGTTAAAACAAAATATCCGACTTCTTCTTCAGCAGGTTGGCACCGCCTGTAATCATACACACTCCGGTAAAGATACCGCTAACAATGATGATGATTCCAAGCACCAGATTCCACACTCCGACTGCTTTCATCGTTTTATAAACTCGCTCGTACATCTATGACCTCCATTCCTGTCCCAAGCGCGGCAATTCCGGTCCTATCAGGCCTTTACGCCATACTGTGCATAGTATGCGTCAAGAGACGCCTTCATCGCGTCATCAATAATCACACTGCCCTTGTAAGGACGGTTGTACAGATGCTCGATTACATCCTCCATTGTAACAATTGCATTCGCACCGAATCCGTAAGTCTCCTTAATCTCATCCAGCGCACTCTTTTCTCCCTTGCCGCGCTCCATGCGATTTAAGGATACCATAAGGCCGACAATCTCTACGTCGCCCTGAGCACGGATAATCGGGAAGGTCTCCTCGATCGACTTGCCGGACGTTGTAACATCTTCGATGATAACCACTCTGTCGCCATCCTTAATCGGGCTGCCGAGCAGAATTCCGACATCCCCGTGATCCTTTACTTCTTTCCGGTTCGAGCAATACTTTACATCCTTGCCGTAGAGCTCGCTGATTGCCATCGCGGTTGCAACGCTGAGCGGAATTCCCTTGTATGCGGGTCCGAATAATACATCAAAATCCAGACCGTAATTATCATGAATTGCCTTCGCATAATACTCACCGAGCTTACGAAGCTGCGTTCCGGTTACATAAGAACCTGCGTTCATGAAGAACGGAGACTTTCTTCCGCTCTTTAATGTAAATTCGCCAAATTTCAGCACCTTGCTGTCCACCATGAATTCAATGAAGTCCTGTTTATACTGTTCCATCTTAACTAATCCTCCGTTCTTTATTTTACGCAGCCAATCAGGCTGTTAATATCCTCAATTCCATATTCCTTCATATACGCTTCGATCCCCTCTGCAACTTTAATCGTCGCATCCGGCTGATAGAAGTTCGCAGTTCCGACCGATACCGCGGTTGCTCCGGCCATAATGAATTCCAGCGCGTCCTCCGCCGTACAGATGCCGCCCATTCCAATAATCGGAATCTTAACAGCCTGCGCGGTCTGATAAACCATGCGCACCGCAACCGGCTTCACAGCGGGGCCGGACATTCCGCCGGTCTTATTGGCGAGTGCGAAGCATCTTTTCTTGATATCAATCTTCATTCCGGTCAGAGTATTAATCATAGAAAGTGCATCCGCTCCACCCGCTTCCGCTGCTTTTGCCATCTCGACAATACTCGTTACATTCGGACTCAGCTTCATGATAACCGGCTGCTTTGCATATTTTTTAACCTCGGCTGTAATGGCTTCGACTGCTTTCGGATCCTGACCGAACGCAATTCCGCCCTCCTTTACATTCGGGCAGGAGATATTAATCTCAAGCATATCGACATCCTCGTTCGCAAGACGCTCTACCACCGCGATATAATCTTCCGTTGTCTTTCCGCAGACATTCACGATAATGTTCGTATCATACTGACGGAGCATTGGAATATCTCTCTTCACAAATACATCAACACCGGGATTCTGCAGACCGATGGCGTTCAGCATTCCGCCGTAGGTTTCTGCGATTCGGGGCGTTGGGTTGCCCGGCCACGGAACATTCGCAACTCCCTTCGTTGTAACGGCTCCAAGCTTATTCAGGTCTACGAATTCCGAATACTCCGCACCGGAGCCAAACGTTCCCGACGCCGTCGTTACCGGATTCTTCCACTCTACTCCCGCGATAGTTACCTTAAGATTCATGGCGGCCCTCCTTATAATTCCACTTCATCCGCATAAAAGACCGGTCCGTCCTTGCAGATGCGCTTATTATTGACATTCGTATGATGATCCTTCTCCCTGGACTTGCAGACGCATGCAAGACAAGCGCCGATTCCGCATGCCATCTTCTCTTCCATGGAAATCTGCGCGCGAATCCCCTTCTCCTCGGCATACGCTTTGATTCCGCGAAGCATCGGAGTCGGCCCACAGGCAAGAATCATATCGCAGTCCAGATCATTCGCGCGAATCGCATCAATCACATTTCCCTTCGTTCCGGCACTTCCGTCCTCGGTCGAAAGATACACCCTGCCGTAAGGTTCGAATTCCTCGTTCAGGAACAGCTCGTCCCGATATCCCAGTACAATCTGCTTCTCGCAGTCAAGCTGCTTTGCAAGTTCCAGCATCGGCGGAATTCCGATTCCTCCTCCGATTAAAATTGCCTTTTTAAATCCCTCCAGGCAAAAACCGTTGCCAAGCGGCCCCATGACCTCAACTGTATCGCCTTCTGCCAGCGCTGCAAATAATCTGGTTCCTGCGCCGACAACGCGGAACACCAGCCTTAACAGACCGTTCTCCTTATCAATCTCACAAATACTGATCGGCCTCGGAAGGAGCTTGTCCGCCTCTCCGGTATACACAGATACAAACTGTCCGGGCTTTGCATTCGCTGCGATCTGCTCATCCTTCAGCCAAATACTATAAATATCCGTACCGATTCGTTCATTCTTTTGCACTATGGCAATATTCTTTACCTTCTGTGCCATCTTAAGCCACCATACCTTTCCTTTCATCTTCTAACATTGTATACGAAACACGGCCAAAAGGCAATATCTGATTTTCGATTCCTTCCATTCCTCCGCTTTGTATGCACATCGTTCTGGTCTCCATTGATATGTTCCATTTGTATGTTCTATATGTATGCTGCTCCTCTGTTCCGCTCCCTAAAATTAAGCCTAAAAAAGGTGCGCAGTTTTGTACCTGCCACACCCTTTTCCATCCAACTAAGATACCCGCTCCGACTCCATCTCAACCATCTCATCCGCAATATTCATTGTTGAGCGGCGATGCGAAACCAGTATAATTGTCTTTCCTTTTCGCTCTTCTTTCAGCGCCTTGAGCAGAGCCGCTTCATTCAGGCTGTCCAGATTACTGGTCGGCTCGTCAAGCAGAATAAAGGGCGCATCATGCAAGAATGCTCTTGCAACTCCAATTCTCTGCTTTTCTCCGCCCGAAAGGTGGCTTCCAAGCTCACCTGCGTTCGTATCATATCCGTTCGGGAGGCTCATAATGAAGTCATGAATCGAAGCTTTCTTTGCTGCCTCCATGATCTCTTCCCGGGAAGCTCCTTCTTTTGCAATTCCAATATTTTCTGCAAGGGTATCGTGGAACAGATACGTCTCCTGCGTTACATAGCTTTCCATTCCGCGCAGACTCGCCGTATTAATCCGGTTGATATTCTCGCCTCCGATTCGAATCTCGCCGCGGTCCGTTTCCCAAAACCGCATTAAAAGCTTTAATATTGTAGACTTGCCGGAGCCGCTCTTTCCATGGATTCCGAGAATGGTGTTCTTTGGAATCGTCAGATCAACCTGGTCCAGAATCTTTTCCCTTCCATAGGAAAAGCTGACATGAGCAAGCTGCGCGCCGTCATAACGCCCTGCCGCACCGTCCGTTATCTCCTCTGCCACCGGCTCTTCCTCCAGCAGATCCAGCACTCGATTGCCGCTTGCAATCGTCTGGAACAACTGATTTGAAAGACTGCTCAGTGCCACAACCGGTCCAAAGGAGCTCATCATTGCCACAAACGCAAGCAGCATTCCGGACAGTTCAATCCTGCCATTCAGGTACAGTCCGATTCCCGCAGCCAGCATTCCCATCGAGAATACAAGTACCACGCTGTCGGTGACGGCCCGATTCACGCCCTCATACTTTTTTAACGTCTCCTGGTACTTCTCCGTCTCCTCCGTCCTGCCGTTAATCTGCTCCATTCTCTCTTCGCCGCGTCCAAATCCAATGCTTTCCTTAAGGCCGCGCAGGCTGTCCAGGAAAAAGCTGTTCATCTTACCATACGCATTGCGGTAAATCAGGCCAATGTCTCCGCCAAGCTTTGAGCTCACAAGCGGAAGAACCGCTCCAACTGTCACATATGCCGCCAGCGCCAGAACTCCGAGCAGCGGATGAATCCGTCCGATGAACCATGTCATAATCAGAGATGTCCCGCACGCGATCACAATCGGAGAAATCGTATGAGCATAGAATACTTCCAGCAGTTCGATATCGCTTGTAATAACGGAAATCAGATTCCCCTTCCCTCTTCCTTCCAGCTTCGCAGGCGCGAGGGTTCGAAGCTTAACAAATACCTTGTGTCGAATCAGAGCGAGTAATTTAAACGCGATATAATGATTCGAAGCCTGCTCCGCATACCTCAGGATTCCGCGCAGAACAGACGCTGCCGCTAATAACCCAACCACGGTTCCGAAGGTAAGGGTTCCGTACCGTCCGCCGAGAATCAAAAGTCCCTCGGTTCCAAGTATCGTAAGGAAAATAGCACACAAATATCCGACAATTCCCATGCACACGGCAAGTGCCATTACCGGAAGCATCGGCTTTACCAGTCCAATCAGCCTGCCCATAACCTGAAAGGCGCTTCTGGATGTTCCGGTTTCCTGCCTATCCGTCTCCGGTGTCACAGTCTGTGCACCATTCCCGGCTTCCTGATATTTTAGACTCCGCGGTTCTAACGTTCTGTTCCCGGAATTATCTCCTGCATTGCTCCGAGCTGCTTTCTGCTTCCCTGTCTGTTCTTTTCCGTTCAGCTTCACGGTCTTAACCGGTATCTCCGTCTCTTCGGAATATTTCATCAGAGACTCCTGGCTCCGGTACAGCTTCGCGTATCCGCCGCCACTGAGGTATAATTCCTCGTGAGTCCCCTCTTCCGTAATTTTTCCGTTCTCCAGCAAATAAATCCTATCAGACGGCTTTCCGTTTTCCAAACGGTGAGAAATCAAAATTACGGTCTTCTGTTCCTTTAATCCGGCGATCACCTGCATAATCGCATTTTCGCTCTCGACGTCAATATTAGAGGTTGCTTCGTCGAATACATAGATCGGCGAATCTTTTAACAGCGCTCTTGCAAGTATCAGCCTCTGCTTTTGTCCCCCCGAGAGGTTCGAGGCCTGCTCCTTCAGCTCAAGCTCAAGACCGCCGGATTGTCTGAGGAATTCGTCCAGCTTCACTTTCCGTAGCACATTCCACAGTTCTTCCTTCGTTGCCTCCGGCTTACCCATCCTTAAGTTCTCTTCTACACTTCCCGTAAAGAGATAGCCGTCATGATTCACCAGGGTAATCGTCTTCATCAGACTTTGCTCGGATATCTCACGAAGCTCCGCCCCGCCGATTCGGATGCTCCCCTGATAATTTCGATTCGTTCCCGTCAGGATGCCGGCGATTGTACTCTTTCCGCAGCCGGACTTTCCGACAAAGGATATGAAACAATTCTCCGGCGCTTTAAAACTCACACCGGAAAGGATCTCCCGCTCTTCCGAGTACGAGAATCTTACATTCTCTGCCTCAATTGCAAAATTCCCTGCCGGAATCTCAAGCTTACCGCTTTCCTCTGTCTTGATATCAAGTAAACCAAATATTTTATCACTTGCCGCCATTCCGTTCATTGCGATGTGGAAATAGGAGCCTAACAGTCTCATTGGAATAAAGAATTCCGACGAAAGCAGGATAATCGCAAGCAGCCCTTCCAAGGTGACCGCTCCCTTCTGGTATTCCATAAGCCCCACAATAATTCCGACCGCTGTTCCGCCATAAGCCACCAGATCCATCACACTGATAGAATTCAGCTGCATGGTCAGTACCTTCATTGTAATTTTACGAAAATGCTCTGCCTCCTGATCCATCCTGGCCGTCTTTCTCTCGTCTGCCTGATAGATTTTCAGAGTTGTCAGTCCCTGCAGATTCTCAAGGAAGCTGTCACCGAGTCCGGTATAACTGTCCCAGTATTTGGACAAAAGCTTTTTCGCGAATTTCTGAACCGCGATGATTGCCGCAGGAATGAGCGGGACACAGATCAGCAGTACTGCTGCGGTCTTTGCGCTCACCGGCATCAGGACAAGGAACAGGGTAATCGGGGCGAGCAGACTGTATACCAGCTGCGGAAGATATTTTCCAAAATACACCTCAAGCTGGTCGACTCCCTCCATTGCTACCTGTACCACCTCGGCCGTTGAATATTTATCCTGATAAGCGGTTCCGAGCGTCAGTAATTTACGGTAGATCTTTTCCCTGAGTGTCTTTTTGACATCGCGGGACGCAAGATAGGATACTCTGACATTTCTTTTGTGACACAGGAAACGGGCTGCAATACCGACTGCAATCACGATAATCCGTCCTATCGTATCTGCAGTTTCCACTGTTCCAAAATATAAATTGCCAATCAAGCCTACCGCTGCAAATATAATTACAATATTGCACAGCAGCGCAGCAAAATTCCAAAGTATCGCCGACGCGATATATCGGGTACTCCCCTTTAATAATTTTAACAAGCGGCCTTTTATCATAATTCCTCTCCTTCTTTTCCTATTATCTGTTAAGATATTGTCTTAACTTTTGTTCCATATGTCCGGTTTGCTCTCCTTTAAGTTAGTTCTTGCTAACCCGCTATTAGAATAATAAAAAAAGCAGATCTTTGCAATCTGCTTTTTAGTTGCGCATGCGCAACATATATTGAGTTTATTCGTTCTGTTTTTCGGTTCTTATTTATTATAGTAGATTCTGCATGTGTTGCATACACGCAACATCCTATTCGATAATCTTTCTCAATTAGACTCTATTACCAGAACCGCTTCGCTCTCCGGCATATGCTGTTCCGGCACTGATACCCGAAGCCGCACTCCTATGACTCCTATCAGACGGCCTTCTTCTCTGTAAGACTTCCAGGTACATGCGGAAGCCGGAATGTAGTAAAAGCAGTCTTCTTTCCGTGCAAGCCGATATTCCCCGCCGGCATCGTACGACAGCGCCTGTGCGCTTCCCCGCAGAATCAGTCCTCCGAGCTTTGACTCTCCGGCTCTTTCCGCCGCCTCAAGCCGTATCAGAGCTTTTCCGTCCCGGACACACAGCAGCCCGGTATGGGAAAATCCTTCGTCTGCCATGGATATAAAACGTCCATCCGCATAACGGGTACGATAAAAGGTAAGCTTCAACGGATAGACACCGTCCGCGAGTTCCTCCGCGCCCGTCTCTTCTCCGCTCAGGAATTCCGCTATCGCCTTTTTTATCCGGATTCTTCCGGTAAGCGCTCCCAACGCCTCCTCTGACAGTTCTCCGAGCATGGCATACGCATCCTGCACAGCCGTATCCCTGGCAAGTCGGTACTCCTTATGCAGCCAGCCGCACAAAAGTGTGTGACGTTCTTTGTACTGCACTGCCAGTTTTTCTCCCTGAGCAGTCAGACTCAAGTCCTTCTCGCTCACAAGCCCCTCCCTCCGGAGGGAATCCATGGCCCGGCTGATTGTGGATTTCGCTACGCCGAAAAGCTTTGCAAGTTCTGTTACGGAGGCACCTTCTTCCTTTTTCTCAAGAAGCACAATCAGATAGCGGATTTTGGCACTTCCGTATTCCCCCGCCATCATAGTCTCGCCGCCCGTTCCACGTAGGCTCTGATTCCGGCAAATGTCTCCGCGCTGATAATATGTTCGATGCGACAGGCGTCCTCCTCCGCACGTTCCTCACTGACTCCCGCGGTAAGCTTCAGGAAGGCGGTCAGTACCGTATGTCTTTCATATATCGCCTCTGCCTGCGCTTTTCCGCTGTCGGTCAGTTCAATGCTTCCTGCCCGGTCCATCGTAATGTATCCCGCTTCCTTCAGCATGGATACTGCCCGGCTGACGCTCGGCTTGCTGAAATTCAGTTCTCTTGCGATATCTATGGAGCGAACCTGACCGGTCCGCATCTTCAATCGTAATATTGTCTCAAGATAGTTTTCACCGGATTCGTACATGGGATGTTCTCCTTTTTTTGTTTCTAATTGGGTTGAGCAGGCATGTATGTATGCGGTTCTGTCGGCTCTGCATTAAGTATACCCCAAATTCGGTGATATTTCCAGTGGTTCCTGCTAAATCGTTCCTTTTTGCCGAATTCCCTCCTTAGCAGTATTTCTGTAAAATCTGAGTCAGTGCAGAACCGCTGCTGGTGTGGCTTCTTACAATCTCTATGTTTCCTCGTTTTGCCTCCTCTACCGCGCATTTGATCATTTTGTGGGATACCGTGTTCGTAAACAGGACAAATAAATCCGGAGTTCCAACCTGCTTTTTTAAGTCTCCCGTCATTTGGGTAAAGATTTTTGCTTTGCAGTTAAAGCCTTCGCATATTTTTTTATACTGACAGACCATTCTGTCATGTCCTCCGATAATGACAACACTCATTTCAGCACCTCGTTCCTTCCGTTCTTCCCAGACTTCGGGCCGCCGGCCTTACTGTTTCTGTTTGAAAGCGGTTTGTTTTTGATGAATTCTATTCTTAGCGAATAAGTTAGCTTTTGCTAACTTGCTGTAAAGTATAGCATATTACCGCTTCAAAGTCCAGTACTGTACATGAGAATTAATCTTATCTAAGAATCCATAATCAGGAGCGAATCGCATAATAAAGAGCAAAAAAATTCCCCCCCTTCCTGCGTTTGGAGAAGTCATGCAAAAGAGGGGGCTGGCGGAGCATTCCTTTTCTTCCTCATTCCTACGCGGCTCCGCCATTCATCAATATGAAATTATCTCATTTCGTCAATCGAAACCAGTGCTCCTCCTGCCTTTCTGGACTTCTCGGCCGCAAGCGCAACGTAGTGGCTCTCTACGGATACGTCCAAAGAGGTGGTACGGCCGCTGGGACCGGTTCCGTTCGCAATCATGTCGAGCAGTTCCAGAATCATCTGGTTATCTCCGCCGCCATGGCCAGAGAAATCCTCAGCCAGCTTGGTTACGTCGATCACCTCAGTCTCCGAACCGAACCTTGTTACCTCAATCACATTCTTCTCCATGTCCGCGCGGATCTCGCCTAAGGTTCCCATGAACTTTGCCTGTCTGGAAATCTCCTTTGTAAATGCGCACATGGTAAAGTTAATAGTCGTGCCGTCTTCCATGTTCATATTCACAACCTGATGATCGACTACATCATTATCGCAATGGAAGACGCATCTGCCATAAGGACCCTCTTCCAGGGCCTTCTTCACTCTCTCGAGGGTCGGATTCACCGTTACAAGCTGTACCCAATGATCATCTCCACTTGCAACTCCGGTATCCGTGCTGGTGATATAGATCTTCTCCGCATCATAAGGACACTGATCCTTTACCTTGCAGCCGCCAAGACAGCGCTTTGCAGCCCCTTCCGGTGCCATGCTGCTCTTAAAGTAATAGGTACTTCCGAATGAGGATACCGACTCGCATCGCTTTCCGGTAAGCCACAGATAGACGTCCATGTCGTGACAGCATTTTGCCAGAATCATCGGGCTGGTCTCCTCCTCCCTTCTCCAATTGCCGCGAACGAAGCTGTGAGCCTGATGATAATATCCTACATTCTCGATTGCCTGAACCGATACGATGTCCCCGATTGTTCCCACGTCGATCAGCTCCTTTAATTTGCCATAGAACGGAGTGTAGCGCAGAACATGACAGACAACGACCTGTCTTTTGCACTCGCCTGCCACCTTCAGAATCTCTCTGCATTCGTCCAGATTCGGGGATATCGGCTTCTCAAGCAGAAGATGATACCCCTTCCGAAGCGCCGGGATTGCCTGCGGCACATGCTGCTTATCCTGCGTACAGAGGAACAGAACATCCGCAAGGCGCTCTTCCTTCAGCATATCCTCTACGCTTGTATAACAGCGTTCTCTCGGAATCTGATATTCCTTCGCCACCTCCTCACGCTTCTCCTGAATCGGATCTGCAATCGCTACAATCTCCATCTTCTCGGGAAACAGCTTTGCACATTTTGCATAAGTGTCTTTCCCACGTCCGCCAAGGCCCGCAATCGCGACCGTTACTTTCTTGCTCATATTCGTTCCTCCTGATATTTATCTTCCTGCCAATCAACATGCCGGAGTGCCCTGCATAAAGAGTGCACAGTCTCTAACTATCTACTATTTTACACGAAACGGCTCAAAATTCAATGCCCGCATCTGTCATTGTCCGAAGATCTGATTTTCAAAAAAAGACGTTCCGCCGGACGTGATGGCGCGAATTGCCCACTCGATACAGTATTTCCACGTAAGTGCCTCTGCACCGGAGGATGTCTTTACGGGAAATGATGCAATCAGCTCATCCCCTATGTAATAATCCGCGTTCCCGACCTGGGTTCCCTCCCCTACGGGTGCCGTCAGATACTCGGCAATCTGATAGTCCACTCTCACCTGCTCATCCGGCCGCATAAGAAGACTCAGCTCTCCCTCACAGCTTATTGTAACGCTCGTCTCGACTCCTCCGTATACCGGAATCTCTTCTAATGTTTTATCATGTTCGAATACATCTCTTTGCTCGTACTCGGATAATCCGTACTCCATCAGCGCCGTTGTATCCGTCCATTTCAGGTTCTTGTTCGGCGGCCAGCCGCAGCCAAGCACAACGCTTACCAGGCTTTTCCCGTCTCTCTTTAACGCTCCGACAAAGCAATAGCCTGCTTTTCCGGTAAAGCCGGTTTTAATGCCGATTGCCCCGTCCATCATATACAGGAACCGGTTTTTATTGCTGACCGCATATTGTCTTCCTTTGGTAAGTTCTGTAAAATTGTACGATGTCGTATTGGTAATTTTAAGAAAGGTCTCATTTTGAATGGCAAAGCTCCCGATTAAAGCCAGATCGGCAGCGGTTGTGTAATGCCCATCCGCATCCAGTCCGTTCGGCGTTCGAAAGGAAGTGTGCATGGCTCCAAGTGATTTCGCCCTTGCTGTCATCATATTGCAGAATTCTTCCACGCTCCCCCCGACATGCTCCGCAAGAGCCACTGCGGTGTCGTTGTGGGATTCCAACATCAGGGAATATAACAGATCTTTTACATAGTATTGTTCGCCTTCCACAATCCCAAGCTGCACATCCGGCATGGTGGAAGCATATTTTGATACGGTAACAATTTCATCCATATCTGCATTCTCAAGCACAATCAAACAGGTCATAATCTTGGTTGTGCTCGCCATCGGCATCTCCTGATAGCCGTTCTTTTCATACAGAACCCGGCCGCTGTCCGCGTCCATCAGACAGGCGGAAAGGGAATTCGCCACCTTGGGCAGTTCTGCTTCTCCTTCACGTTCTTCGTCATATTCTCGAGACGTATCGGATTCATTTTGTTCCGGCTCTGTCTGCGCACCGACCTGCCTGGCCGGAATGCCAGGAAGCATCAACTCGGCTGCAAGGGTCTGATAAAAGGGATAGGTCACCGCTCCCAATATTATAATCGCCAGACAGAGCCCAATCATTCTATTTTTCAATGCTGCGCATCCTAAAAGAGATTCTCTCTTTCAGTTTATTAGACATTCTCCGGATTATTCCTTCCAGATGTCCTTCCTACGGGAAAGATGCGGTTCTCCATCCTAATCTTCATTCCGAGAACGTTTTTTGTTCGAGGAATCGCGCCTCAGTGCGATTCCTCACACTATTCTCCTAACCTTCCCCTGATTTTACCGAATCCTGCCTTTGCCTCCCGGTATTACCAAAGCAGAATATGGCTTCCGTTCAGCTTAAAGATCGCCTCCAGATAGAAGTAATCTCCGTAAATAATCGGATATTCATGCGCTGCATCGTGATAAGCGCCGGTTCCGCGCCCGACAATGTAATCACAGCCCTCGTCATAGCGGCAGCACAGAGTGTCCAACGCCTTTAACAGACGAAGAGCCGCGTTCAGATACATATCCTTTTCATACTCGGGTACATGGCGTGCGATTTCAATCAGGCCGCAGGCCGCAATCGCATTCGCGGTAGAATCTCTGTAATCCGGCTCCTTCGGCTGTCTGAAATCAACCGGAACCAGACCGTCCTCCGGAATGTTCGCGATAAAATAATGCGCCACTTTTTTGGCCGTATCAAGATATTCCTGCTTCCCCGTATGCAGATAGCTGAGTGCAAAGCCGTATAACGCCCAGCTCTGTCCTCTTGTCCAAGAGGAACCCTCTGCATAGCCCTGACCGCCGTAACTCTTTACAAATGCTCCGGTATAGGGATCGAATTCCACAATGTGGCAGACAGATCCGTCCGGTCGGATAAAGTTCGCCATCGCCGTATCCGCGTGCAGCATCGCAATCTGACGAAAATGCGGATCGTGTGTCACATCGGATGCCCAATACAGCAGCGGTATATTCATCATACAGTCAATAATCGCCCATCCCTTGTTCCCGTTCTCTTCCTCAAAGCGGTCATTCCACGCGCGTATAAAGCGCCCCGCCGGATTAAACCGTCCTGCAAGAATGTTAGCTGCGTGAAGTCCTCTTCTCTTTGCCTCCTCGCGCCCGGTCAGGCGATAGTCCGCAACCGATGTGTGCAGCCACATAAATCCGACATCATGATGCAGCACCAGATACTGCTCCAGACATCCGTCCAGAATCTTTTCGGAAAATCTTGCAATCTCCGCGTAGCGTTCCTCCCCTGTCTCATGATACATCAGCCAGAGCATGCCGGCCCAAAAACCATTGGTCCACCAATCCGGATTGCTGTTCGCCATATTATCATGCTCGCCATTTTCTGTCGCGATGAATGGAATCTTTTCTTTTGACTTTTCGCTGACCCACGCCAGCTTCGCCTTAAGCTTGTCCGCGGTCTCCGCCAGCCATGCTTTATCCTTTTTGTTCAATTCCCAGTCCATATACCCTCCCGTTCTGCCGTCTTTTACGGCTGCTTACCAATGTAAGCCAGAATACCGCCGTCCACATATAAGATATGTCCGTTCACGAAATCCGACGCATCCGATGCCAGGAATACTGCCGGTCCCATCAGATCCTCAGGATTGCCCCAACGCGCGGCCGGTGTCTTTGCAATGATGAACTGATCGAACGGATGTCTGGATCCGTCAGGCTGAATCTCGCGAAGCGGCGCGGTCTGCGGAGTCGCTATGTAGCCCGGTCCGATACCGTTGCACTGGATATTATATTCTCCGTATTCGGACGCAATATTTCTTGTCAGCATCTTAAGTCCGCCCTTTGCCGCCGCGTAAGCCGATACGGTCTCACGTCCGAGCTCGCTCATCATCGAACAGATGTTGATGATCTTACCATGCCCTTTTTTGATCATGGACGGAATCACCGCTTTGGAGACGATGAACGGAGCATTCAAATCAACGTCAACTACCTTGCGGAAATCCTCCGCGCTCATCTCAGTCATCGGAATTCTCTTGATGATTCCCGCGTTATTAACCAGAATGTCGATGACGCCGACTTCCTTTTCCACCTGCGCGATAAATTCCTGTACCTTTGCTTCGTCCGTTACATCGCATACATAACCGTGCGCTTCAATCCCGGCTGCACGATATGCCTCCATGCCCTTGTCCACCAACTCCTGCTTAATATCATTAAATACAATTGTCGCTCCCGCCTGTGCGTAGGCGCTTGCAATCGCGAATCCGATTCCGTAGGACGCTCCGGTCACAAGAGCAATCTTACCTTCCAGGGAAAAGCTTTTTAAAATGTCCATGTCAGTTCCTCCTTTAAATTATGTATAATTCGTTTGCCGGGCTGCCAGAAGGATCCCTTTTCAGCCCTTCGATATCCCAAGTATAGCATAATTTTTATTCATTTTCTCGGGTTTTTGTCCATGAAATATTGCATATTTTGAACTGTTTTTATATAATAGATAGTGAGATACCTGCGAATCAGCCTGTTCCGAATGGCAGCGAATGACACGACTACCGGACGGATATCGTTGGACAGGCTTCAGACGGGTTTGACGACACAGATGTATTTTTTACGGAAGGTGTGATTGCGTTTATGAAAGAATTTAGTTCCTGCAAGGCGGCAATTGATTTTTGCCTGGAAAAGCAGTATTTTTCGGTTTCCCATCTGTATCATGACGAGAAGCCGATGAATATGCATATTCACGATTGTTATGAGGTATATTTTTCAATTTCCGGCGGCAGACAGTTTTTAATTGATAATCGATTCTATTCCATTATGCCGGGGGATGTGTTCTTTATTAATCAATATGAAAGTCATCATTTAACACAGATTGACAAGGCGGTTCATGAACGGATTGTCCTGTCAATTCACCCGACCTATCTGAAAGCCGTCTCCTCTGACGCTACGGATTTGAACGCCTGCTTTGCTCACAGAACGGGGCGTGAGCCGCACAAGGTCACATTGAGCGCCGAGCGCCAGAAACGGTTCCTTTATTATGTACATAAGATCTGTAATCATCACGAATATGGGGAAGATCTGATTGAGCAGTCCGCTTTTGTGGAGCTCATGGTATTTCTGAATCGTCTGTTTGCAGAAAGCCATATTGCGGCCTCCGAAGCAGAGAGCGCTTCCTTGGAGGCGAACAGCAGTCAGCCGGGCCGGATACGCGCGGAATCGGAGGAATCTGCGGCAGCTCATCTGCAGGTCGATAATATTCTCACCTATATTAATCAGAATATCCAAAAGCCCCTTACGATTGACGAGCTTTCGGCGCAGTTCTTCCTCAGCTCCTCGTACCTTTGCCGGATTTTTAAAGCGGCGACCGGGACAACGATTAATAAATATATTACGGCCAAACGGATTACTATTGCCAAATCTTTGTTATCAGAAGGGTATACGGTGAATGAAGCCTGCGAGCGCTGCGGCTTCCATGATTACAGTAATTTCTTAAAGGCATTTACCAGAGCGGTCGGAATCTCACCGAAGAAATATTCCCAGTTTTCAGGCCGGGCATAATGCCCGGCCTTTCTGATTCCGCACGTATCTTCTCTGTCTGAACTACTTTTTTGCTTCATTTATGGTTCGATCGCAATGATCGTCTCTTCTTCCTTTTGCTCCTGTGCTTCCCCGCCTTCCTCTTCCGGAACGATTCCGGCCTCTTCCTCCGCTTCTCTTCTGAAATCGGCCGCCTGCTCCGGCTTCACGGACGGAAGTTCGTCCAGGGAGCTTACGCCGAAGCTTCGCAGGAACTGCTCCGTGGTTCCGAACAGGATCGGCCTGCCCGGCGCATCCAGCCTGCCCACTTCGCAGACCAGATCGTACTCGACCAGCTTATTCACCGCATGATCGCTTTTCACACCGCGGATTGCTTCGATCTCCTGTCTGGTGACGGGCTGCTTGTACGCAATAATCGAAAGCGTCTCTAAGAGCACATCGGTAAGTGCCTGCTTCTTTGGAATATGTACCAGCTTAATCAGGTGCTCATAATGGGCGGCCTTGGTGCACATCTGATATGCACCGTCCAGTTCAATAATCTGAACGCCCCTGTCCGACTCCTGCATTCTTTCCTGCATTCCCGCTATTACCTGACGAACCGTCTCTTTCTCCTCCTCAAGCACAGCGGCAATCCGCTCCAGCTCCACTGCCTCGCCCATGGTAAAAAGCAGCGCCTCTATAATTCCTTCCATGTCCTTCTTCTGCATCTTACTCTCCATTCCTGCCGACACCCCATATTCCGGGTCCGCCGGGTACTTCTTTTCCTGCTATCCCATATGCCGGAGCGTCCCTGCGCATCGGCGCACCGTTTCATTAATCGAAGCTTTTCTCGAGTTCTCCTTCCACATCCTTAAGATCATCCGCGATGTAGTGAATCCGAATATCCTCGAAGAGCTCCTCCTGATCAATTTCAATCTGTCCCATCTTCATCAGCTCTAGGATTCCAAGGAAGGTCACGATCACATCCATCTTGTCCGCCTGCTCCATCAAAAGCGTTCGGAAGCTGAAATTCCGGTGCTTCAGTCCATAATGCTGGATATCCATAATCTTCTGCGACAGGTTGACCTCTTCTTTCTCAATCTTTCCGAATGTACTTCGAATCGGGTCAATCTTGTCCTCCCTGCGCGTCATTACCTGACGGAATACCGCGTGAAGTCTGGAAAGCGTCAGATCGCCCAACAGCTCCTCCACGTCAACCGGCTCTTTGTAAGCGGCAATCTCCTTCGGAATGCTTTTCTCCCGATACAGCAGGCAGGCCGCATCCGTCTCCATATCACGGAGCTCATAGGAGATATACTTGTACATTTTATATTCCAGGAGGCGTCTCACCAGCTCCTGTCTGGGATCCTCCTCCTCTTCCTCCTCTTTCTCCTCTTTGGGAAGCAGCATCTGCGACTTAATTCGAAGCAGTTCAGCCGCCATCACGAGAAATTCGCTCATAATATCCAGGTCACGCTTCTCCATCTCCCGAATATATTCCAGATACTGCGCAGTAATCTCCACAATCGGGATATCGTAGATATTTACCTTATTCTTTTCAATCAGGTGGAGCAAAAGCTCCAGCGGTCCCTCAAATACGGGCAGTTTTACCGGTATCCCCATTGTTCCTTACCCTTTCCTCAGCTGTATTGCCGAAAGCTCCGGCCGATTAAATACCCGGATTGGGATTGTGTGCAGGCCAAGCCCTCTCGACAGCAGCATCCTTGTATTCTCCTGTGTATAGACTCCCGAATCATATTCCGGGAACAGCGTGTACTGGGGGGATGCAACTCCCCCGATGAGCGGAAGCTTCACCATCCCGCCGTGCACATGGCCGGACAGCACCAGATCCGCCCCCCAGTCCGTATAATTCCGGAAATAGAAGGGGGTATGCGCCAGCAGAATCGTGAACTCCTCCGGCTTCGCGGCAAGGCTCTCCAGCACATCCGCCTCCATCTTCTGCACCTTGCCCCTTTTGTAATAAATAGGCGGCAGCTCCATACCGGTTATCGCAATTCTCTCTCCATTCCGTTCCAGGCAGACAGTCTCGTTATGCAGGAACCGGACTCCTGCCGCGGTAAGCTCCTTCTCGTAATGCTCCATTGCTTCCGCCCCTCCATCGGCCGCATACCTCTGGTTCGCCTCATGATTCCCATATGTGTAATAAATCGGATACTCCGCGGCGAGGCGCTTTACAAATTCCTTCGTCCGATCATTCTGTTCCGGCCTCCGGCCAACAATCATATCGCCTCCGATGAAAAGAGCCTCCGGCTTCGCGCGCTGTATCTCAACAAATAATGTCTCGTTATTCTCTCCGAACTGATTATTATGCAGGTCAGTCAGAAATACAAAACGACTTCCGTCGAACGCCTTCGGAAGGTTTCGGAACGAAAATGTATAATTCTCTGTAATCAGCCTGTGATTCTCCCATCTTTCGTATCCGGCAAATACCGCTGCTGCCGCCAGGCATACCGTTCCGGCCATCATCCACTCCATATATTCCGTCACCTGCCGCCGGCGCGGCTTATCCTTTCCTTTGAATTGCACTCTTCCTGATGCTGCAAATATAAGCTGCTTCCTTTATCGTATCGCAGAAAGAATCGCTTGTCAATCCGCATTTTCTTTAAAAATCTGAAAATACTGTTTCATTGTTTTCCCTATATAATCCGCGAATCCGGCGCGTTCCACCGACTCCGCCGCCACAATCGGGATGCTTCCGATCTGCTTTCCGTTCAGATAGTACTGGATCTCACCGGCCCGGCTTCCTTCCTCCACCGGAGCGGTAAGCGCCTCCTGCAGCGTGATCTCACTGGTAATGCTTCCCGGATCGACTCCCTGCATACAGACATGGGAAAACGTTCCTTCCACGCGGATTTTAACCTCCTCGCTTACGCCTTTTTCAACCGGAAGGGTGTCCGTCTGCAGATTCGGGTTCTCATCCTTATAGATACTGCAATTTGCAAACCCGTAATTCAAAAGCTTTGCCGCCTCGGAAAATCTTGTCTTCGTGTCCGGAGCTGCCATGATTACTGCGATCAGATCCATATCATTTCTTCTTGCGGTCGCAGAAAGACAGTATTTGGCAAGACCGGTCGAACCGGTTTTCAGACCCGTAATTCCGTCGTACTGCCGGATCAGTTTGTTCGTATTGGTCAGCCCGAATTCCGACTGGCCTCTTCTTGTGGTATGAATGATTGTATCCATCCAGACCGTGGAATAATTACTGATCTCCGGATGGTTCACAATCAATTCTCTTGACATAAGAGCCACGTCATATGCACAGGAATAATGTCCGTCCGTGTCGAGACCGTAGCAGTTGACAAAATGGGTATTATTCATTCCGAGTTCTTTTGCCCTCGCATTCATCCTCGCAACGAATTCCTCCTCGCTTCCCGCGATTTTCTCCGCCATTGCAACGCTCGCATCGTTTGCGCTCGCAATGCTGATGCATTTGATCATGGTATCCACGGTCTGCACCTCATATGGTTCCAGATATACCTGGGAGCCGCCCATTGACGCCGCGTGTTCGCTGACTGCAACCTCGTCTGTCAGGCGAAGCGCCCCGTCTTCGATTGCTTCAAAGATTAAGAGCAGCGTCATAATCTTGGTAATGCTCGCCGGGTGAAGCTCTTTCCTGGAATCCTTTTCGTAGAGGATCTGCCCGGTAGAGCCCTCCATTAACACCGCAGATACCGCGGTAATGGCAAGGGTATCCGTACCGGCACCTTCCTCCTGTGTGTCCGGTGCGTATAAAATACTGCCGGACGCATTCCGTGCGGATACCGCTTGTGCAGCTGCATGCCGTACCTCTGCCGCCTGCAGAAATGCAGCTGATAACAGGATAACGGCCAGAATGCGTGCCCCCGTCTTCCTGCCCCATATGTAAGTTCGTGTTCTTTGTCTCCTTTCCATATTCTCGTCCATCCGTTCTTCGTATTCCCTACTATCTTAGTCCCAAACCTCCGAAAATATGCATGAAGCACCGAACGGTTTCGGCCTTCTTTTCATGGGCCGAAACCGTCCGCAGTCTGAATCGCTCTTTTCCTCGCTTTTTCTTTCTTGTGCAAACCTGCCTGTTCTGTACTCCAAACCTGCTGCAGGCCGCTTTATTCCACGCTCTTTAACGATTCTACCATATCAATTCGCCTGATCTTTTTGTACATTACCAGGCATATCATTGCCGAGAATGCAAAGGTACAGAAGATGCTGTACAAATAGCTGATCGGATAGATTGCTCTGCCGAACATAACCATATCGACTTCCACAGTTGACATTACAAACCGGTGCAGCACAACACCGAATCCGGCTCCGAAGATGATTCCAATTATGGTCAGCAGGACATTCTCCCTGTATACATACACCGCGGTCTCCTGGTTGTAGAAGCCAAGCACCTTAAGCGTCGCAAGCTCGCGCTTTCGCTCGTTGATGTTGATATTATTCAGATTATACAGCACCACGAATGCCAGCATTCCGGCTGCCGCAATCAGAACATAGGTAACCACATTAATACCGCTCAGCATGTTGTCCACGCTTTCCTGGAACTGCCCGGTCTGCTGCACGGAAAGTGCCGCCTCATCATGGGTCAGAATCTCTCTTACAAGCTCATCGCTCTCTCCTGCAGCGCCTTCTTTCAATACCACCAGGCACTGGTTGTATTCCGGCGCTTCCTGATACAACCTCTCGTACAGGCTCTGTGTCATATAACAATAATGCTGAATGTAATGCTCCGATATACCGGTTACCGTAACCGGCGCGCTCGTCCTGCTGCCATTGCTTAAGGTGATGGTATCCCCCACCTCGATTCCAAGCAGATTCGCAAGCTTCTTTGTCAGAATAACGCCGTCATCCGTCAATGTCTGTGCCTTTCCCGTATCCATATCCCGGAAGCAGAAGAACGAATCCAGATCGGCCCCATCCTGCAGCGTCACGACCGTAACGGACTTGGACGCGTCCTCAATATTCAAATCCTCTGTCTGGTATTTTCCAAGAAGGATCCCGGCGACTCTCTCATCCTCCTCCAACGCCGCATACAGCGCTTCCAGTTTTTCATCGTCCGCATTAGTATTCAGGGTAATCATCGCGTCCTGGAACCAAAGCTCCGAATACTGAAGCTTTGCCATCGCGCCAACGGAGTCCTTGATTCCAAAGCCGACCAGCAAAAGCGCCATGCAGCCGCCGATTCCGAATACGGTCATAAAGAAACGCTTCTTATAACGGAAGAGATTCCTTACGGTAGACTTCCAGTTAAAGTTCAGACGCTTCCAAAGAAATGGAATTCTCTCCAAGAAGACCCTCTTACCGCTTCTTGGAGGTGCCGGACGCATCAGCTGCGCGGGCTGGGATTTCAGCTCATGCGCACATGCTGCGTAAGTAACGACAACCGTGCAGGCAGTTGTAATCAGGATTGCCAATCCCCCGTACGGAAGATTTAACGGGGTGTAGACTTCCGGCAGACCTGTATACATGATACTCGCATAGGTTGATGAAATAACGAACGGGAACAGCCATTCTCCTATCAGAACACCGAAGATGCTGCCGCCAAAGCTCGCAAGGAATCCGTACATCATGTATTTGAACGCAATATTCCATCTGGAATAGCCAAGGGCTTTCATCGTTCCAATCTGAATTCTCTCCTCGTCAACCATTCGAGTCATCGTCGTAAGGCTGACTAATGCCGCAACCAGGAAGAACATAACGGGAAATACCTTGCCGATCGCCGCGATTCGATCTGCGTCCTGTCCGAAATCATAGACCGATCCGCTGTCCTCCCTGTCAAAGATATACCACTCCGGAACCGAAACCTCCGAGAGCTCCTCCTCAGCATCCGCAAGCTCTTTCTTCGCGTCAGCTATCTTCTCCTCGGCCTCCTGTTTGGCATCCGCATACTCTTTTTCCGCATCAGCAAGTTCCTGTTCCCCATCCAGAAGCTCTTTCTCGGCATCCGCAAGCTTTTCCTCATTCTCTTCGATGGTTTCTCCTGCCTCGGCAAGCTGACGCAGTCCATCCTCATATTCCGTCTCGGCATCCGCGAGCTTCTTCGCCTCCTGATTCAGCGTCCTTTCGCTCTCTGCAATCTTCTCTTCGGCGTCCGCAATCGACGCCTCCCCCTGTTCCAGCTGCTCCTTCGCAAATAATAATTCATCATACGCCTGTTCGAGCTCTTCTTTCCTGCCGGCAAGCGTCTCCTTCGCAGCTTCTATCTCGCCTTCTGAAGCGGTGAGCTGCTGTCTTGCTGCCGCAAGCTTTTGTTCCTGCTCCGCAAGCATCTGTTCTCCCGCAAGAAGCTGCTGCCACTGCTCCGTCACACTATCCTTTATCGGTTCCAGCGCCGCTTTCTGTGCCGCAAGTTCTTCCTTTCTTTCCGCCAGTTCTTTCTCTCCGGCCTCTATCTCAGCCAAGCCGGCCGCAAGCTCTTCCTCGCCCGACTGTATCTCGGCCTCAGCCTCAAGAATTGCTGCGTTTCCGTCCTGATACTGCGTTAACCCGCTCTCATAATTCTCTTTTGCACGGAGCAGTTCCTGCTTTTTTTCGTCTATTTCTGCTTTGGCAGCTTCAATCTGCTCTTTCGCATCGGCAAGCTCCGCTCTTCCATCCGCAAGCTGCTGCTTCGCATCCTCGAGTTCTTTTTCCGCATCCGTAAGCTCTGCCTTCGCATCGGCAAGCTCGTTTAGACCGTCCTCATATTCCGCTCTTCCATCCGCAAGTTCCTGCTTTGCATCCGTAAGTTTCTCTGCTGCATCCGCAAGCTCCGCATTTGCCTCCGCTTCCTTGTCCGCAAGTTCCTGCTTTGCGTCCGCAAGCTCTTTCCTCGGCTCTTCCAAAACTTCCTCATATCTTGCCTGACACCGCTCTTCTTCTATAGTCAAAACAGCTTCTTCAACCTGTGCTACCAGCTCTTTATACTCCTCCGAATACGAATTCAGAGCCTTTGCTCCTGTTACGGTCAGGTACAGATCCGTATAGGCCTCAAGCCGGAAGCTTTCCTTCGGCAGCACCAGATAGGCGCTGACCCGCCCTGTTCCGATGGAGCTTGTCCCTCGATCCATCGCCATATACATCGGAGTTGTCGCAGCTCCCACAATCGTATATGTATCCGTGATAAGCGTATCGCTAATCGGATCCTTCGTTCCGGACGTAAGCGTTATCGTGTCTCCAATCTTCCTGCCCGACTGCCTCAGAAACGCCGGATCCGCAAGGCACTCATCCGCCCGCTCCGGCACTCTGCCCTCTTTGATATAATAGCCGTTCATCGTATCCGAATACGACAACAGCCTGACAACGAGCTCTGTATTCAAATCCTCATACAATACGTCGCTGCGGTACGAAAGCTCTGCGCTCTCCACCCCATCCAGCTTCGCTATCGCTTCCGCGTCCGCCTCCGTCATTCCAAGCGTTCCCATAATCCGCAAATCCATCAGATTCACATCGTCATAGAACACATCTCCCGAGTATTTCATATCCCCCGCCGTAGAACGGACTCCCGCAAAGAACGCTGCTCCTAAGGCCGATATCAGGAATATCGACACGAATCGGTTCATCGTCTTCTTAATCTCCATTCGGAAATCCTTGCGCAGGGCTTTCTTGCTCTGTTTCATCCTAATCTCCATTTCTAAAAACTTCCGCGGATTCGGCCGCAGATACAAACCTTACCATTCAATCGACATAACAGACGCCGGATTCTCGTTGCGCTTCATCTCACTTACTCTTCCGTTCTTAATTCGAATGATGCGATCCGCAGTCGGGGTAATGGCGGAGTTATGGGTAATGACAATAACCGTCATTCCTCTCTCCCTGCACATATCCTGAAGCAGCTTTAAGATCGCCTTTCCAGTATTATAATCGAGCGCTCCCGTCGGCTCGTCACAAAGCAGAAGCTTTGGGTTCTTGGCAAGCGCTCTTGCAATTGAGACTCTCTGCTGCTCTCCTCCCGAGAGCTGCGCCGGGAAATTATCCATTCGCTCAGCAAGCCCCACTTCCTTCAGCACCTCCTCCGCCTCCAGCGGATTCTTACAAATCTGAAGCGCCAGCTCCACATTCTCCTTCGCAGTCAGATTCTGAATCAGATTATAGAACTGGAACACGAATCCGATATCATCTCTTCGATACGCGGTCAGCTCCTTTTCGCCATACCCAGCGATATCGCGGCCATCCACGATCACCTGACCGGAATCACAGGTATCCATTCCGCCCAGTATATTCAAAACCGTCGTCTTACCCGCACCGCTTGGTCCGACGACCACGACAAATTCACCCTTTTCAACCGAAAAGCTGACCCCGTCCGCGGCGTTAATGGTAACACTTCCCATCTGGTAGCTTTTCCTTACCTCCTTTAGTTCCACATATGCTGACATGTACATCCTCCTTTTGTCAACAAACCGTCCGCCTTACTGAAAGATATCCTCCAACTCCTCCCTTGTCAGACGGGTAATGAATACCTCCTTTGCCTGAATAACGGAATCGGACAGATCCTTCTTCTTTTGCTGCAATTTGTATATCTTCTCTTCAATGGTCCCCTTGCTGAGCAGCTTGATGACATGCACCGGATTCCTCTGACCGATTCGGTATGCGCGATCCGTGGCCTGCTCCTCAACCGCCGGGTTCCACCACGGGTCATAATGAATCACCGTGTCCGCTCCCGTTAAATTCAGACCGGTTCCGCCCGCCTTCAAAGAGATCAGGAACACATTGCCCTCTCCCTCATTAAAGCGGTGCACATAATCGTTTCTGACCACCATTGGTGTCTCACCCTCCAGGCAGAAATACGATATCTCCCGTTCGGACAATTCCTCACGGATAATCTTTAACATCGAGGTAAATTGGGAAAATACCAGCACCCGATGCCCATTGGCAAGCGCATCCTCTAAAAGCCCCAGCAAAAGCTCCAGCTTTCCGCTGCCTCCCGTGTAATTATCCAGGAAGGTAGCCGGATGACAGCATATCTGACGCAGCCTTGTAAGCGCCGCCAGAATCTTCATCTGGCTCCTTTCAATGCCGTTCTTCTCAATCTCTGCATACAGCGAGCTTCGAATATCCTGCATATAGGACAAATACACCTTTTTCTGCTCCTCGGTCAGGTCCGTTAGCATTCGGTTCTCATATTTTTCCGGAAGCTCCTTCAGGACGTCCCTTTTCATACGCCTTAAGATGAACGGATGAATTCTCCGGTTCAGATTATCCAACGTCTCTTTATCTTCCTTTAAAATCTGCTTTTCATAACGGCTCACGAACCGGCTGTGGCTGAGCAGGTAGTACGGCATAATGAAGTCAAAAATCGACCACAGCTCCGAAAGGGAATTCTCGATCGGAGTACCCGTCAGCGCAAATCGATGCTCTGCGTTCAGCTGCTTGACCGATTGTGCGTTCTGGGAAGATGCGTTCTTGATAAACTGCGCCTCATCCAAAAACACAGTATGAAAATATAATTCGCTGTAGCAGGCAATATCTCTTCGTATTAATGGATACGAGGTAATTAATACGCCTCCTCCCACCATGCTTTCTACAATCGCCTGTCTCTCATTCGGCGGCCCGTTCACCACCTTGGCATTTAATCCCGGAGCAAAATTATCGAACTCATCCATCCAATTATAGACAAGAGAGGACGGGCAGACAATAAGGAAGAGCGCGGCGGGATTCTCTTTCTGGCAGGCTGCAATATAGACGATGGACTGTAAGGTCTTTCCAAGACCCATATCATCTGCCAGTATCCCCCCGAGCGAATTATCGCTTAAAGTTCTGAGCCATTTATAACCGGTAATCTGATATGGGCGCAGCGTCGCATGAATCCCTTCCGGCAGTGAATACTCTCCATCTCCCGGATTGCGGACAGCCTGAATCAGCTTTTTGAACTCTTCGTTCTTCTCGATCTCCATGTGCTCTTCGGAAAGGGCCCCTTCCAGATACAGGGCAGCGCTCCTTCCAAGCTGAATACTCTTCCCCTGCAGATCCTTCGGATCCAGATTCAAATCCTCCAGAATTCCTGCCATTTCCTGTATCGAATCCCCGGTAAGGTTCAAAAAGCTTCCATCCTTCAGCCGATAATACTTTTTCTTCAGCTGGAAGGAACGGAATAGTTCCCTTAATTCGTCCCTTGGAATTCCTTCGTAATCCAGCTCCATCTCCAGAAGATCAATATTGCTGTTAACCCGCAGTCCTACCGAAAATCGTCCTGACTGCCTTACATTGATCCGCTTGAAATCCTCAGAATAATACAAGGTAAGCACTTTGGAAAGCTGCTCAATTCCCTCGGTAAGGAACCGGTAGATATCATCCTCGCTTTTTAGCAGGAAGAACCCGGAATGCGGCTCGAAATTCAGCTGCTCCAGCAAATGCATGATCTCGTCTTCCTTCCCGCGGTTTCGCACAATAATATAGGAGTCACTCTTCGGTTCCTCAAAGCAGTTGAATTCATACTCTCCGTATCGGAATCTCAGCTCCGCCTTAACGGACATCTTATATCGATCAAGATACAGACTGCTTTCCAGCTCATGCGTTATATACCGGCTTTTTAATACCTCCGGCACTTCGAACTGCAGCACATCTGTAATTCTCGGCAGAACCTCCTCTAAAAATCGCTGTTTATTCTCCCCTCGGAAGATTAACGGCTTCTTATCTCTTCCAAGATTGTTAAAGAACGGGACATAGCTTCTGGAAAACCGCTTATCCGGCTGATAGACAACTCCCCTGTTCAGCAAAAGCTCCCCTCCGTCCGTCAGCGGTATCACTTCTTCCTCCTTATCCTGGTAATCAATCCGAATCTCGTCCCCCTCTGCCTCAAGGTCATAGGGGATCTGCGGATTCCCCTTTTGAAACCGAACGTTCTCGTAAGTTTTTCCATATAGCTCCAAGATAAATGAATTCTCTCCCAACAGCTCAAGAAGCTTTAGCAGCATCCCCTTGGTCAACACAATCTGAGACTTATTAAATAGTCTGGTGTAACCTGCCTTATCGATCATGTCCTGAATCTCGCAGATCTCAAGCAGGAAATTGATTAATTGCTCCGAGTCTTTGTCGAACTCACTTTCCCCCGCGATAAATCGGAATTCTTTTCCAAGAATAATGTTCTCGCGGCTTTGATAATCCGAAAGGAAGCGGTGCAGCGTCTGAACCTTATAGAACCGGCTGCTTCCCGCGCGCAAAGAAAGATAAGCTCTTCCCTTTTCTCCTTTCAGCAGTGCCGGAATCGTAATCACCGCCTGCAGATGAAATATCTCCCCGGCTGCCGGAAGCAGACTTTCCTCCTGATTGCTGAAATACTCAAGGAGCTGATAGACCCTCTTTTCATCCGGGCTGTCCGGAACCGCCATCACGGATTTCTCCTGATATTTCAGGAGAAATAAAAGGGCAGCTACCACATGCTTGCACGCACCCTTCTCCTTAAAATAAGAGGGACAGTTGCAGGAATACTCAAAAGAACCGTCCTCCTGCGCATCGATCGTAACGGTATAATTATAATTCCCCTTAACCGTCATCTTGTACTGACGGTTTGTCTTTGACCACGCAGCGTTCACCACGCGGTTCGTTTTATAATATTGAAGTCCTCTCGCATACACCACATCACTGGCGGCGAGGTTCCGAATTCCGGTTCTGGATAAACGAAGCATATAAAGTCATCCTCCGATCACGCCATATATATGATTGGGCACATCAGGTCTTGTCTTGGTAATTGTACAGGCATTCTGCAGACGTTCCTTCGCCGCCTTCAGCTTTCCTGCGTCATTCGCATATAAGACAGCGACAGTCTCTCCTTTTGCAGCGGGCTCTCCAAGCTTTTTAAAGAGCTTCACTCCGACCCGAGGGTCGATGCTGTCCGTCTTTTTCTCTCTTCCGCCGCCAAGCATCTGAGATACCATTCCAATCTCATCTGCCCGGATACTTCCAAGATATCCGTCCTCCCAGGCGATGAGCTCCTCTGTCAGCGGTGCCTGTGCAAATTTGTCCGTATTATATACATACGAATCATCTCCGCCCTGTTCTCTTACAAGCTCGGCAAATTTATCAAGCGCACTTCCGTCCTCTATTGTCTTTAACAGAATCTCTCTTGCCTGTTCCTCTGTCTCTGCGCGTCCCGCTCCAATCAGCATATAGGAGGCGAGCACAAGGCTTGCTTCCAGCAGATCCTCCGGCCCTTTTCCCTTCAGGGTATCAATCGCTTCAATTACCTCCAGAGAATTGCCGATTGCACAGCCAAGCGGCTGATTCATATCCGAAAGTACCGCGTAGGTCTTCCTTCCAACGCCTTCTCCAATCTGCACCATAAGCTCAGCCAGCCGCTTTGCATCCTCAATCGTCTGCATAAACGCGCCGCTCCCAACCTTCACGTCCAGAACGATCACGTCCGCGCCGGCCGCAATCTTTTTGCTCATGATGCTGGATGCGATTAGGGACATATTATCGACCGTCGCCGTTACGTCACGAAGGGCATACAGCTTCTTATCCGCCGGTGCCAGATTCGCGGTCTGTCCGGTAATGGCAAGCCCGCAGCGCGTTACCTGCTCGATGAACTGTTCTTCCGGCAGATTCACATTGAATCCAGGAAAGCTCTCCAGCTTATCAATCGTTCCTCCTGTGTGGCCAAGCCCTCTTCCGGACATCTTCGCAACCGGAACTCCCGCTGCCGCCACCATCGGCCCCAATATCAGCGAGGTCTTGTCACCGACTCCGCCCGTGCTGTGCTTATCCGCCTTTTTCCCGGGGATTGCGGATAAGTCAAGAATATCACCGCTTTCCGCCATTGCCATCGTCAGCGCTATCGTCTCCTCGGTATTCATTCCGTTGAAGCATACCGCCATCAAAAATGCCGCCATCTGGTAATCTTCGATCTCCCCGGCAGTGAATCCTTTTACGAGATATACAATCTCTTCTTCTGTCATCGCTGCCCCGTGTTTCTTTTTATTGATTAAATCGTACATCTTCATGGCAAATCCCTCCTGAATCCAATGTTAGGCTCCCTCTCATATCGTATAGTTCAGTATACCTCATTTTTGAAAAAATTCCTATGCCTTTTTCTAAGAATTTATTGACTAAATCCTAAAAAAAGCATAAAATATTAAACGCCGGCGGATCAATCCGCCGACCTATTGTATTTTTACTGTGCCGAAGGCCGGAATTCACGGGCTGTCGGCCGGATTGGAGGATTAACGTGAGTTTTACATTTGTTAAGGAGGTAATGTCTCCGGAAGAACTGAAGAATGTGCTCCCCATGTCGGCAAAGGGCATATTAATCAAAAAAGAACGTGACGCCATGATTCGTGACGTTATCACAGGCGCATCGGATAAATTCCTGGTTATCATCGGTCCCTGCTCGGCTGATCACGAGGACGCGGTTCTCGATTACATCAACAGACTTGCCAAGGTTCAGGAAAAGGTAAAGGATCGCCTGATTCTGATTCCCCGTATCTACACCAACAAGCCCAGAACGACCGGCGAGGGCTACAAGGGGATTGTACATCAGCCCGACCCGGAGAAGAAGCCGGATCTGCAGGAGGGGCTGCTTGCAATGAGAAAGATGCATCTTCGCTCGATCAACGAGACCGAGCTGACTGCTGCTGACGAGATGCTCTATCCCGAGAACTGGCCGTATGTCGATGATATTCTTTCCTATGTTGCCGTCGGAGCCCGTTCCGTAGAGGATCAGCAGCACCGCTTAACCGTAAGCGGTATGGATACCCCTGCCGGAATGAAGAACCCGACCAGCGGCGACTTTTCCGTTATGCTGAATTCCTGCGTTGCAGCTCAGTCCAGCCACACCTTCCTGTATCGTCAGTCCGAGGTAGAGACCACCGGCAATCCGCTTGCCCATACGATTCTTCGCGGTGCGGTCAACAAGCACGGGCAGTCCATTCCGAACTACCATTACGAGGATCTGATTCGCCTTCACGATATGTACGCGGAACGCACATTAAAGAATCCGGCTTGTATCGTCGATGCGAATCACGCGAACTCCAGCAAGCTCTACGCGGAGCAGCCCCGTATCGTAAAAGAAGTTCTTCACAGCCGCAAGGTGAACCCGGATGTCGCAAAGCTTGTCAAGGGCGTTATGATCGAGAGCTATATCGAGCCCGGTAACCAGAAGGTAAGCGGACATGTCTACGGCAAGTCCATCACCGACGCATGCCTCGGCTGGCCGGAATCCGAGAAGCTGATTTATACCATCGCAGAGCATGTAGGCTGAGCCTCCCGCAGCATGGCTGCTTAGAAGAACGAATTCTGCAGCCCGGAATTCTCTGTCCGGACACAATTGTAAAAAAGCCGCTCTTTCCGTCCTTTCCCGGACTTGAAAAAGCGGCTTTGCTTTTTTCTTAACACTGCCTGTCGGCAGGTACGAGCCTCATTCTGTGATGATGATTTCCCCTTACAATATTTCGACAGCATCCTTTGGTAATTCCTTTACATGCTCCAAAAAGTACCGGCTATTTTGACTTTCGTCTGCATTGTAAGAATACTTCAGCTTCTCCCCCACATCTCTTGCGGTATCCTCGAACAAATCGCACATTCTAAAAACCGCATTCCAGCATTCTTCTATCTCAGCCCCGCAATAGGTAGAAAGATAGCGCTTCCATTCTTTTTCCGGAAGCCAGCGGTACATATACTTTGCAGATTTGCCGACACTAACCGAAAAATGGGTTTCGATGCCGATCTTCCAGGACAGCATTTTTTCTAATTGCTTTCTGACATGAAAATTCAGCATATCCTGAACATAGGGGATCTCTCCTCTCCACAATCCCTTTGCCACATTATTAAGGCACCACCAAAATTCATTGCAGGTACAGGAATATTGTTCCTTGGATGGATATTTTATCCGGTAATCCTCATCCGTTGATTGCGGCACAACTAAAAATAAGTTGTCCTTATCCAACAAAACCTTACATAATTTATCGTTCCAGATATTTTCTTTGGCATGAGTGATGCTCTCAACATGCAAATCAATTCGATTTCCATCCCTAAATTGCATCAGCCAGCCATAGATATTTTCTTTATCACAAGGGTAATCCGGATTTTCATCGGGATACTGCATATATAACCGCTCTCCAAACTGATCGATCCAGTTCTTATCCTCTATATACGGTTTTATCTCCTTTACGACATATACGACGTCATAATCCTGAAAAATATCTTTGGGAGCATTTGCATTGGTTCTGGAACCATTCATGTAAACTCCCCGGATTCCTTCATCCTGCTGTGCGATTCTTAAAATGAGTTCATATATTTCCTCTTCGGTTCTCATCGATTTTCTCCCTCTGACTATGCTCTTGGATGCGTCTTTTTATAGACCTCCAGCAGCCGCCCTGCTCCGGTATGATTCAGATATTTCACCATCATGCTTTCCGACACGCCAAGAAGCCCTGCCGTCTCCGCACACCCGGCTCCGTGATCAAGCATATGCTTCGCGCAGGCATCCCGCAGCGCCTGTGGGCTGATCTCTCCGAGTCCTGCCAATTCTGCATAACCGGACAGAATCTTATAGAAGCCCTGGCGCGTCATAAGGCCGCCGTTCCGATTGGGGAAGAGATAGTTCTGTGACTCTCCCTCCTCTTTCTTCCCTTTCGCCTGTTCGGCGGACACCTGCTGTTCCCGAATCGTAAGCCACGCATTCAGCGCTTCCGCCGCATATTTTCCGAACGGGATCGGCCTTATCTCCCCTGTCCTGTCTTTTTTAAGGAAAAGAAGATTTCTTTGCAGATCCAGGTCGCCTATGCGAAGCTCCAAAAGCTCGGTTACCCGCAGTCCGCAGGAATAGGCAAGCTCCATCATCGCCCGATCTCTGCAGCCTTTTGGAGAAGCAGCATTCGGCGTCTCAAGCAGAGCGCTTATCTCTCCCTCAGTCAGGAATTCATGCTCCTTTTCTTCTCCTTCCGGCACGGTAAGCGCCCTTGACGGATCCTGCTCCAGCACCCCCTTGTCGAGCAAATATTGATAAAAGGTCCGAATTGACGCAAGAATCCTTGCCATCGTCGCCGGGCGCCTTCCGTCAAATTCCAGGCGAAGCAGGTAGGAGGCAAGTGCCGTCTCGCCCGGTATTCCGCCAATGCCGTTCTCCCTGCAAAATGCCAAAAGACCGTTCAAATCACTTTGATAAGCCGCGAGCGTGTTCTCGGCGCTTCCCGCTGCCTTTCGCTCTCCGATAAAAAGACGGATCTCCTCTTCCAACCTGCCTCCTCCTTTCCGCAGTCTTTCCTTATCCGTTCCAGAGTTCCAATACCTTACACAAAAGCTGCGTTCCAATTAGAGCTTCTGCTGCGCTGCCAATCAAAAGCAATCCATAGACAAATGCCATTTGCTTCAGATACCCTTCCATCCAAAGCTCGCGAACTCCCGGAATACTCCTACCGCCCCCGCTTGCCCGGTTTAGCCGATATCCGGTGTACAGGCACCGAAACGCCGCCGGGACATAGACAAATGCCTGCGGCAGAATGCACGCCGCGGTTATCAGCGCACCCATACCTCCATACTGCACACAAAGCAGCCCTGCAAAGAATCCAAATGCCGCACCGAACGCAATCAGCGCGCATATCATAACCGGAAGCCCGAACACCGTAACCTGAGCCATAAAAAAAAGCGCGAACCGCCCGGTATTCCGGCTCACAATATGCCACAGCAGAGCTCCGTAATTGCGCTCCGACCGGATGATCGTTCGAAAATATTCCTCCAGCACAATCACTCCGTCCTGACAGTAACCCGCTCCCAATCTGGCTGTCAGAATTCCGGCCAGAAGGGCTGCCGCCCAGATTCCGATCGCATACCAGCCTTCCGTCTGCTTTCGTATTCCCGATTGCCCATAAGCCATAGCCCCTCTTGCCCGCCGGAGTCCGGCATTTTTGTACTCCTGTAATTATATGCGCGTGGGGCTTCCTTTATGGCCGTATTTTCCGAATTTCTGCATGGCAGACATTTCCCGAAGGAACTATTTTTTATGCATCGAAGCCGCTTTTTCGTAACATGCATCCGTCGCTTTGATTACGGCGTTGCGCATTCCGTATTCCTCCAAAGCGGCAACTCCTGCGATCGTTGTTCCTCCAGGCGTACATACCTTATCCTTCAATGCTCCCGGATGCTCTCCCGTCTCCAGTACCATCTTTGCTGCGCCAAGCACCGTCTGCGCGGTCAGCACATACGCCTTGTCGCGGGGGATACCGTACTTGACCACGCTGTCGGCGAGTGCCTCGATGAACATGTACACATAGGCCGGCGAGCTGCCATTCGCACAGACAACAGCGTCCATCAGCTTCTCCTCAAATACTTCCACTTTGCCGAATGCCGAGAAAAATGCGTTGGCCAGCTGCTTCTCTTCTTCCGCAAACTCATCCTTCGAGTAGCAGATTCCGGTCATTCCCTCTTTTACCATCGCCGGAGTATTCGGCATAGCGCGGATAATTCTGCGCTGTGCGCCGAGCGCTTCCTTGGATTGCTGAATCGCCACCCCGGCCGCGATGGTAATGACAATCGTATCCGCTCCAAGTGCCTCTTTGATCTCCTCCATAACAGCCGGATACACATACGGCTTTACCGCAAGCACCACGAAACGGCAGGAAGCCGCAAGCGTCTTATTATCCTCCATCGGCGAAGCTCCCGTCTCCTCTTTTACAAACGCTCTCCTCTCGGGCGACGCATCATAAAAGCAGACCTCCTCCGCTCCAAATGCGCTGACCGCGCCTTTTAACATCGGGTATCCCATATTTCCGGTTCCTATAAATCCAATTATCATAACGAATCATCCTCCATTCTTTTCCATTTGTCCAAACAAAAACAACAACTTTACTATAGCACAGTGACAAAGATCTGGCAATACAAAAAAACCGGTATCCCGAAATTACTTTCGGAAATACCGGTTTGATTGTCATTATTTCGCGTAATCCGTTACTCTGGACTCTCGAATTACGTTAACTTTGATTTGTCCTGGATATTCTAATTCAGACTCGATCTTCTTTGATAAGTCTCTTGCAAGTAATACCATATCATCATCGCTGACCTGTTCAGGCACAACCATGACGCGTACCTCCCTGCCTGCCTGGATGGCAAATGACTTATCCACCCCTTTAAAGCTGTTGGTAATATCTTCTAACTGTTTTAATCTGTTGGTATATGTCTCAAGTGTCTCTCTTCTCGCGCCCGGTCTTGCCGCAGAAATCGTATCTGCAGCCTGAACGATGCAGGCGATCAGGGACTGAGGCTCCACATCTCCGTGATGTGCTTCCACCGCATTGATGACGAGCGCAGATTCCTTATACTTTCTGCACAGATCAACACCGATCTGAACATGAGTACCTTCCATCTCATGATCGACAGACTTACCAATATCATGCAGGAGACCTGCACGCTTTGCCATTCTGACGTCTACGCCAATCTCGCCGGCCAAAAGCCCCGATAAAATAGCAACTTCTACGGAATGCTTCAGAGCGTTCTGACCGTAGCTTGTTCGGAACTTCATCTTACCAAGGAGCTTTACCAACTCCGGATGAATTCCATGTACGCCAACTTCAAGAGTCGCTGCCTCACCTTCCTCGCGGATCATCACTTCGACTTCCTTCTGTGCCTTCTCCACCATCTCTTCGATTCTGGCCGGATGAATACGTCCGTCCACAATCAGCTTCTCAAGCGCAATTCTTGCAACCTCACGGCGGATGGGATCAAATCCGGACAGAATCACAGCCTCAGGAGTGTCATCAATAATCAGATCCACTCCGGTCAGCGTCTCGAGCGTGCGGATATTACGTCCCTCACGTCCGATAATTCTTCCCTTCATCTCATCGTTCGGAAGCTGGACAACCGAAATCGTTGTCTCTGCAACATGATCAGCGGCACACTTCTGGATTGCCGTTACCACATAATCCTTTGCCTTCTTCTCGGCTTCTTCCTTTGCTTTGCCCTCAAGTTCCTTGATGAGCATTGCGGTTTCATGCTTCACTTCATCTTCAACAGTCTTAATTAGATATTCCTTAGCCTGTTCGGAGGTTAATCCTGAAATCTTCTCAAGTTCCTGCAGCTGCCTTGCGTGGAAATCCTCCACTTCGGCCTTGAGCCTGTCCAGCTCATTCTCCTTTGCAGTCATCTTGGCGTCCTTCTTCTCCAGTGCTTCCATCTTGCGGTCAAGAGTTTCCTCTTTCGACAAAACTCGTTTCTCGTAGCGTTGTACCTCGGCTCTGCGTTCCTTGACTTCCTTCTCCAGCTCATTCTTCGTCCTCATGGACTCTTCCTTCGCCTCGAGAAGTGCCTCTCTCTTCTTAGTCTCCGCCTGTTTTAAAGCCTCATCTATGATCTCTCGCGCTTTATCCTCCGCACTACCGATCTTGGCTTCCACAACCTTGATCCGGTAATCCGTTGCAAGCTTCCATGTAACAAGAGCAACTATCGCCGCGACAACTACAACAATCAGAATTGTTATAATTAACGGTACAGACACAGGAGCACCTCCTTATCTAATTTTCATTGTACAAATATACAACATATAAATTTTATCCCAATTTTACTATAATGTCAAGCCCTGAAGAGAATATTTTTATGCAAATTGAATGTACTTCGCCTATGTTTTTCCCGTCAATCTCAAATTCATTGTAATAAAGCTATTTTTTTGCTACAGGAATCCATACCTCCACATCACAAAAATCTTCTGCGTCATTCCAATTCACATAACGCTCGATCGTAGCCATACATTTTTTATATTTACTGTTCGGCAAAAAATCATTATTAATTCTATTCCACACATTTCCAAGGACATTCTCAGAAATGGCACCTTTTGCTTCAAACACAAGCCAGGTTGCCGCCGGATATGTAAAGGTTTCGAATCCCTCTATCTCGTCGCCATCCCATTCAATCGCACACATATAGTCATCGCTGCCATCCTCTGAAAAACCGAAGCAAAGGCCCAAATCAAAAAACTTCCCGCTGATTTCCTTTATCTTTTCATTACTCCCATCACTTTTAACAATAGCCCAGGTTCCTCCTCCATAAGGCGTAATTCTGCGGATTCCCAACACATTAAACGACTCTTTTTCTATAATGGCGTAATCCATTTTTTAACTCCTTTCATAATAATATCAATTTGAATTCGTTATACTACTCTGCAAACCTATCCGTTCCCCACCAATCAGGAATCAACTCTTTCAATTTAACTGTCTTTCGAGTATCCAGGTCAAGCAAGATTTCTATTTCTCCGCTTTCCTTATCCAACTGCATCATATATTCACGACAAGCACCGCAAGGAGAGCCAACCCTTCCATCCGGCATTACAGCAACAATTTTTTCAATTTGGCTTTCGCCATTTGTAATCATATTGGCAATGGCATTTCTCTCTGCACACATTCCAAGCGTTGAAGCAGTATCGATACACACGCCAACATAAATATTTCCTTTTTTCGTCAGAATTGCAGCAGCAACTCCACCTGCATCAATAAAAGGTGAGATTGTTCTGCTGTTTTGAACCCTGATTGCAGCATTATATAGTTTTTTCCACATATTATTTTTCCTACAAAATAGAATTTATCTGTTAGCATCACATGATACCGGCCGAATACCCCTGCATGGATCAACGAATGGACTGCGTACCCATATAATAAAACCCTCTGCACTCATCCAGTCTTACTCTCACAATCTGTCCGATCAGATCCGTATCTCCCGGAAAATGCACTAATAAGTTATTGCTTAACCGTCCGGTTACCAGACCGGGCTCCTGTTCATTCCGCTCTTCTACCAGCACTTCTTCGATCCTTCCGGTATCCTCCTGTGCTCTCTGTGCCGAAACCTCCGTCACAACCTGCAAAAGCCGGTCAAACCGCTCCTTCGCCACATCTTCCGGAACCTGATTCTCCATCGTCGCTGCGGGAGTCCCCGTCCGCTTCGAATACAGGAATGTATAAGCGCTGTCATATCCAACCTTCTTCACGACATCAACCGTCTCAAGGAAATCCTCTTCGGTCTCCCCCGGAAATCCGACAATAATATCCGTCGTGAGCGAAATTGAGGGCATCGCTGCCTTAATCCGGTCAACCAGGGCAAGATAATCCTCCTTCGTATACCTGCGGTTCATTGCCTTCAGGATTCTTGAGCTTCCCGACTGTACCGGCAGATGCAGATGCATACATACTTTTTCGCACTCCGCCATCGCCTGAATCAGCTCATCGGACAAATCCTTCGGATGCGACGTCATGAAGCGAATCCGCCGAATTCCTTCGACCTCGTTTACCATTCTAAGAAGCTTGGCAAAACTAACCGGCTCCGCAAGGGTCTTCCCGTATGAATTCACATTCTGCCCGAGCAGCATAACTTCTACAACTCCGTTTGCCGCAAGCTCCTCAATCTCATGAATAATATCCTCCGGCTTTCTGCTTCGCTCTCTTCCTCTTACATAAGGAACAATACAATAACTGCAGAAATTATTGCATCCATACATAATATTAACGCCGGCCTTGAACGGATACTTTCTCTCGCTCGGCAAATCCTCTACGATCATATCCGTCCCCTGAAGCACCTCAACCACCATCTTCCCGCGTTTCAGGCTCTCATAGAACAGCTCTGCCAGCTTGAAAATATTATGCGTTCCGAACACAATATCCACGAATCGGTAGCTCCTGCGAATCTTTTCCACGACATGCTCTTCCTGCATCATACAGCCGCACATCGCAATCTTCATTCCGGGATTCTTCTTCTTTAATGTACCCAGGTAGCCAATTCGGCCATACACCCGGTTATTTGCATTCTCTCTGACCGTACAGGTATTATAAATCACGAAATCCGCGTTCTCCGAATCCGTCTCGACATACCCGATCTCCTCTAAGATACCGGTCAGCTTCTCCGAATCCTTCGCATTCATCTGACAGCCAAACGTCTGCACATGGAACGTAAGCTCCCTGCCAAGTCTTGCTTTCTCAGCCTTCGTCCACTCTCTGCACTTTGCCATATAGAAAAACTGTCTTTCCGGCTCCGATACCGGCGCTTCTGCCCCAGTATCAATCGAATCCAACAGCTTATCCAGTTCAACTTTCTTATCCATACCAAACAAACTCCTCAAACTCCAAACTCAATCCCGGGCTCCTCAATCACAATAGCCCGAAACCACAATTACCATCCATACACCTTTGCAAAGCGAGTCTTCGCCTTCTTGACCAGCTTCACCAGCTGCCCAATATCGGACTCCTCGAGTTCATACACCGCCTCCAAAAGCTCCTGATGCATATCCTCCTTTTCCCCCAGCTCCATCTTCTCGCCGGTCACAGCCTCATACCAAAGACCAATCTCGAGCTCATCCATCTCATCATAGCTAATCTCCAGATAATCCGCGAGCCCGTCCGACTCTTCATTCAGCGTCTCCAAAATCTCATCGAAAATCTCTTTCGTCATAAAAAGGCCTCCATCGTTATTGAATCACAACCCTCTTTCAGGCTCATCTTTATTCTCTGATCTGTCCATTTCCCATTATTACGTATTTCACCGTCGTCAGTGCTTCCAGCCCCATCGGTCCTCTTGCATGGAGCTTCTGCGTGCTGATGCCAATCTCCGCGCCGAATCCAAACTCTCCCCCGTCCGTAAATCGGGTCGATGCATTCACATACACCGCTGCCGCGTCAATCTCATTCAGGAAACGCATCGCATTCTCATAATTGTCTGTAATTATCGACTCCGAGTGTCCGGTATTGTAATGATTAATATGCGCAATCGCCTCATCCAGCGAATCTACAATCTTCAGCGATATCAGCCGGTCGAGGTATTCCTTTCCGAAATCCTCCTCATCTGCCGCCTCCATCGCAGGAACTACGCTTCTTGCGCGTTCGTCTGCGCGGAATACAATCTGCTTGTCCGTCAGCCTCTGATACACGAGCGGAAGGAACTCCTCCATAACCGCACTGTGCACCACCAAAGACTCACAGGCATTGCAGACTCCAAGCCGCTGGGTCTTGGCGTTATCAATAATGTTCAGCGCCATGTCAAAATTCGCATATTCATCCACGTATACGTGGCAGTTGCCCGTTCCGGTCTCGATAACGGGAACTGTGCTGTTCTCGACCACGCTGCGGATTAATCCTGCGCCGCCTCTCGGAATCAGCACATCAATGTACTTGTTCAGCCGCATCATCTCTACTGCGGTCTTCCGGTCAGTATCGGTAATCAGCTGTACACTTGCTCTCGGAAGGCCGCATTCTTCGAGAGTATCCTGCAGGATCGCAATAATTGCCATGTTAGAGTATATCGCATCGCTTCCCCCCCGCAATATCACGGCATTTCCGGTCTTAAAACACAGTCCGAACGCATCCGCTGTTACATTCGGCCTGGATTCGTAGATGATTCCCACAACTCCGAGCGGAACTCTCTTGACTCCAATCATCAATCCATTCGGACGCTGCTTCATACTTGTGATTTCTCCGACCGGATCAGTAAGAGCCGCAACCTGACGCAGTCCATCCGCCATTCCCTGAATTCTGGCTTCGTTCAGCTTCAGGCGATCTACCAAAGATTCCTTCATTCCGTTCCGGACAGCGTTTTTCACATCCGTCTCATTTGCCGCAAGAATCTCCTCCGCTCTGCTGCAAAGTCTGTCCGCCGCTGCCATAAGAGCCTGCTTCTTGTCATTCTGTTTCAAAAGATTCAGCTTCGCAGCCGCTTCTTTTGCCTTTTGTCCCATAATTTCCAACGTTTCCATTCTGGCCTTCCTTTCCGCCCGCAGCTCCTTTGCCCTGCTGTCGGACCTGCTTATCCTTCCGCATTCGTTATCTCTATATTCCTTTTAATTCATCTGTTCACAAGGACTCCTTCGAATAATCTCTCCCGGCGTCACCACCATATCAAGCGGAATATCCCACTCCTCCGGCGCTAACTCCGGAACAATCTGAAACTCATAGGCAAGTGCTGCTGTTACAAAGGCACCTTTTTTTGCCTCTGTCAGATAGCGATCATAATATCCCCCGCCGAATCCGATGCGGTAGCAGGACCGGTCAAAGGCAACTCCCGGAACAATCAGAAATCCCTGCCTTTCCGCTTCTTCACCCCGTACTCCCAAAGGCTCTCTGATCCCGAAGCTTCCTACGTCCCATTCATCCTCCCGCGTAACCTGATAGAATTCCATCACTCCTTTTTCCAGCACTTTGGGAATATAGACCTGCTTTCCCGCCGCCAGAGCATCTTTCAGAATCATCCCGGTCTCTACCTCTCCGGGCAGCGCCATGTATAAAAAGACGCGGGAAGCATTCCGGTATTCCTCCATCGCAATCACCCGTTCGCAAATGTATCTGCTGTCGCGCTCTCTGCATTCTGTCGGATATTCTCTGCGCATTCTTCGGATCCGCTCCCGAATGACATCCTTCCGCCTCTTCTGATTCTTTTCCTCCATCTCCTTCGCGTCCTTTCATCCGACAGCTTCCTGCAATCTGTCCTGCAATCTGTTCCGCAATCTGTCTACTGCGGATTCTTCTTCGACAGGTCGGTAACCGTTCCGTCCGGATTCAGTATCTGAACCTGATTCAGCGTTCCCCTCAGGTTCGCCCGGATTGCCGCGATATACTCTGCGCGCAGCTGCACCTGCTCCTTTGTCTCCTCCTGGGTCAGCCCACCGTTCTTGGATTTGTGATAGAGCTCGTTAATTCTTGCAATTTTTTTCTCATCCATCTCTGTTTCCTCAACTTTCCTGCAGATAGTCCAGCAGACTGAAATTAATATTTTTATGGGCAAGGAACAGGGTTCCCACCGGCTCTCCCTTGATAATCTCTTCAATGATTCCTACATTCTCGGCATTTGCGATCATCATATCCGCGCCTGCGTCCGTCGCAACTCTGGCCGCGGATATCTTGGTCGCCATTCCGCCGGTTCCGACGTCGCTTGCGGAGCCCTTCCCCATTCTGGCAAGGTTCTCGTCAATCTCTTCTACCAGCTCAATGAATTTCGCGTCGGGATTCTTATGCGGGTCATCCGTATATAATCCGTCAATGTCCGAAAGCAGAATCAGCAGATCCGCATGGATTAACGCCGCTACAATCGCGGAAAGAGTATCGTTGTCACCGAACTCAATCTCGTCCGTCGCCACGGTATCGTTCTCGTTAACAATCGGAATCACGCCGAGCTTTAACAGCTCATCAAAGGTGTTCTCGGCGTTCCTGCGGCTCACCGGATCCAGCATGGTATATTTGGTCAGGAGAACCTGCGCGGGAATCTGATTATATTCCGCGAACAGCTTCTCGTATACCATCATGAGCTTTGCCTGGCCAACCGCGGCACAGGCCTGTTTTACGGATTTCTCGGCCGGACGGGTGTTCAGTCCCAACGTCTTTCGCCCAACCGCAATCGCACCGGAGGATACCAGCACGACGTCCTTTCCCTGGTTCTTCAGATCAGTCAGGACTCTGACCAGCTTTTCCATCTTCGCAAGATTTAAGTTTCCCGTCGCCTCGTGCGTCAGGGAAGAAGATCCGATCTTTACAACAATTCTTTTTTTATCTTTCAGTAAGCTTCTTTTGTCCATTCCTATCCTCATTTCTATCTCGGTCGATATTTGCGGCGGATCGCCTCATATACCCGGATTCCGTCCACCGCGGCCGATGTGATTCCCCCTGCATAACCCGCGCCTTCTCCGCACGGATAGATGCCTTCGATACTTCCGACCAGTTCCTCTCCGCGGTTAATCCGCACCGGCGAGGAGGTTCTGGATTCCATTGCCGAAAGAATGGCGTCATCAGCGCCAAAGCCCGGTATCTTCCGGTCAAATGCTTCCGTTCCTTCTATTATATCCTGTGCAATGAATTCCGGCAAGATCGTATGCAAATCTGCGAATTGATAACCGCCCTTTGCACTCGGAACAACGCTTCCGCATTCGGTTGTTATTGTATGATTCTTAAAATCTCCGAGCCTTGATACCGGTATCTTACCTCCGCCGGCCTGAAAGGCTCTCTCTTCCAACGTTCTCTGGAATTCAATTCCGGAAAGCGCATCCGCTTCTTCCGTCCCCGCGTAATCCTCCGGAGATATCGTCACTATCAGCGCGCTGTTCGCGTTCTCAGCGTCTCTGGCGTAATTGCTCATTCCGTTGACGGCAAGTCTTCGCTCTTCTGAGGACGCATTTACCACATAGCCGCCGGGACACATGCAGAACGAATAGACTCCGCGCCCGTCTTTGCAGGTATGCGTCACCTTATAATCCGCAGGCGGCAGCTTCATATAATCATCTCCGTACTGCGCCCTGCCGATCATCTCCTGCTTATGCTCGATTCGAAGCCCCACTGCAAATGCTTTTGCCCGCATGGACAGCTTCTTATCCCGCAGCATATAGAACGTATCTCTTGCACTGTGGCCGATTGCCAGAACCAGCAGCGCACATGGGATCTCCTCGCCGCCGTTCACAATCGCGGCGGATATCCTGCCGTTGTCCTGCTTAATATCCGTAAGCTTCGTATGGAACCGCACCTCGCCGCCATGTGCGAGAATCTCTTCCCGCATGGACTTCACAACACCGCGCAGCCTGTCGGTCCCGATATGCGGCTTGCTTTTATACAGAATATCCTCCGGCGCACCATGCTGAACAAAGGTTTCAAATACCTTACGGATTCGGCCCCCCTCATCCTTCACCACCGTGTTCAGCTTTCCGTCTGAAAAGGTTCCGGCTCCGCCTTCTCCGAACTGTACGTTTGTCTCCGGATTCAGCTCGCCGCTCTCCCAGAAATGCTCTACCGCCGCCACCCTCTCATCCACCGGTGCGCCCCTCTCGATTAAGATTGGGCGGTATCCGGAATGTGCGAGCATGTAGGTACAGAACAGCCCGGCCGGGCCGCTCCCTACTACGACGATTCTGCCGGGCAGCGTTTCTTCCCCCGCATCCGGCTCCCGATAGATATCCGGAATTACATATGTAATGTTCGGGTTCTTCAATCGGGCTGTCAGCCTCTTCTCCGCCGCTGCTCCGTCCGTCAGTGCAACGTCTACCGTGTATATATACTTAATAATCCCTTCCCGCTTTCTTGCATCCAGCGACTGCCTGCGAATCGAGATTGACTGAATTCGGTCAGGCGAAAGCTTTAAGCTTTCCGCCGCTTTTTTCTCGACCGCCCCCGCCTCGTGCCACGCCGGAAGCTTTAATTGGTTTATTCGTATCATGTTCGCTTCTCATGCCTTTCCGTCATATTATATTCTGACCGTTGACTGCCTCCTGACTGTCCCCTGATCCCTTCTGCGGCGCTGCTTCCTGCGATCCAGCCGCTCGTCCAGGCCCACTGCAGATTATAGCCTCCGCAGGTTCCATCAATATCCAGCAGCTCCCCCGCAAGATACAGGCCCCCGCACAGCTTAGACTCCATCTGTTCCGTCACCTGAGAGGTCTTGACACCTCCCGCACATACCTGCGCATTCTCAAAGGAATTCGTTCCATTTATCGTAAGGGGATAGGCCTGAAGCAGTCCGGCAAGCCGGATTACGCTCTCCCTCGGCACCTTCTGCACCGGGGCCTCCTCCTTGATTCCGCATTCTTTCAGCACATACCAGAGCAATTTCTCGTTCACCAGACCGGTGAGTGCCTGAATCGCTGTCGCAGAACGGTTCCTTCCGGAAAATCTCTTCGTAATTTCTTTTTCACATACTTCCTTTGTCATATCCGACAGGAAATTCAGGGTAAGCCGCACCTTTCGCCCGGCCTGCAGCTCCTTTGCCGCGAAGCGGCTCATCTGCATCACCGGAATTCCGGAGATTCCGTAGTCGGTAAAGAGGAATTCTCCCTCTTCCGCGGTTAGAACCTTCCCTGTGCTGTTCCGGATATCTCCGGCGCCAAAGAAGCGCACACCTGATACCGCTTTGGTATTCTCTGCCGACTTTAGCTGCACCAGCGCCGGAACCGGCTCGATCAGCGAATGCCCGAGTGACTTTGCAAGCGCATAGCCGCTCCCATCCGAACCAAGCTTCGGCGACGCACAGCCTCCGGCCGCAAGAATCACCTTCGCACTTCGATATTCTCTTTCCCCGGTACGGACCGCAAATCCGTTCTTCTCTTTTCGAATCTGTGTAACCGCCTCCCCGCACCGGATTGCTGCGCCAAGCCGGTCCAGTTCATACAGCAGGACGGCAACCACATCTTTGGCCTGTCCGGAATTCGGATAGAGATAACCGTTGATGCTCCGCTCCAATATTCCAAGCTCGCCGAACAGCCGTCTTGTCCGCTCCAGTCCGAAGCTCTGAAATGCCCGCATCGCAAAGTCCGGGTCCGTTCCCCGATAGCAGTCTCTCTCCTGCCTCAGATTCGTATAATTACATCTTCCGTTGCCGGTCGCATAGAGCTTCTTCCCCGGCTTCTCCTTCTGATCCAGAATCAGGACCTGACTTCCGGCTCTTCCGGCCGCGATTCCTGCCATCAGGCCCGCCGCTCCCGCGCCCACAATAATGATCTGTGCGTCCATCCCAACACTCCATTCCCGCGAATAACCTAATACAATACCACTTATTGTAACGGAAGCTCTTCCAAAAATCAACCCTCTTTCATAAAAAGCTCATATTCTGCTGAAAAGACGCTTTTCCTGCATTGGGCAGCATTTTCGCTTCCCGGAAGCAGGAATTCCATTCTGTGTACAAACGGAATCAAAGGTTACGAGGAATATCCTTCCAGAATGCTGTAAAGGAGCTTCGAATCCTCCACTCCGATACCAATGCTCAACGCCTCCTGCGTCTCCATCGGAAGGGAATCCGCCCGAATCTGCGTATATTCAAATACTGTCTTTTTATCGCAGTAATACACTACTACCAGTCCATCCCGCACCACCAGGTAATACTGATAGGGCACCAAAGCGCTGTTGTAAAATTTGCGTACAACAATCTCCTGTTTGGAGAATTCCGAGAGTTCAATTGAGGCAAGCCCCTCCTGATACTCCGTTAGCGGAAGTTCCTCCATATATTCATCAAAATATGCCTCGGCCTCCTTCCGTGTCAGGCCCACCAGCTCGGCCGGTGCGCGCAGTACCTCTCTGACATATGCATCCGTCCCGACATCATAGCTTTCCACAATATACGCGGTATACGGCATTATCTTATCTCCGGACAGAATGCCTGCCTCAAGGGCCTGCTCCTCCTCTTCACCCACGCTGGCTCTTCCGGACTCTCCGGCAGTATCCCCGGCTGTTCCCATGTCAGATGTGTTCCTCTCTCCGTCAGCATTTGCTGACGCTTCGCCTGACAGTGCAGCCATATCAATCCCTGCCTGAGCAAGCTCCTGCTCAGAATTTAGAAGTTCTGCAAGCTCCTGTGCATTCAGACGTTCCTCAAATCTTTGAAGCACATTTTGATAACTTACATAATAAGCCGCCGTGAATATCAGGCACAGCGACAAAAATGCCGATATTGATATAATCCATTTCTTCATCCCGATAACCTCGCCTTCCTTTTGGCTGCAGCGGACCGCCACAGTCGTTTCTGCCTGCGAGTATTTCCAGAAATATTGGAATTTATACCAAATAATTCAAAAATCAGGCCTCCGGTATTCCTCTGACCTTCCTTTCGTGCCTTCCAAACAAAAATACCGCAAAACGACGCTCAGAGAGGCCTGCTCTCTTAAAATCATTTTGCGGCATGAATGCCATAATTATGCTTTGCGTTCCACGACCTGCCTACCGCATCAGATGCAGCTTCTTTGCAAGTCTCACAATTCGTCCTCCCATCGGAAGGCTGTACAGCTCGTCCTCATCCACTCCGCGCAGCAAAATCAGCGCAGCAAAATATACTACAACCGATGCCACGAACGACACAGCCGTGCTGATAATTGTGCTGCCAAGCAGAATATCACATACCTTGTAGCTTCCAAATGTAACCACTCCCATAATAAGCGCACTGATCGCCGGAATTATGAAGGTATGAAGCATCTCCTGCCGGTAATTCAGATGTCTTGCAAGCGCGATCGCGTTCAGGAGACATACCGTTAAGGCAAATGTAACGTTTCCGATGACCAGCGCATAGGCTCCCAGATTCATGACTTCAATCATGATTATTAAAAGCACCACATGCAGTACCAGCGCGATCCCCGCGTGAATGACAGGCGTGTGCATCCGGTTGATGCCCTGCAGGATATTGTTCGTAATCGTGGAAAGTGCGAAGAACACAATCGCGATCGAACCAAGTCTCAGCATATTGATGCTCATCGGATTCGTATCCGCGTATAACAGCTTAAGAATCGGTTCTGCCAACAGCGCCATTCCGACTGCCGCCGGGATCGCAATAATCATATTGAGCTTAATCGACACCGCCGTCTTATAGCGAACCTCGTTCTCCCTCTTATTCGTGTAAGCAGCTGTCAGCGCCGGCATAATCGCCGCCCCCATTGCTGTCGCAATTGCGACCGGAAGGTTCGTCAGCTGCCTGTATTTGTTATTGTAGATACCGGTCATCTCGCTTCTTGCCGCCTCGGAAAAGCCCTTGCCCTCCATCAGATGGCCGAATACCGAAAGGTCTACAATTCCGCTTATCTGATATACCGTCTGGCTTAATATCAAAGGAATTGTCGTAATCGCGATCAATTTTACCAGAGTTCCATAGGACTCCTCCACGCCGGTCCGGTCCTTGGCTGCCCTCTTTTTTAATACAGGACGATAGATACTGAATATAAATATAAGGAACAGTAAGCCCGCTATTGCTCCAAGTAAAGTACCCGCCGTTCCGCCCGCCGCTCCGTAAGCCGAAATCTGTTCCGACAGGCTGTGTATGTGCATCAATTCATAAGCCGCCCATACCGATACCACCGCGTTAACAATCTGCTCAAATACCTGCGAGATGGAGGTCGGTATCATGGTATGCTTGCCCTGGAAGAGTCCGCGCAGCACTCCCATAATGGAAAATACAAAGATCGTGGGAGCCAGAATCCGAAGCGGAATCGCACTGTTCGGGCTCTTACAGAATACCTCCGCGAATACGTTCGCCCCAAAAAATACAACCAGTGCCGCAATTCCGCCGACTACAATCGCAAATACCATTGCGCACAAAAACAACCGGTAAGAGGTTCGATACTGCTTCTTCGACTCCCTCGCCGCTATCAGCTTCGAGATCGCAATCGGCAGGCTGTAGGAAGACACCAGCAGCGCCAGATTATAGATCTCGTACGCATTAGAATAATACCCCATACCCTCATCGCCGACAATTCTTGTCAGCGGAATCCGGTATAACAGTCCGATAAACCGAACCAGCAACGATGCTGCCGCAAGAATCCCACCCTGCAGCAGAAAATTATTTTTTCCAGATGGTTTTGATCCCGCCATCGCTTTTCCTCCTTAGCTACATGCGATTCTTCACACTAACCGACATGCCGGAGCGCATTTTTGCGCTGCCTTACATGACACTATTTCACCTCTTCAATGACGACTTTTGCAGTCCGGCTATTCGGAAATACCGCGATATAGGTCTTGCCCGGATTCAGCAAGATCTCTTCTCCGTCCTCTCCGTAATATCTGGTAACTCCATCCGTTCCAATCTTTTTCCAGGTGATTTTTTCTGCGAAACCATCTGTAACAAAATATCCTTCTCCCGAAGCGTCATCCAGCTCCATGGTCTGATATCCGTTCTTGTCGATATCCCATTCCTTTACGAACTGAACAATCAGGTTTCGGAATGTAAGCTGCTCTCCGGTATTATAATCCACATGTTCTTTGCCGAACTGGAACCGGTAATACAGCCCGTCATCCTCGTGATATTCAAAATATGGACTTGTGTAGCTTGAGAATCCTAACGTTACCTTATCCGCAGTCAGCCTCGCATCCTCCTCCGCGGCTCCGTCCGCTTCGCTTTCCTCTGCGAACTGAAAGTGCGCCTCATAGGACTCCTCATGCTCGGTGCGGAACTTCAACCTCGCAACGGTCTCCTCAATCCATTCCTTGCCCGTGAACGCATTATGAGGAGCCTGAATCGACTTGTCCCTGTAAAAAGTGGTCGAACCGCTTCCGGCCGTCCCGTCGATATCCGCGATACCACACGCGTTAATCTTCTTTGTTGCATAGGTTGTCTTTCCATAGTGAACAAATATCGCATCATATTCATCCGCAAATGACACAAAATAGTGTCTCGCGCTTCTTATCGAACCCAGCCTGTCCGTCTCAATCCCGTCATAGATTCCGAGAAATCTCGTAATTCCGCCCTCTACAAGCGCTTCATATAAAATGTCAGCCTCTCCGATTCCGCTCTGCGGGGACGCAAGCTTCAGATTGTTCAGCACCACTGCGTAAGGCCTCTTTGCAGCCTCTTCCTCCGGAATCCATTCGCCGGTCAGATCGCTTCTCACCTCACCAATATGCGGGTCCGGCGTCGGTGTCGGCGTCATTGTCGGTGTCGGCGCCGCGGTTGGTGTCGGAGACACGGTCGGCGCCTGGCTTATCTGCACCTCAGTCGTCTGCTGCGTTCCGGCCGGCGTGCTCTCCTGTCCTTCTCCCTCTTTGTTCCCGCATGCCGCAAGTGTCACAGACAATGCTACGGCAGCCAATACCAAGCCTGTCTTCTTCCAAACTCTTCTCATATTATTCCCTGCCCGTTCTCCTGCCATGATTCCTCCGCCTGTTCCCGGGCTTTCCTCCTTATCTGGTAATTCCAAGCCCGTTCAGCAGTTCTCTCTGCTTTTCCTCCATGATCTCGCGCTCCCCGTCTTCCATATGGTCATAGCCGAACAGATGCAGCATACTGTGCGCAATCAGGAATCCAAGCTCCCGCTTTGCAGAATGCCCGTATTCCTCCGCCTGGGAAAGAACGCGCTCCACGGAAATCATAATATCCCCGAGCATCAGCTCGCCCGTATCCGGATTAAAGCAGTCCGCGTTATACTCCTCGTCCTCCTCCAGCCACGTAAAATCTCCCGGCGTCTCATATTCCAGCATCGGAAAGGACAGCACATCCGTCGGCGCATCGATCTGCCGATACTCCCGGTTAATCTCACGAATGGATGCGTTATCCGTAATCACCACATTTACCTCCACCTCGAACGGGCACCCTTCTGAATCGAGTGCTGCCTCAATGACGCGGTTAATCAGTTCTTCATATCCTTCAAACAGAGCAATGTCTGTCTCGTATTCCACATTCACTGTCATCCGTACTTTTCCTCCATTCCCCCGTACAATCGCCAAACTTCCTAATTCTTACGCTTTACCCGAACTGATGCGACTTTAGAACCGCCCTTGACTCCGGATCGATACTCCGTCTTCGAATCCCGCCGTTCTCTCCGAGCATCCTGCGCGCTCCCTGCCATCTGCCTTCTGCGCTTCGCCTCTTCCTTATTCTCGTATTCCTCATAGGCTTTTACAATCTTCTGAACCAGCGGATGTCTCACAACATCCTGGCTCGTCAGATACGAGAATCCGATTCCATCCACGCCCTTTAACACCTTGATTGCCACGTCAAGGCCGGACAGGGTACCGGACGGCAGATCCTTCTGCGTCTGGTCGCCCGTAATAATAACCTTGGAACCAAATCCGGTACGGGTTAAGAACATCTTCATCTGTGCCGGCGTCGTATTCTGCGCTTCATCCAGAATAATATACGCGTTATCCAGCGTGCGGCCTCTCATATAGGCGAGCGGCGCGACCTCAATCAGGCACTTCTCCATGTTCTTCTGAAAGCTCTCCGGCCCCATAATCTGGTACAGTGCATCATAAAGCGGTCTCAGATAAGGGTCAACCTTGCTCTGCAGATCGCCCGGAAGGAAGCCTAACTTCTCTCCCGCCTCAATCGCGGGTCTGGTCAGAATAATCCTCCCCACCTCGTCATTCTTAAACGCGCTGATTGCCATCGCCATCGCAAGATAGGTCTTACCGGTTCCGGCCGGGCCGATTCCGAATACGATCATCTTCTTTCGGATCTGGTCCACGTACTGCTTCTGCCCCAGGGTCTTTGGCTTAATCGGCCTTCCGTTAATCGTGTGGCAGATCAGGTCCTGATCAATCTCCACAATCGCGCTCTCCTTCTCCTCGAAGCTCAGCGCCAGCGCATAATTCACATTCTGCTCCGTAATCGTACTTCCGCGTCTCGACAGTTCCGCCAGCTGATTGAGCACACTCTTTGCCTTCTCCGCCTTTTCGCCCTCTCCGATTACCTTAACCTGATCGTCCCTCGCAATAATAGTAACGTTCAGGGTCTTCTCAATTATTTTCACATAGGCATCATACTGCCCGAACACATTCCGGATATGGTCAGCCGGAATCTCCAGTAATAACTCCGTTATACTCATCAGTCTGCTTCTTCCTCCAAAGTCCCGGCAAATATACCGGTCCCGCATCGTGCATATCATTAAGTCATTTCGTTCTTATCCTATTATAATAGATTGCATCTTAAAAAACAACAGGGAACCGAACATCCATGTGAACTTTTATGCTAACGCCTTTTGCAGCGGCACTTATTATCCCCTTCTTGAATCATTCCTGCATCCCACTCTCATCTTCCGGTGCCTCTTCCTCCTCCGTCCGGTATTCCTCTTCTTCCACGGCCCGATACTCCACTGCCGTCTCCTCTACTATAATCTTCCCCTGTGCAGCGGCACTGATCGTTCCTACGGTGACTTCCACCTGATTTTCGATAATCTTCACGCCGTCCGCCTCAAGCTCCTCCAGATATCGGCCGAGTCTCTGATTCAAAAGCTCTGTAACCGTCTCCTCGGAATAAGTCATTTTCTGTTCATAGTATTCGGTCAGCGTGACCGTACGGATTCTTAACGGCAGTACCAGATTTTCAAACAGGGTAATTGTGTGATCCAATACCGCGGCATCGTATTTTTCATAGGAAAAGGACGGAAGATACGCAAACAGGCTATTCTCCCCGGAATACAGTCCAAATCCCTTTACCGCCTCTCCCGTATAGATTTTCTCCGTATGCTCCCGTTTTAAACGATCTTCATATTTATAATACGTTGCAAGCACAACATCCCCATCCGCCGATACCGCCTCTTTTCCGACTACCAGATCCCCGTCTCCGATCATTTCCACCACGCCGGATATCAGAATATCTCCCTGCCTTACTACGTCTCCGCGCGATACCGCAGGTGTTCCGCTGCGCACGATGAGTTCACGCACAATTCCGTCATGCTTTGCTACGATGTGCCTTGCTCCCTCTGCCACCGGATCCGTCTCCGGCATATTGGTCTCGGAGATTCGGATAATCAGTCGGGTTCCCTTAATTTCTGCGGATACCCAGCCAATATCCGGGTAGTTCTTCCGAATCATCGCCTCAATCTCGGGGCAATCAATCTCGCTTTTGCGCCTTCCGGCGCAGATCTCCTGCTCCTGCAGGAAACGAATCAGCTGCTGCGGTGTATGATAGTAGCTGCCCTCCACAGAGATATCCCATATGTAGAACGAAAGCCGGAAAATGATAACAAAAAACAGCAGAAATCCCGCCGCGCACAATCCTCTTTTCCGGTTACGGTACAAAAAAAACGGCAGCCCCCGCTTTGAGACAATAATCGGCCTGACTCCCGTCTTTCTGACAGCGGGATGCATCTTCTTATAATCCGCAAGCGCGACCTGCGCGTAGTAGGTTCCGTCCATACAGACAAGCTTCCACAGGACAATCCCCCTGTTGGCGCACAGATTCAAGAAACGCTCCGTCTCTGTTCCCACCAGCCGCACGATCAAATAGCCCGTAAGATACCGATACAAGTGCTCCATTTCTCACACTCCCCTTCGAATCGTGTCATTTTGATAGGTAACGCTGTGAATCATTCCGGTAATCTTCATTTCATCCCTGGTAAAATACGCGATTTCCAGGCGTTTTCCCTCAACAATGATTCCATAGGGCTTCGCCTGAATACGAATGAGTGTGTCCGTATAGCCTAAAATTCCTTTATAATTCTCAATTCTCAGTTCACCGGTGCCGATAATCGTCACAATCGGAACTCCCGCTACCATGTCCGCCGGAAGCCTTATCTGGCCCGCGAGCTGTTCCAGCCTTGTCTCCCGCTCTTTGTGCAGCTTCTTTTCCTGCTTCTCAATCTCCTTATATCGATCCCTTCCGGGTTTGCTTCTGCTCTTGCCGGGACGCAAATTCCCGGATACCGTGCTTACCTTCCTCATGAAATTCTGCCCCGCAGTTCTCTTCCTTTTACTATATGCGGCAGCTGGCTGTCCTATGAAATACTTGAAGAATCTATTATTCTAACTGCTGCAGCCGCACATTCTCGGTCCGCGTTCTTTTGAAAGGCTTCAAAAAGGGCAGAAAAAGACCCCAGGCCCAACGCCTGGGGTTACCATTGTACCTTGCGTACAGCTTATTCGAGATTACTTAAACTTGCGCTTACGAGCTGCCTCGGACTTCTTCTTACGTCTTACGCTGGGCTTCTCGTAATGCTCTCTCTTGCGGATCTCCTGCTGGATACCTGCCTTCGCACAGTTTCTCTTGAATCTGCGGAGAGCACTGTCTAAGGACTCGTTCTCTTTTACGATTACATTCGACGTGGTCTCACACCTAACCTCCCTCCAGTTGTGTATTGTGCCTATACAACTGTTTGGGTAATACTTGAATAGCACTACAATGATTATAGCATATTTTTTTTATTCGTCAACTGTTTTTTTAATAAATTAAAAAAAAGAATTTCGCTTTTTCGCATTGACTCAAACGCCTGCGGGATTTTACGGTAGCTCATCCGGATTCTCGCAGGGATCTACGAAAATTTCTGCCCTGCGGACACCGTCGCTGCACCAGATATGGCGCGTCAGCGATGTCTCCGTCCTTGGTACCGCATACTCCGCAAGCTGCGTGCTCTCCACCGTAATCCGGCTTAAATATTCGGCGCAGCTTTCCTTCTCCACAGACGACACTATACTATCATCCAGAGCGACGATAATCCACGCGCTCTCCAGATATGCTTTTACCGCCATATTCTCTCCGCCGGAATACAATTCCGTAGAAATCGTGGTAACGCCTGCCTGTCTGCTAATCTTACAGGGCAGTCCTTCCCTCTTCCCGGAAGAAACCGCGATTCCTTCCAACGGTGTTAACGCAAGTGCGCAGTCCTCATACCGGATCAGATACCAGAGTCTGTCTTTTACCGAAAGCGTCTCCACTTCTCTCTCCGAACGCGGCATGCACCATTCGTCCAGGATTCCCTCCACATGATTTGCCAGATGATGAATGCTTCTGACCGCAATCACGATATTCTGATCCTGTGCGGCACGAAGCGTGCAGGACGGTCGATTGGTATCATCAAATAACTCATGGGACAGATACGCCTTCGAGAAGTCGGAATCCGCAGGGTGGGTCCTGTCCTCTCCCTTTTGAATAGTTCGAAGACGCAGGTAGGATACCGCTTCCTTCTCCGCCATGGCGCTCACCGGCATGGACTGCCAGCCAAGGCCGCCGTAGCAGCCCGGCATAACCGGGAACCTGGAGACGCTGCCAAGACGGATTCCCTTTCCCATCCAGGTGTAAGCGGCCGTATCGTCAAACGCATGCTCTTTTCGCACCATTCCAGGCCCGGCCGCTTCAAACTTCGGCCGTTTTGTATTCGTACAGGCAAGCAATACGGTTGCTATCATATCCCAGAAGCTGTTATAGCTCGCCCCGCCGTCAAATGCTCTGCGAATCGCACCTCCGTAATTGACCTCACCCGAGAAATTGTAGCTTCGGATCGCCGGAACGAATTCCTTTCCTCCGTGGAACGCAATATAATCAAGCAGTTTCTCCTTTTTCTCCTTTAGCTGCTTTCGATTCGGTGATTCTTCCATCACAAGCAGTGCCGCGTTCATCGCATTCAGCATGACAACAGTGTAGACAGAACTGATATTCTCTCCCCAGCCGTAGCCTCTGGTATTCACGTAAGTATTCCATCTTTCCCAGAACGCTGTGCTGTCCGCTCCGTACTGCCCGGTAATATGGCTGATCAATGCTAACATTGCGCCGTCACTCATTACTTTATTGGTATAGAACATCGCTCCTCTGCCTTCTTTTGTGAACCAATGACCGGCAAGACAAAGCACCTTCCGAATGATCTGCTTCTCCCGCTCCGTCATCTTGTTCTCGCATAGCACGAAAGCGAGCGAAACCGGAAGCAAGACAAAAAAAGCGCCGTTCGTATCCAGAATATACGGCTCTTCCCGATACCATCTCATACACCCGTAATGCCCGGATGTCTCATCCGTAATCTGAAGCTTTGCAATCTCTTCCAGAATTGCCTCCGCTTCCCCATCCTCGATTCGGTCAAAATAGCGCGCCAGAAAATAATACGACGCCGTCTCTCTTCCGCAGCTTCCAAAGGGCAGTGCTGCCACGGTAGCCGTATGAGGCTTTTTCCCCATGACCATATGATCCTGAAAAATTACCGGATGCGTTTCGAACGCCCTTCTTACCTCTTCTATCATACTTTTATCTCCTCTCTCCCTCGCTGATGCATAGAATAGCCAGCGCCTGTCCATAGGTCATCGGGCATAACGGAATCTCCCGATAATCCTGCAGATTGTCTGAAAGTCCGGTTCCGTAGGAGACCTGCTGAACGGTTCCGTCCTCGTCGGTACAGCGGATAACCGCTTTCAGCGCTTTCTGCGCACAGCTTAGATAATAGGAATCCACATAACCCTTCCTGACGCTCTTAAAGATTCCGTATCCGAAGCCCGCAGTCGCGGAAAGCTCCTCATAGCTCTCCTTTTCATTTAGAAGCGTATGCCACATTCCATTCTCCTCCTGGCATTTCGACAGCGCCTCAATCTGCGCCGCCAGACAGCCAAGCAGATACTGCTTCATTCCCTCTTCCAGATATTCGCCCATAATGTCAATATAATCGGGAATTCCGACGGTCAGCCAGCAATTTCCTCTTCCCCAAAGGGCCTTCGAATAGTTATGACGTCCGAAGAACGTCCAGCCATGATACATAAGACCTGTCTTCTTATCGGTCAAATACTTCAGATGTACTAAAAACTGGCGCTTCGTCTCCTCCAGATAATCCTTCCGTTCAAAGATTACTCCGGCTCTTGCCAGGAACAATACGCACATGAATAAGGTATCATCCCAGATCTGCCCGTCATTGGTATGACCGGATACCATATGTACAAAGGCCTGCTCCTCCGTCCGAAGAATTCCATGCATCAGCCATTCTGCCCACTCCTGCATAATTGCCTTATAGTCTTGGTTCCCATCGTAGACATAGCTCAGTGTTAAAAGAGGGGCACAGGTATTTACATTCTTTTCCGGCAGTCCCTCCTGAATCCGGCTCGCAAACCAGTTCTTCAGATATTCCAGATACCGTTCCTCTCCGGTCACCTCATAACATCGGTATAATCCATATAAGCCAACTCCCTGCGCCCATTCCCATTTGTTGATGTCAATAATGCTAATCGGGCAGTCCTCATTCACCTGGGTCTTCTCAATTGCAGTCATCTTATCTGCGATTTTGGCTGATAATTCGCGCATAGCATACTTCTCCCTTCTGTTACTATTCTCCCCGGAACCATGTGCCATCCGTATCCGCTATTCGCTCCGGCTTTTGCCGCATGAAGCAAGTTTCTTCTCATTTATCATAGCAGGAAATTCCACAAATTTCAGCTTCATTTTTTTTACATTCCTATAATATTACAACTTCTTTTTGTAAAAATTTGATAGTTCCGCCGCTTTCCTTAATCGAGTAGGAGGCGGTGACTAACCGCCGTCCTCTCACAACACCGGACATACGGTTCACGTATCCGGCGTTTTCAATAGTTGACGTGCATAGACTGATATGCTGTGGATAAATCATAGAATCCCCAGTTTATCAGTCTTTCTTTG